>CAYZQM010000162.1:0-15546 GCA_964480175.1 uncultured Sandaracinaceae bacterium
CCGGCGTCTTGCTGAAGCACATGTACATGAAGATGTCGTTCATCGTGTCGCAGCCGCCTGCGATCACGAGATCCGACTGACCCACCAAGAGCTCGTTCACGCCCATCGAGAGCGCCGCGAAGGTCGAGGCGCACGCCGCGTCGGTGACGCAGTTGGTGCCGCCGATGTCGAGGCGGTCGGCGACCCGGCCCGCCACCACGTTGCCGAGCAGGCCCGGGAAGTTGGCCTCCTCCCACTTCGTGTAGTTCTTGCTGATGTTGTCGCAGGCCTCGATGACCTTGCTCTCGGGCAGGCCGGCCTCGCGCAGGGCCTTCACCCATACCGGGCGTTGCAGGCGCGAGACCATCGAGCCCATCAGCTCCTGGCCGGAGGTGACGCCGAGGATGCAGCTGATCTTGCTGCGGTCGACGCTGGCGAACTGACCCTTGGTCGCGTCGTCGAGCACCTGCTTGGCGACGATGAGCGCCAGGAGCTGGGTGGTGTCGGTCTGGGGGACGATGGACGGCGGGATGCCCCAGGCCATCGGATCGAAGTCGATGTCCTTCAGGAACGCGCCCCGCTTGGCGTAGGTCTTGTCCGGCTTGGTGGGGTCCGCGTCGTAGTAGTCGGAGATCAGCCAGTGCGACTCGGGGATGTCGGTCAGCAGGTCGCGACCCGCCATGATGTCGCGCCAGAAGCCGGTCTTGTCGACGGATCCGGGAAAGAGGGCGCTGACGCCGACCACGGCGATCGGCTGGAACTCTTGCTTCATGTTCGTTCCCTAGGGGTCGTTGCGGGGCTCGGGGCAGCGGGGAGCTGCGCGCCGAGGTCGTGGAGCACGCGGTAAGAAGAGAAGTGCGCGTGGCGTCCGGCCGAAGGGCCAGTTTTGCCCAAACGAGGCCGGCGGATCTGTCACGATTCAGTCACTGCGCAACACGGTTCGCGCCCGACTTTGGCACTGAAATCAACGCGATGCGTCAGTCGACGCGGTGCGAATTCCCACGCTGCTCGGAGGCGCAGGAGGCCCACGAGCCCCGCCGAACCCCACGAGTGAATTTCACGCAGAAGAGGCGTGCAGAGAATCAGAGCCTCCACGACACCACTCAAAACAATGCACTTCACGTAAAAAGGGGACGGTCCTCAGTAATTGAGTTCCGTATTCAACAATGATTACAGCCTCCGATGCCCGAAAAGGGGACGGTCCTCAGTAATTCAGTTTCAGCGATCCAGGGAACGAGCTCAGTCCAAGCCCAGGGGGTGCTTGGATTCCCGCGACGTCGACCCGCACGGCGTCGGCCCGGGCGTGCTTGGGTTCGCACGACCTCAGGGGTGCTTGGATTCGCACGGCGCCCGCCTGACCGAGTGGCCGCATGGAACGGGTCCGAACAGGGTGCTCGGATTCGCTCCCGCCGCGGACGGGGGTACTTGGATTCGCCCGGCCCGCCAAAAAGCAGGGTGATCCGGTACCCTGCTCCCGTGTGCCGCTTCGCCTACCTGGCCATCGCGTTCCGCGACGGACCGCCCCCCGGCGCTGAGGACGCGGTTCGAACGCTGGCCGCTGCGTCCCGGGTTCGGGCCGCCATCCTGCGGCCGCCGCCCGACAGCGAGCTGGCACGCTTCGCCGCGGGCTGTGCGGTCATCGCGACCCCTTCGGAGCACCCGTGCGCCTGTGGCTGGGGCCTCCTCGAGCTCGCGCCGACCTTCGCGCTCGCCCGCACGCTGCTCACCGCCCGCGACGTGCTTCGGGTTCGGATCGGCTTGTGGTGGATCCGCGACGGCGTCGACGAAGCGAACCGCCACCGCATCGATCCCCCGCTCACGCTCCGCGAGATCGATGCACCCGAGCTCGAGCGCATCGACTGGCGCAAGGACCACCAGCTGAGCGTTCGGCGCGTGGGCCCGCCATGGCCGACCGAGACACTCGCGCGCGTCGCTTCCACCGCGCCCACGCCTGCCCCGGCTCGACGTCGACGTCGCTAAGGAGCTCGCAGAGCGTTCACTCGCGTCGCGGACGATCGCAGTCGGTGCCGCACTGGCAGGCGTGCGAGGTGAGCATCGCCCAGCTCCCGATCGCTGCGTCCATCGCCTCGTCGTGCGCCGTGCTCGCGCGGATGCGCACGTGGAAGTGGGAGCTCCGCGTCGCCTCCGCGACCCACGTCACGCCAGCCGCGGTGCCGCTGAGGCGGCGCGTCGTCGACCACCGCGAGCGGCCCTCGCTCGTGAGCTCGCCCTCGCTCGCCCCATCGACCCACGCGCCCAGCACCGCGCGCACCTGCTGCACGAAGTCGTCATCCGTCCGCAGTCGAGGTCGCGCCTGCACCCGCAACAAGACAGCGGTGCCGTCGGGCGCGATGGCGAACGTCTCGCGCCGCACCGCGCCGGTCGTCCATCCCTCCGGCGCGCGCCACACCCCGTGCGCCGTGCAGTCGAGCAGCGGTCGCCCTCCAATGGTCGCGCGCCGCGCGGGTCTCGCGTCATCGGGCGCAGCAAAGTGCGCAGACTGGGCGACTGCCAGCGATGCGAAGACGATGACCGAGACGAAGGGCAAGAGCCGCATGGCGCGCTTGGACCCACTCGAGCCCGATCGCTTGGGCCCCTGATGCGTCAGGCGGCCAACGCGAAGTGCACGTGCCGGCGAGCGCGCTGCTCGCGACGCGGGGTTCGTGCGATGGTCACGCTGCGGCACGCGCGCTTGTCCTCGTACATCGCGCGGTCGGCGCGCTCGAGGACCGACGTGAGCTCGCCCGCGCCGACCTCGGTCGCACCCACGCTCGCCGAGAGCGGCAGATCGATGGCGACGCCGCGCGCGCGGATGCCCTGGCGGATCGCTGCGCACACGGACGGGAGAGGGCGCTCGACGAGCACCGCGAGCTCGTCTCCGCCGAGCCGCGCCGCCACGCCGTACTCGCCCAGCACCCTCGCCACCTCGATGAGCGCGCGGTCGCCCGCCGCGTGCCCGTAGCGATCGTTGAGCGCCTTGAAGTGGTCGAGGTCCACGAGGATCAAGCCGTGGTGCTCCCGCGCCTCTGCGAGCGCGCGCGCCAGGCCTCGACGATTGAGCGCCGACGTCAGTGGATCGCGGTGCGCGAGGCCATCGAGACGCCGCAGCTCGAGCAGCACGGCGACGGCGAGGCCACCCAAGATCGCGCCCGCCGAGACGCTGAGGAACGTCGCCCAGCGACCTGCGCTCGCGAGGGCTGCGCGGGTCGGGCCGAGCGACGCGAGCGAGGCGACCGCGGCGAGGGCGAGGGTGGCTGCGAAGGTGCGGACGCTCGGTCGGTGCATGCTGAGACATGCCGTCCGTCCGCGTTGCCTCCGCGACGGACGTGTTTCGATTCGTGTGCGCCGTGAAGAAGACCGGCGCTCTCGGGAACACGCGCTCTTCGCCCATCGAACGCGCGAAGCCGCACGCGCGACTCGCCTGCGATGCACCGCATGGGTCAGCGCGCTCGATGGCGCGCTTCTTCGATCGCGTCCCGCACCTTCTTGCCGCGAAAGACCCGGACGCCCCAGCGCTCGCCGCGCGCGTCGGTGAGCGTGAGCTCGTCGGACACCAGCCCGGTCTGCAGGTCGATGCCCGCGATCGATCCGAGCGGCAGCACGGCGCGCTCGAGCGGTCCGAAGTTCAGTCCGTGCGGCACGAACGCGAGCTCGTCGTCGGTGAGCGCGAGGCTCCCGCCTTGCCAGTTCAGCGACGCGCCGGGCCGCAACAGGTTGGCCGCGAAGCGTTCGCGCTCGACGAGCTTCTTGATGTCCGGCGCCGCGCTCGACGCCTCGGGCCAGCGCAGGATCGCGAGGTGTCGGCAGTGCGCGCACTTGAAGAGATCGGCGCGCGCCGTCATCTCGAGCATCCCGCCACAGTTCGGGCACGCGAGACTGAAGAGGGGTGCGGTCATCGCCTGCTCCTGTGCAACGGGGAGCACAACGTACCAGGCCGGGCGCCCGGCACGCCATGCCCTGTCCACTGCTCGCAAATGTGAGCACCGGCTCACATCCACTCGGCGCGGCGGACGTCGCGCCCGATGCACACGCGCTCGATGTCGCGCCTGCGGCGCCCCAAGGAAGCGAGCGGGGCATGCGGGCGTCGCGGGCTATGCTCGGGGTCGAGAGGAACGATGGAAGCCATGCAGAACCATCTCGATGTGATCGTCGTCGGCGCGGGGCTCTCGGGGATCGGCGCGGGCTACCACCTGCAGAGCAAGTGCCCGAACAAGACGTACGCGATCCTCGAAGGGCGCGAGTCGATCGGCGGCACCTGGGATCTCTTCCGCTATCCGGGGATCCGATCCGACTCCGACATGTACACGCTGGGCTACTCGTTCCGCCCCTGGATCGGCGCGAAAGCGATCGCCGACGGCCCTTCGATCCTCCAGTACGTCAAAGACACCGCGCGCGAGTACGGGATCGATCGCAAGATCCGCTTCGGTCACCGCGTCGTGAACGCGAGCTGGTCGAGCGACGAGGCGCGCTGGACGGTGAAGGCCGAGCACGACGGCAAGTCGGTCGAGCTCACCTGTTCGTTCCTCTTCATGTGCTCGGGCTACTACGACTACGACACCGGCTACACCCCCGACTTCCCCGGGATGAAGTCGTTCGGCGGGCAGCTCGTGCATCCGCAGTTCTGGCCCGAAGACCTCGACTACCAGGGCAAGCGCGTGGTGGTGATCGGCAGCGGCGCGACCGCGGTCACGCTCGTCCCCGAGCTGGCGAAAAAGGCCGCGCACGTGACGATGTTGCAGCGCTCGCCGACCTACATCGTGAGCGCGCCCGAGAAGGATCCGGTCGCGCACTGGCTGCGGGGCAAGGTCTCCGAGAAGCGCGCCTACCGCATCACGCGCATGAAGAACGTGCTCGTGAGCATGGGCCTCTACCAGTTCTGCCGGCGCTTCCCCGAGCGCGCGAAGAAAGCGCTGGTGGGCCAGGCGAAGAAGCAGGCCGGCAGCCGCATCGACGCCAGGCACTTCACCCCGACGTACAACCCGTGGGATCAGCGCCTCTGCTTGGTGCCCGACGGCGATCTCTTCGAGGCGGTGCGCGAAGGACGCGCGGACGTGGTCACCGACACCATCGCGAGCTTCACCCCCGAGGGCGTGAAGCTGAGCTCGGGTGAGGTGCTGCCCGCCGACATCGTGGTCTCGGCGACGGGCCTGAAGATGAAGTTCCTCGGCGGCATGAAGGTGGACATCGACGGTGCGCCGCTCGTGCCGAACCAGCACATGACCTACAAGGGCATGATGCTGAGCGACGTGCCGAACATGGCGCTCGCGATCGGCTACACCAACGCGAGCTGGACCCTGAAGTGCGACCTCACGTGCGAGTACGTGTGTCGCTTGATCCAGCACATGGACGCGCACGGCTACACCAGCTGCACCCCGCGGCAGACCGACGCAGCGCTGCGCGACGAGCCGCTGATGGATCTGACCTCGGGCTACATCCAGCGCGCGATGGCCGACTTCCCCAAGCAAGGCTCCGCTGCGCCGTGGAAGGTCTACCAGAACTACGCGCTCGATCGCTGGACCCTGCGCCACACGTCGGTCGACGGCGACGCGATGGAGTTCAGCCGCGTCGCGCCGCGGGCCTCGGTGCGGAGCAGCGATCGCGCACTCGAGGCGACCTGACGATCACGAGCCGCTGACGAGGCGCTTGGCCTCGAGCGACATGGGCGCGCGCAGGATCCCCCGGTGCACGCCCGCCATGCTCGTGACCATCTGCTTCTTCACCCACGGCACCATCATGCCGATCGGCATGCCCACGTCGCGGAGCCACGGGAGCAGACCCGAGTCGCCTTGGAAGAACGGCGTGAGCCACCGGGTCGCCCACTGGTAGTAGCCGAGCTGCGCCCGTCTTCGCGTCGAGTAGGTCGCGAGCGCTTGCTCGACGCTCGGCGCCTCCAGACACGACGCGAGCACGGCCGCGTCGATCAGCGCGAGGTTCGCGCCTTGGCCGAGCTGCGGGCTCATGGCGTGCGCCGCGTCGCCGATGCGCACCGTCCGGCCGCCGTGCCACACGCCGCTCGGGCTGGTCACGTCGCGGTAGTGCGCGAAGAGCAGCTGCTCGGGCGAGCGGATCTGATCCAGCACGAACGCGGCCTTCGGCTCGTAGTCGAGGATCTGCGCACGCCACGCACCGAGGTCACTCGCGCGCAGCGCCGCGAGCCGATCGCCGCGCAGGCTCCAGTACAAGCTCACCACGGGCTGCGGCGCAGTCGGCGCCGTGCCCGTCGGCAGAAAGCCCAGCATGTGCTCCGCGCCGCGCACCACTTGATAGAGCTGGCCGGCGAAGACCTGATCGGGATCGGGCGCGACGAACCACAGCGCGCCCCAGGTGTAGGGGCGCACCCGGCGAGGGAGCGGATCGCTCGTCACCACATCCGAGCCTGCGCCGTCCGCGATCACCACGAGATCGTGCGCGCCCGTGCGCTCGCCGCTCGCCGAGACGATCTCGCGCTTGCCGCTCGCGCCCTCGACCGCGCGCACCTCGTGGCCGAGCTTCAGCGTCACGCCCTCTTGCTTTCGGAGCGCGCCGTGCAGCTCGGAGAAGAGCGCGCCGCGGTGCAGGCCGAGACCGAACGTGCCCGCGCCCACCATGTCGTAGTTCAGATCGACGACGGAGCGAAAGCGCCCGCCCCCGAGCGCGCGGACGCAGTGCAGGCGATCGAGGCGTGCACCCCGATCGAGGATCGGCCCGAGCAGGCCGAGCATCCCGAGCACCGCCTGCCCGCTCGGCTGCAGGACGATCCCCGCGCCGATCGGCTGCGGATCGGGCACCGCCTCGTACACGGTGACGCGGTGTCCCGCGCGAGCGAGGAAGAGCGCGAGCGTCGCGCCCGCGGTGCCTGCGCCGATCACTCCGACGTCGAGGGAGCTCAACGACGCACGCTCGAGACGAACATCGGCGGAGCATACCCGAGCCCGTCGCGAGCAATGCGCTCGCGAGCATCGACGCGGATGCACACGCAGCCCGGGCACGCCAACCCTCCCGCAGACCCGAGCGGGGGAGGTCGTGGCCCACATTGACCGCGAACCACGGTTCGCCGATCCTACCAGCCTTGCTTGACCATCGTTGCTCGGGAGGCCTACTGGGAGGGCATCCGAGATCACCGTTCCGCACGTCGACTTCCCAGACCGACGTGTGGCGCCGAACCGGCGCTCGGTTCGTCCTCACCATCGTCGGTCTGTTGGTGACGCTCCTCTCGGGCTGCCAGCGGCGTGGCGCGCCCCCTGGGGCCGTCGCCGCGCGCGCGGCGGAGCCCTGCCTCGCGCCAAGCGCCGACGGGGGCGATGGTGGCGGCGGCGGGATCGCTTTCCCCTACTCTCGCTTCGACCTCTGTGGAAACGGGGTCGACGACGATGGCGACGGCGTGCTCGACCAGGGGTGTGTGTGCGGCACCAGTGAGGTGGTCCGCTGCTTTCCCGGCGATGTGTCGCTCGCGGGCGTGGGGGCGTGCAGCTGGGGCGAGACCGAGTGTGGCGGCGCCACGTGGGGTTCCTGCGAGGGCGCAGGCACCGGATCGACCGAGGCCTGCAATGGCATCGACGACGACTGCGATCGCGCGGTCGATGAGGGATGCCCGTGCGACGTCGGCGACACGCAGCCATGCTTCGCGGGGAGTGCCGCGCAGCGCGGGGTAGGGGCGTGCGCGGACGGCGCGCAGACGTGCGAAGCGATCGACACGATCGATGGCCTGCCCGTAGGTGGCTGGGGCCTCTGCGTCGGCGCCCGGGGCGCTGCGGGGGAGACGTGCAACGCGCTCGACGACGACTGTGACGGCGTCGTGGACGAGATCGCGGAGCTCTGCGATGGCGGAGACAACGACTGCGACGGCGCCGTGGACGAGGACGAGCGCTGCCAGCCGAGCGACGGAAACGCGATGGCGCTCACGCGGTTCTGGCCGCCCACGGCGTCTGGCGTGTTCACCGACACCACGACTCCGCTGCACACGTTGGTCGCCACGCCGGCGGACCCGTGCCCCGACGGGCTGGTTCTCTATGAGGTCGACTACGGTGTGCTCGCGTGGTCCCACCGCCCATCGGCGACTGCCCGCCGCTCACCCAGCCTGTCTACCGCGACGGCGCGTGGGGCTGCGAAGACTGCGAGGCGCTCGTCCAGTACGGATCCCTCTTCGACTTCGAGCGCGTGTGTACCTCGTTGCCTCGACTCGTCTGCCCCGAAGGGCAGGTGCCGACGTTCGACGAGTCCCTCGCTCACTGGGTGTGCGCGCGGACGTGCAACAACACTACCTACGACCACGCGTGGATCCGCGGCGAGCTCGTCTGCGTGCCCTGCTGACGGCGCGATGGGCTCAGCTGCCTTCGGGGCTCGCGTCTTCGATCTTGCCGGCGCGTAGCAGCCACGCGTAGAGGGCGGCGCCGACGATGCCGGCGAAGAGGAGCTTCGCGAGGTACGGCATGTTCGGCGCGTGCATCTGGCTGATCGTGCCCTCGATGAGGCCGGCCAGCACCAGCACGGGCATCGTTCCCACGACGAGGCGCGCCGCGCGCTTGGCCTCGTGGGTGAGCGCGTCGCGGATCCGGCGGCGACCGGGCGCGACGATGCCGCGGCCCAAGATGAGGCCCGCGGCCCCGGCGACGACGATCGCGGTGAGCTCGGGGATCCCGTGCGGGAGGATCCACGCCCAGAAGAAGAGCCCGTAGCCCGCTTGGTGGTACTCGACGGCGAGCGCGCCGAGCGGCACGCCGTTGGCGAAGAGCAGCGCGGCGCTGCCGATGCCGGCGGTGATCCCGAGCGCGAACACCAAGAACGTGACCTGGATGTTGTGGGTGAAGAGGAACGACGAGAAGGCGGCGGCCTCGCTCCCCTCGTTGGTGTCGCCGCTCTCGTCGGCGCTGACGCGCTCGGCCGGCGTCATCTCGGCGTGCTGCTCGGGGATGAGGATGCCGCGCGCGTCGGGATCGATCGCGTACACCGCTGCGCCGAGCGCAGCGCCTCCGAAGAGCAGGAACGCAGAGAGGAACATCATCGGCGCCTCGGCGCGCACCAAGGCGGGGTAGCCCGAGGCGAAGAAGCGCACGAGCGTCATCGCGCGCGAGCCGCGCTCGGTCGCGTAGACCACGGCGTACGAGCGCGCGACCAGGTCGTTGAGGTAGTCCGTGATGCTCGCGTCGATCTGCTCGGTGCGCGCCCGGACCAGATCGTTGGAGGTGGCGCGGTAGAGCTTGCCGAGGCGCCGGGCGCCGTCGACGCCGAGCGCCTTCAGATCGGTGCCGCTCGTCTGCTCGAGGAGCTGCTCCAGCTCCTGCCAGCTGCGGCTGCGATCGGCGACGAAGCGGTTGGGATCGAACCCGGACACGGCCGGAGAGTACACGGAAGGTGGGCGCCCGCGCCGCCTGTCTCGGAGCTCGCTGCTCGGCTATCACTCGCCGCGAATGCACATCGCGCTGATCCACGCACCCGCCGGCGGCAGCGCCAACGACGAGGATCACGCGCGGGCGGTGGAGCGGCTCTCGGCGCTCGGCACGGTGTCGGTCTACGTGGTGGGACGCGACGGGGAGCCCGACGCGCTCGCGCGCCGCGCCCTGAGCGAAGGCGCGACCCTCGTGGTGGCGCAGGGCGGTGATGGCACCACCTCGGCGGTGGCCTCGGCGCTGGTGAACGCGCCGCACGCCGTGCTCGGGATCGTCCCCGCGGGCACCTCGAATTCGATCGCGGGCTTCCTCGAGATCCCCAAGGACGTCGATGCCGCGTGCGACGTGATCGCCGCGGGTCACGAGGCGCAGATCGACACCGCGATCGCCAACGGTCGATCGATGGTGCTCCTGGCGGCGATGGGGCTGCACGCCAAGGCGGTCGTCGAGGCCGACCCGGAGCGCAAGCACCAGCTCGGCGCGCTCGCGTACGTGATCGAGGCCGTGCGCCAGGCCGCGGATCTCGAGCCCTTCGAGATCGAGCTGTCGGCGGACGGACGCGACGTCGTGACGTCGGTCAGCGCGATCACCATCGCCAACCTCGCGCCGCGGAGCACGCTCTTCGCGCGCGGCGCGGGGCAGATCGTCGCCGACGACGGTCTGCTCGACGTGACGCTCGTGCGCTTCGAGGGCCTCGCCGAGGCCGCGGTGACGGCGCTGAGCCTCGCGACGAGCGCGCTCGCCGAGACCGACGCCCAGCGCGACAACATCGGCAGCTTTCGGGCGCGCACGATCCGGGTGCGCCCCGTGACGCCCCAAGGCGTGATGATCGACGGCGAAGACGCGGGCGAAGGACAGCTCGAGGTCACGTGCGTGCCGCGCAGCTTGCGGGTCCGGGTGCCGCAGGACCCCGAGCCGACTTCGTGAGCGCGACGCTCCGGGCGCGTCAGCTCCCGTAGCGATCGACGATCGTCTTCACGTACGCGGCGAACGCGTCCTTGTGGTGGCGATCGAAGTTCTCCCACGTGGACAGACTCGAGGCGTCCTCGACGCGATCGAGGAAGAGCTTGCCGTCGAGGTGATCGCACTCGTGCTGGTAGGTGCCCGCGGTGATGCCCGCGATCTCTTGCTCGATCGGCGCGCCGTGGCGATCCCAGGCGGACACCTTCAGGCGCGCGTGGCGCTTCACCTTGCCGCGCAGGTTCGGGACGCTGAGGCAACCCTCGTAGTTGTCGAACGTCTCGTCGCCCACGACGGTCAGCACCGGGTTCACCAAGATGGTGAGCGGGAGCTTGGGCTTGTACGGGTAGCGGGGGTTGTCGCCCACCTCCATCGCGACGATGCGGATCGGCTCGTACACCTGGATCGCCGCGAGCCCCGCGCCGTTCGCGTCGTGCATCGTGTGCACGAGATCGTCGATGAACGTCTGCATGCTGGCGCTCCCGAGCTCCTCGCGGGTGACCTCGCGGGCGCGCTGACGGAGCACGGGATGACCGACCTGAGCAATCTTGCGGAGCGCCATGGCATCGCAGGTGTAGCGCGCGTCCGTGCGCTGTCCCACGCGCAGGGCGATCGGGGTCGAGCACGCAAGTGATAGCGTTCGAGGTCATGAGGTTCGGCGCAGCGTGGTGGCTCTCGATCGCGTTGATCGGCTGTGGCGGCGGCGGCGACGTCGACGCTGGCGCGGACGCCCCCTCCGACGCGCCCCATCGCATCGACGCACCGACGCCGATCGACGCGGGCTCGCCTCCGAGCGGCTGCGGACGCGACGGCGGTCTCGCGCTGATGGGCGACGCCGGGATGCTCGCCGACGTGCTCGAGCCCGGCGCGTTCCCGCCCGCAGTGGGCCCGGGCCTCGGCGCGGTGACGTTCGCGGAGAGCGAGCTCCTTTCGCTCTGCGGCACGATGGACTTCGGCGACACCGACGAGCGCCACCACAACACCGGCTTCTTCCTCGACGGGTACTTGGTGCGACCGTGGGCCCACGAGCGCGGCCGAGGCGGCGTCGCGGTGCTCGACATGAGCGACCCCTGCAGCCCGGTGATCGTCGCCAACGTGCTCGACGAGCAGATCCGCGAGACCCACGCGACGGGCTACGCCGCGCTCCTGAGCGGTCGCTTCATCGCGGTCGCCTCGATCACCGGCATCCAGATCTGGGACGTCAGCGACATCCTCGCGCCCCGCCGCGTCACCGACTTCACGCTGCCGGGTGTCACCTATCCCGACGCGTACATGCGGACCGTGATGAGCATCGCGTGGCAGGCGCCGTACCTCTACGTCGGCGCCTCCGACAACGGCGTGTTCGTCGTGGATGCGAGCGATCCCACCGCGCCGTCGCTGGTGATGCAGCTCGAGCCCGAGCCGAGCTTTCGCGTCGGCAACGTGCACGCGGTGGGTAACCTCCTCGTGGTGATGGGCTCGGAGAACGCGCGGGTCGCGCTCTACGACATCTCGCTGCCCGAGGCGCCACGACCCTTTCCCGGCGGGTCGTTCTTGGTCGCGGCGAGCTTCGACAGCTTCGGCAGGCCGCGCATCAGCTTCAACTACTTCGGGATGTTCTCGGGGGGGCTGAGCTTCCACGCGCGCAACGGGACGGGCAGCGGTCTGGCGATCTACGACCTGCACGATCCGACCGCGCCGACGTTCGTCTCCGCGATCGACGCGCCGAGCTCCGCGGGGGGATACGTGTTCCTCCACGAGGGCATCGCGTTCGTCGGCCTGTCCAACTACGGCCTGCTCTACGACGTCCGCGATCCCACCGCGCCCAGAGACGTCGGTCGTATCGACTTCCCCGGCGACCTCGACACCATCACGCCGTTCGGCAACGTGGTGATGGCCTCGGTCGACGACGACGCCGTCGGCAGCGCCACCGGGATGTTCCCCTGGCGCGCCGCGCCCGACACCCGCGGTCCCGAGGTGAGCTGGGTCTCGCCCGCGGACGGCGCCGAGCGCCAGTCGCTCGCGGCGCGCATCGGCCTGACCTTCGACGAGTTCGTCGCGATGGAGTCGGTGTGGGAGGGCTCGCTCGAGGTGCGCCGCATGCCGAGCGGAGAGCGCGTCGCCGGCGTCTACTCGGGGCAGGACGGGCAGGTGAGCTTCTTCCCGACCGAGCCCCTCGCGCCGAGCACGACGTACGAGGTGAGCGTGCCGATCGGCGGCGTGGAAGACGTGAGCGGCAACCCGGTCACCACCGCGTTCCGCAGCACCTTCACCACCGCAGCGTGCGAGTGAGCACCGCCCAAGGGATCGACCGACTCGTCGCGCTCTGCATCGCGACCGCGACCCTCGCGTGTGGGCCGAGCGGATCGGAGGACGACGCGGGCGCCGACACCCTCGCCACTCGAGGGGCCCGCGTTCGCGTTCGTGGGCGAGCCAGCGTGCTATCGGGCCGCGCCTCGCGCCCGACGCCGAGCTCACGATCATCTGGGCCGACGGCGAGCGCACCACGCTCCCGCCCGGCGTCAGCGAGGGCTGCCACACGTACGCGTTCCCCGGGCCGCTCGTGATGGGGATGACGGCAGTGCGCGGCGCCCGCGAGGAGAGCGCGACGCGGTTGGTGCACGTGGTGTTTCGTCCGCGTGCGATCCCCGTCACCCGCTCGAGCCCGATCGCAATCCACGAGGGCAGCGTGTGGTCGGTCGAGCCCGACGCGGACCTCGCGGTGCAGATCGACGCAGCGACCGGCGCCGTGTTGCGCCGCATCGAGGTCGGCGATCGACCACGCACCTTGGCGATCGCGGGCGACCGGGTGCTCGTCGCGTGCGAGGGCGACGGGACGCTGCACGCGATCGGGCCGGGCGACGCGCACGCCATCGTCGAGCTCGGCGCGGGCAGCGGCGCGTTCGGGGTGGTGATCGATCCGCGCGGCGCGCACGCGTTCGTGTCGCTGATGCGGCGCGGCGAGCTGGTCTCCATCGGGCTCGGCGATCTCGCAGTGCAGGGGCGCATCGACGTCGGACCGGATCCGCGCTCGCTCGCGATGCGCGACGACGGTCTGCTCGTGATCACCCGCTGGCGCAGCGACGACGAGGCGGCGTCGGTGACCCGCGTCGATGCGAGCGACGGCGCGGCGCCCGTGCGCCTCGACACCACGCGCTTGATCCGCGAAGAGGGGCGCGACGCGGACACCGACAACGACGGGGTGCTCTCGTTCCTCGATGGCCTCGCGTTCGCGCCCGACGGAGGTCGGGTGATGGTCGGCGGGCTCAAGGCGAACGTCGTCGCGGGGCTGGCGCGCACCGGGCTGCCGCTGACCGCGCAGACCACGGCGCGGGGCGCGCTCGCGGAGATCATGCTCGGCGCGGTAGCCGAGCCGGGCGTCGACAGCTTCCGGCGCCCCCTGGACGACTTGGATGGGGCCGACGCGCTGCTCTTCTCTCCGATGGGCGAGCTGCTCTACCTCGCGGTCCCCGGCGCCGAGGTGGTGCTCGTGCTCGACGCGTTCTCGCTCGACACCGTCGGATCGATCGACGACGTCGGGCACTCGGTCGATGGGCTCGCGCTCGATGAAACCGGCGAGACGCTCTTCGTGCACGCCGCGCTCTCGCGCCAGGTGCGGGCGTACGACGTGCGCTCGCTCCGCACGGAGCCGAGCGCGCGCTGGATGGCCAGCACGATCACGACGGAGCCGCTCACGCCCGAGGTGCTCGCGGGCGCGATCGTGTTCGCGCGCAGCCGCGACGTGCGCATGAGCCGCACCCGGTATCTGAGCTGCGCGAGCTGCCACCGCGACGGCGAGAGCGATGGCCTCACCTGGGACTTCACCCAGCGCGGCGAGGGCCTGCGCAACACCATCGCGCTGCGCGGTCGCGGCGGGCTGCTCGATGGCCCGCTGCACTGGTCGGCCAACTTCGACGAGGTCCAGGACTTCGAGCAAGACATCCGCGGCGCGCAGGGCGGCGCGGGCTTTCTCCCCGACGGCGACTTCCACGCGGGCATGCCGCTCGGCGCGCCGATCGCGGGCATCTCGCCCGAGCTCGACGCGCTCGCTGCGTATCTCTCGAGCCTCGATGCGTTCGGCGTCAGCCCGGACCGCAGCGACGATGTCGCGTGGGAGGCGCAGCGCGCCCGCGGCGAGGCGATCTTCTCGGATCCCACCCGGGGCTGCCCGGGTTGTCACGTCCCCCCGCGCTACACGGACAGCGCGTTCGTCGCGCCGGGGACGCCGCGCTTGCACGACGTCGGCACGATCACGGCCTCGAGCGGCAGTCGCCTGGGCGCGCCGCTCACCGGCCTCGACACCCCGACGCTGCGCGGTCTCTGGGACGGCGCGCCCTACCTGCACGACGGCTCGGCCGCGACCCTCGAGGACGTGCTCACCACGCGAAACACGGGCGACCTCCACGGCCGAACGAGTGACCTGAGCGCAGAGGAGCGCGCCGACCTGATCACGTTCCTGCGCTCGCTCGACGACCTCGCGCCGTGAACCCTGGGTGCCGCCTCGCCGTTCCGATGAGGGTGTTCCGGACTGCGTGAAGAACCTTTCACCTTTGCCGAAAGACGCGGGTGCGTGTGGTAGATCCGCCCCGATGCCCACGTCGTTCAAGCCCCGTTTTCCCAGCCTGGTCGCCATCTACGAGCAAGCGGTCGACACCTACGCCGAGCGGCCGCTCTTCGGGACCAAGTCGGGCGGCGAGTGGAAGTGGATGACGTACGGACAGTTCCGCGAGCACACCGAGCAGGCGCGCGCGGGCCTGGCGTCGCTGGGCGTGGGCCCCGGAGATCGGGTCGGCGTGATC
Source organism: uncultured Sandaracinaceae bacterium (assembly GCA_964480175.1). Taxonomy (GTDB): domain Bacteria; phylum Myxococcota_A; class Polyangia; order Polyangiales; family Sandaracinaceae; genus CAYZQM01. Next base: position 15,083 of record CAYZQM010000162.1, read on the forward strand.
GCGAACAACCGCCCCGAGTGGGCGATCGCCGCGTACGCGACCTACGGGCGCCGCGCTGCGTACGTCCCGATGTACGAGTCGCAGCACGCCGAGGAGTGGGCCTACATCCTCGCGGACTGCGCGGCCAAGGTGGTGGTGGTCGCGAGCGACCGGGTCAAGAACGCGCTCCTGAAGGAGAAGGCGTCGATGCCGGCACTGGAGACCGTGATCGTGGTCGATGGAACGGGCGGCGACGGCGTCATCACGTGGAAGGAGCTCCTGGACCGCGGCAGCAAGAAGCCCGTGGCGACCGAGCGCCCCGAGCCGAGCGAGATCGCGGGCTACATCTACACCTCGGGCACGACGGGCAAGCCCAAGGGCGTGCTGCTCACCCACAGCAACTTCGCCTGCAACGTGAGCGCGATGCACGAGGTCTTCCCGATGGCGACGGAGGACCGCTCGCTCTCGTTCTTGCCGTGGGCCCA
>CAYZQM010000163.1:0-11991 GCA_964480175.1 uncultured Sandaracinaceae bacterium
ATCGCGTGCATGTCGACGATCTGACCGCAGGTGTCCATGGTCGCGGCGGTGCAGCGCGTGTCGAAGAAGAGCAGGCCCTCGCTGCCGCGCCCGTTGTCGCCGTAGATGCCGACCAGCGTGTTGCCATCGGGCGCGAACGAGCCGAACTGGATGATGCGCTCGTTCGGCGCGGCGCGCAGCGGCGTGAAGGTCTCGAGGTCGTAGAGCATCATGCCGCCGTTGCCGATGCCGCCGACCGTGCCGAGGATGCGGCGCCCGTCGCGCGACAGCGAGTGGCAGCCGATGCAGCCCCCGTCCGCGAGCTCGGGCGTGAGCACCGGCTCCGCGGCCGTCGCGTCTCCGCCGAAGTCGTAGCGGAGGATGCTGCGGAGCGTGGTGGACCAGTAGTAGATGGTGCCGTCGAGATCATCGCGCGCGAAGCGCATCGAGATCGTGTCGCTCTCACCGAAGTCGCCGCCCTCGTCGCTCGTGGCGCGCACCCGGATCGTGAGCGGTGCATCCCCCCGGTTGGTCTCGGCGAGCACCGTCCAGTCCTCACCGCGCGGCTCGAAGATGCAGCCGTCGTCGCGCACTCCGTCGGGGCGCTCACAGCGGGTGTAGAAGCGCACTTCGGTGAGCTCGTTCACGAACGCGACCTCGAAGAGCGTGTTGCTCGCCGGTCCGCGGAGAAAGTGCACTTCGATGCCGAGGTTCGGCGGCAGCACCACTCCGTCGTTGGGATACACCAGCGTCGGGGCTCGGCCCGCGTCGGCGCTCCCGCTGAAGCGCGTCTCCGGATCGGCAGGGATCGCCGTGCCGCCCCCGGTGGGCGGGATGGTGCGGTGATCGCGCACGACGACGTGCAGCTCCGCCGAGGCGGTCATGCCGTTGGCTTGGGTGAACGCCTGCGTGGTGCCGCCGAACCGGGTACCGGAAGTGAAGAGCGCACCGCTGAAGCTGCCGAGGCGCGGCCCACTGCGCAGACCGAAGCTGAGCTCGTCGGTGATCTCGCGCTCCGCCCCGCCCTCGAAGGTGCCGAACGCTCGGAACGCTTGCGTGCCCGCCACGCCGTCCTCGATCACCACCGTCGCTTCGGTGGGCTCGATGCGCAGCGAGCGCAGGCCCGCGATGGTGCTCCCGCCCGTGTCGCTGCCGCGTCCATCGAACGGCGCATCCGGTCTGTCGCCGAGACCTCCGCAGTCACACCCCGCAGCGCCCGAGAGCGCAGCGACGGCGACGAAGAGCGAGAGCGTTCGACCGACCAGCGAGGGACGTGCGCGCATCCTGCCAGGGTGCCACGCCCCACGCGCGTGAGCCTCGGTTTTCTGGGCGCGAGATCGACGCTCAGCGCTGCTCGGCGAGCCAGATGGCGCTGCGCGTTCCGCCATACGCCTCGAATGCCAGAGTCACCACACCGCCGACGGTCGTGGCGCTCACGCCGCGGACCCCGAGCGCGCCGATGCCGCTCTCCGGACCGAGCACGACGTCGGAGCCCGCGTTCGTCTGCGAGATGCGACGCCAGTACGAGCCGTCCTCGGAGACCACCACGCTGCTGGTCCAGCGGGTGCCGCGTCGTCCCGCGTAGTAGAGCCGGAAGGCGCCGGCGACGTTCACGACCGACGGCGAGTCGACCTCGTCGGCGTCGAACACGTTGCCCTCGCGCTGGCTGAGGATGTACCGCGTGCGCCGGTCCTCGGTGCTCTCACACACGTCGTCGACGCCACAGATCCCATCGGCGAAGTCGCTCTCGAAGCCCGCGGCGGCGTCGACGAGGCCCAGCTCGACGATGCGTGTCGCGCCGGTCTCCAGATCGGTCTCGCGCGCGAGCACCCGAGTCGCGGACAGGCGGGTCGGCGAGTCGAGCGAGCCGGCGCTCGCGCTCATCATCAGCTCGGCCGGCGCGTCGTAGAGCCCTGCAGGGGAGTCCGCCTCGGCGCGGAAGAGCGAGCTGCGTCCGTTCGCCTCGCCCGCGACGTAGAGCACCCAGACGCCGCCCTCGAGGGCGAGATCGGGATCGGTGAACTGCTCGACGTCGAGCGAGTCGCCGAGCACGGGCTGGCGCTCGGTCGGCCCGGGGTTGCGCACGACGAAGCGCATCGGGCTCATCTCCTCGGCCACGAACACACCGCGGCGCGTGGGATCGGCGCGGCGCACGGCGTCGAAGGCGAGGAAGCGGGTGCCGTCCGCGCCGATCGTCAGCATCGGGTTGGCCTCGGTGCCCGCGACGAACACGGTCGCCTCGTCGACCAACTCGATCGGGCGGGCTCCCAGCGCGGCCGGGACGTCGCAGCGCGATCGCGTCACGGCCAGGGTGCGCGCCACCGCGCCCGTCGTGGCGCCGTCGCTCGCGCGACCGAAGACCGTCGGGTGCACCACACCCTGCACCAGCACTGCGGCGCTCAGATCGGTCGCTGCGCCGCGTAGCGTCACCCGCCCGTCGGGGTGCGCGCTGAGCACGTACTCGAGCTCACCATCGGACGCGAGCGCCGCGCTGGCGACGACGGTCTCTCCCACCACGAGGCTCACGGTGCGGAGCGCGCCGTTCACCTGCGCCGCGACGGTCGGCAGCATCCGCGCCGTGGTGCCCAGCGTCGGGGTGAGACCGAACGTGATCACGTCCAGGCTCGGGCCACCCGGCGGCGCGGTCACCCGCGCGCGCAGCTCGATGCTCCCCCCGCGCAGATCCATCGGCAGATCGAGGACGATCCCGGAGTCCGCATCCGCGCCGCGCGGCCTCATGCCCGCGCTGGTGTCGGGCGCGCCGAACGCGATGCTCGTCACCGCGCCGCAGCCGGCGTCACAGCCCGTGAGCTCGACCTCGGTGAGCGCGGGGATCTCCGTGCAGCACGACCTCGAGGTCGCGCCGACGCAGCAGACGGGCGCGACCCCACACTCGTCGTCCGCGCAGTCCACCAGGCCGTCCGCGTCGGGATCGACGCCGTCGAGGCAGCCCGCGAAGCTCGAGTCCGCGCGGCTGGTCTCGCCTTCCGTGCCGGTGGGCACGGCGGCGTCGACGGCGGCGGCATCGGTGCCCGCTCCGCCCACGTCCGCATCGCTCAGGTCCGCTCCGTTGAGCGCGCAGCCCAGGCTCAGGAGGCTCAGCACGAGCACGCCGCCCGCACCTGCCACGCCGCCCCCCGCGAGGATCCGTTGCGTCCCGTTCATGGCGTCGCTCCCACGCGGATGGCCTGCGTCGCGAGCCCGAGGCTGCTCACCGTACCCGCGCTCGCGGTGTAGTACATCGTCAGCTCGGCGACGCCGAAGGCCACGGGGCCGGCGAGTAGCTCGGGGCTGCGGACCCCGAGCGCGTCGAAGCCAGCGCCCGACGGACCGAGCAGGGGCGTGCCCTCCGCGACCTGGTCGTAGTGGAGGAGATCGGTCGTCACGAGCGCGCCGATCGACCAGCGCGTGCCGCGGCGTCCGGCGTAGAAGATCCGCACCACGCCGTCGCCGAGATCGAGCACGCGGGCCGCGCCGATCTCGTCGCGATCGAAGCCGTCGCCGTCCCCACTGCGGCGCAGCACCCCCGCACTCATGCCCTCGGCATACGTCGCGTCACGCGACGAGAGGCTCGGCGGCGCCTCGGCCGCGAGCGCGTCTGCGAGCACGCTGGAGACGTCCGCGATGCGCAGCTCGGTGTAGTCGGTGGCGATCGCGCGGTAGAGCAAGAAGCCGTGGCCTCCGCGCTCGAAGTAGGTAGGCTCGTCGATCGCGATGAACTGCCCCGACGCGAGCTCGGCGGCGTCGTCCACGGAGAGCACCGCGACCGCGGTCGACGGGCTGCCGAGCGTCGCGCTGAACGACATCGCGAAGAGGTGGGTGCTCCCGTCGGCGTCCTGTCCCGCGAAGAGCAGCTGGTAGCCGTCGGTGGTGACGCGAAGCTGCGGATCGGAGGCGCCCGCGGCCCAGTCCGGTCCGGTGCGCTCCACATCGACGACCACCAAGGGATTGTCCATGTCGTCGATGCGGATGCCGCCTTCGACTTCGGTCCCAGGGAGGATGCGGCCATCGAGCTCGACGGCCGCGCGCCCCAGCTCGCCAGGCCGGCGCGCCACGCTGACGCGACCGAGGCGCGCCGTGGGCGACGCGCCGAAGAGCACCGGGCTCGTCGCGCGCTCGGGCGAGAGCACGGAGCACACGTCGCGCTGCACGGTCACGCCGCTGACCCACGCCGCCGGATCGCCCGCGCCGTGCCGCCCATAGACCGCGAGGCGCGAGCGGCTCAGCGACGGCAGCGAGCCCATGAACACCGAGGTGCCCTCGACCCGCACCTCCACGCTGCCCGACGGATCGACGATGAGCTCGACGGGCACGGCCGCTTCGCACGCGCTACCTGCGAGCTCCGCGACGGGCACCTCGACCTCGCCGATCGCCAGCCGGATCTCGCCGGCCGAGAGCACGACCGCGACGAGGGGCACCACGCGGCCGCGCTGCGTGGTGTCGGCCACCAGCCCCACGCCGATGCGCGCGAGGCCGTCGCCGGCCGCGCCGCCCAGCGCCATGCCCACGCGGATGCGCGACACGGCGGGGTCGAGGATCTCGCCGAGCACCAGCCCGGTGTCGGCCTCGACGTTGTCGGCGGGGACCAGCACCGGCTCGCTCGTGCACGACGCGCCGAGGTCGTCGCGGAGGGTGAGTGGTGAGGTGCCGAACGAAGCGACGCCGAGCGCGCAGAGGCGAGCGTCGTCGCCGCTCGCACACGCAGAGAGATCGAGGCCCGCCGCGGCCTGCGCCACGCAGCACGCGTCTCGATCGGAGCCGAGGGCGCAGCAGATCGCGGCGGTGCCGCAGCCCCGATCGTCGCAGTCGACCCGGCCGTCCCCGTCGTCGTCCGTGAAGTCGAAACAGTCCGCCTCGGCGAGGTGGTCGGGATCGAACGTGGCATCGCTGGCCGCACCGGCATCACGCGCGGCCGCGTCGTCGTCCGATCGGACACCCCCGTCGGCGCTCGCGAGGCCACCCGTGTCCATGCCCTCGATCCGGTCCGCACATCCCAGCCCGCCCACGAGCAACAGGCCCGTGAGCGAGAGGAGAAGCGGCGCAACGTGACACAACCGGCGGATCACGACCGTGACTAACCACGACCCGTGCCACGCCCTCATGGCAGCGTCTGCTCCAACGGCACCATCGTCTTGGACTCGTCGGTGACGCTCAGGACCACGCGGACGATCGTTCGGCGGGTCAGCTCCCGGGCGACGCCGATGGCGGTGATGCGGCAGACGCCCTCGCACCCGTCGGCGAGGATGGGATCGTCGACCGACAAGACCGGGTTGCCGCTGAACGGACGCAGCTCGGGAAATGGCGACTCCGAGCGATCCAGGTCGACGAACCCGGACGCCAGCGCGACACGGGTCAAGCCGCGCGCGTCGCGGCCTGCCATCCAGAGCTGCAAGGTCGCGATGGTCCCGCGTACGTTGGCGACGACATCGAAGTCGACGAGCCCGAGCGCGAAGCCGAGATCCGATGCCGTCAGCAGCGAGACCGGGTCACCCATCGGGCTGAACGTCGGCGTCAGCGACACGCCCATCACGGTCTGACCACACGTGTAGAACAAGAGGTGTTCGTCTTCGCTGAGCGACGCCACCACGGGATGGGCGACGTCGCACCCCGAGGGGACCGACACCACGGTCGCGGCCCCCATCACGTCCGGCGTCCCCGGCTCGATGGTGGCGCGCAGCAGCTGCGAGGGGCCCTCGTCTTGCCGCGACACCCAGAACACCGCGCCGAAGGCGGTCCACGTGCCCGAGGGAGAGCGCGGGATCAGCACGGCCGGCTCGCGGTAGTCGAGCATCCCGCAGTCGGGGCCCGAGATGCAGGTCGGCCGCGCGTGTCCAGCGAGCGGCGCCCCGCCCGCAGCCGTGTCGAAGTCGCTCAGCCCGAGTCGATCCGCGGTGGTCGCTCCGATCGAGAAGTCGAGATCCTGATCCTGGTCGTTCGCTCGATTCAGGTTCGTGCCATCGATGAAGTAGCGCCAGTAGTCGGTGGAACCGCTCCGGTACAGCGCCACGCTCGCGCCGCCGATGCCGCCGACGGTCCACTGCTCGGGCGCGGTCGTGCCGTACCCGAGATCAGGCGCCTCGAGCCACAGCGCGTCGCCGGGGAGACCGGACGCCAGCGCCGCGGGGCGGAAGAAGTTGGGGTTCGCGCACTCGGAGCGCAGCACGCTCACGGCACCGAAGCTGCCCGTCGTTCCGCGCGCCTGGAGCCCGAGGTACAGGCCGGGGCTGACGTCGCAGCCACCGCCCACCCCGGTCAGGTCGGACGGGAACGACAAGACGTCGAGGGCCTCGACACGATGCCGACCGGCCAGCGCATCGACGGCCTCCAGCTCCGCGCGCAGCGTCGGCTCGCCGTCATCGCTCACGGCCGGAAAGAGGTTCAGCGTCACCCGGGTCGTGCCCGCGGGCAGGCTCCCGGCGCTCGGCAGGCGCGCGAGGAGTCGGCCTGCGCGGGTGAGATCGAGGACGACGCGGCCGTCCGCTTCGCGCACTCGGATCGCCAGATCCTCCAGGAGGCCCGAGCCCGGATCGCCCGTCTCGATCGGGGAGAGCGCGAGCATCGCCTCGCACGTCTCGCACGCACCGGACCAGTTGATCGACGCGGTGATCGTCGCCCCGCTCGCGAGCGGCAGGCAGGTGTTGAATACCGCGTAGTTCGGGCCGGGGGTGTCGGAAGCGAGCGCGCACGACACCGCGCGGAGCCCGGAGAACGTCCAGTCGCCTGGAAGCGGGCACCAGTTCGCCTGGTCCACGAGCGACGTGCGACCGCCCGCCGGGGTACAGCACTCGACGCGCGACGCGCAGTCGGGATCGTCGCAGTCGGCGACGCCATCCATGTCGTCGTCGAACGTGTCGCTGCAGTTCATCTCGCGATCGAAGATCACGCCACCGTCGGGGGCGTCGTCCCCGCCGACGTCGAGCGGCACATCGATGCCTGCGTCGCCCGCGTCGAACGAGGGCCCGACGTCGCGCAAGTTCGGATCCGGCGCGTTCCAGATGGAGCAACCACCGAGCGTGACGACCGCGAGCGCGACGAGGAGCCGCATCATTCGTCGCCCTCCGGGGAGTCCTCGAACGTGCCTTCGCTGCCCGCGTCGTCCACCGCGAGGGTGATGATCGCGACGATGCCCAGCACCGCCGTGCCGGCCCAGGACAGGTCCGCGGCGAGGTTGAAAGCCTCCACCTGCTCGAACAGGCCATCTTGCAGCGGGTTGCTCTCGTACCCGTCGTTCGCGATGCCCGCGGCGATGGAGAGGCCACTCGCGGTGAGCAGCCCGAGGATGGCGCCGACGCCGAAGACGCCGCGGGCGGCGCGCAGCCCGCCGCTGGTCGGGTGGCTCTCGATCCGCAGCGTCGTCCGATCTCCGACCGTGAAGCGCCTCCGCCCCGACCAGCGCGGCGCGCCTTCGGGCTCGACGGTGATCTCGTGCTCGCCCTCTCGCACCGGCACGTCCAAGCGCGTGCCGCTCGCGACGACGAGCCCGTCGACGAGCACGCGCGAGGGCGCGGTCGACTCGACGTGCAGCTCGATGCCGGCCTCCGCGCGACGCGGGCTCGCGGCGACGGCGCTCGTCAGATCGATCACCATGAGCGCACCACCTGCGAGCACCTCGAGGCGCCGCTCGATGGGCGCGCGCCCCTCCAGCGTCAGCGTGAGCACGTGGGGACCGGGCAGCACGGGCAGCGACGCGCCAGCGTCGACGAGCACGCCGTCGAGCCTCAGCTCGCCCTCGGGCGCCAGCACCTGCAGCGCCACCGGCGCGGCCTCGAGCGTCAGCGCCAGCGTCGCCGTCGCGCCCACGCTCGCCTCGATCGTGCCCTCGGCGTCCGTGTAGCCCCGCGCCACGAGCCACACCCGGTGCTCGCCCGCAGGCAGCGCGATCTCCAGCGGCGTGTGACCCCGCGCCGCCAGATCGCGCCGATCGATCCACACCTCCGCGCCGCTCGGCGCGCTCGTGATCGACGCCACCGCGACCCGCGGCCGCACCGCGTCGCGATGGGTGTTGCCGTCGGCGAGCTCCGCCGCGCTCAGGCCCGTCACCGCGAGGTACTCGGTCCAGTAGTTGAACGCGTCGTCCCACCGCTCGAGCTGCTCGAGCACGAGCGCCGCGTTGTAGAGGACGTTGCGGCTGCGCACGAGGCGCAGGCTCGCGAAGTAGTCGTCGAGCGCGGCCTCCAGCTCGCGGGTCCGCCGCGCACCCCGCGCGCGCATGCCAGCCTGGAAGTGCCCATTGCCCTGCTCGAAGAGCGCCGCCGCCTCCGTGACGTCATCCGCACGTGCGACGCCGACGCCCGCCCCCATCACGGGGAGCGCCAACGAGATCAAGAAGGCGAACAAGCAAGCGCGGGTCATGAGACGAACGAAAGGAAGACGATCACAGCTCGGTCTTGATGTGCAGCGAAGAGGACCCCCCTTCGCTGCTCGCCCCCCGGCGACGTCGCAGGTGGAGCTCGACCACGGGTTCATCCGCGGGCGTGAGGGTCCGAGACTCGTCCAGGTACCCGTCACGATGGAAGGAAAGCACGGCAGGGACCCCGCCGGGAAGATCATGCATGCATGGGGTCGTGCAGAGCACCGCCCCCGCCTCGTCGCGCACTTCGACCCCGTCGGGCGCGCCGCCGAAGCTGACGGTCACCAGCGAAGGCAGCTCGGGCACCACCGGCTCCTCGGGGATCGGGGCCACGCCCTCGGCGCCGATCTCCGGCCCGGCGCGCTCCACGGGGATCGACGGCTCCGCGGCGCGCGTCTCGACCACGGGCTCCGGCGGCTGCATCGCCCACGCGATCCCGCCCAGCACCAGCAGCAACCCCGCCGCCGCGGCCGCGATCTTCGCGCCCCGCGCGGCGCCGGTGGTGGGCAGCGACAGCTCTGCGGTGGCCGGACCCGCGGACGCCGGCGTCGTCGCCGACGGCTCGCTCGCGAGCGAGCTGCGCGAGGCGCGGCGCTCTGCGGGCGGGATCGACGTGAGGCTCCCGAGCGAAGGCCGCGCGACCTCGGGCGCGGCGCCCTCCAGCGCGGCGGCGATCTCGTCCATCGAAGCGAAGCGCTCGTCGCGGCTCTTGGTGAGCGCCTTCATCACGACGGCCTCGAGCGCCTCCGAGATCGCCGCATCGGGGCAGCGCTTGCGCGGCGTCTCGGGCACCTCGTTGCCGTGCTTCCACAGCAGCTCGAAGTAGTTCCGCCCGTCGAAGGGCGGCGCCCCGGTGAGCATCTCGTAGAGGATCACCCCGAGCGCGTACACGTCGACGCGGTGATCGATCTCCTGCTCCCCGCGCGCCTGCTCGGGCGACATGTAGAGCGGCGTGCCGACGAGCTGGCCCGTCCGGGTCATGCGCACGCCCTCGGCCTCCGCGCTCTTGACCTTGCTGATGCCGAAGTCGAGGACCTTCACCCGCTCCGAGTCACCCCGCTTGGCGAGGAAGATGTTCTCGGGCTTCAGGTCGCGGTGCACGATCCCCCGGGCGTGCGCCGCGCCGAGGGCCGCGCAGATCTGGTACGCGATGGGCAGCGCCTCGGCGACGGGCATCCGCCCCGCCTCGAGCCGCTGGTGCAGGCTCTCGCCGCGCAACATCTCCATCACGATGAAGACCGCACCGTCCTCGGTCTGATCGAAGTTCACGACGTCGACGATGTTGTCGTGCTCGATCGAGCTCGCCGCGATCGCCTCCTGCTTGAGCCGCTCGACGGCCGAGCGGTTCTTGGCGATCACCGACGTGAGCACCTTGATCGCGTAGGGCTTCTGCAGGTGCAGGTGCCGCGCGAGGTACACCGCGCCCATCCCGCCTTCGCCGATCTTCTTCTCCACCGCGTACACGTTGGAGAGCACCCGCCCCACCCAGAGATCGGGCTTGGGCTCTTCGGGAACGTCCCCTTCGTCCATCCCCATCGCGGTGGTCGCGAGCCCGGGATGCACTCCGTCTTGCTCCGACACCGGCACGCCCTGCCGGGTCAGCTCTCCCGAGGGAGGTCCGTCTCCATCGCGCTCGGCGAGGGTCTCGGTCGGTCCCTGGGGCAAGCTCGCCATGGAAGCGCGATCTTACGGGCCCGCGGTCGGCTCGTCATCTTCGGCCGCGCGCTCCCCGCTGGAGCGCGGGATGAGCGCCGAGAGCGCGGCGTCGGGATCCTTGCGCCGGGTGCGACGGTCGGCGTGCATCTTCGCCGTCGAGGTCACCGCCTTGTCGAGGAGCTGCAAGAGCCGCACTTCCTCGGCCTCGGTGAGCCCGACGACGACCCGACGCGAGGCCTGATCCACCACGGGCGAGAGCGACTCCACCATCGCGTAGCCCTTCGGCGTGAGGCGCACCAAGCGCCGGCGGCGATCCTTGGCGTCGACCCGGATCGAGACGAGCTTCTGCTCCGCCATCTTCGCGACGAGCCGACTCACGCCTGCCGCATCGAGCCCCGCGTCGATCGTCAGCTCCTGCTGCGACACGGACCCATCGAGCGCCAAGCGGAGCATCACGCGGTACTGGCCCGCGGTCGCGCCGAGCGGCGTGAGCGCGCGGTTGATGGACGCCACGACGACGCGCATCAGGAAGCTGAAGCGCTTGGCGATCTCTTGCGCCAGCGCGCTCCGCGGAAGGTTCGTCTCGGTCTCGTCCATACCTACTGAGAGCAGCCGGTGACTGCGTAGCGCCTTGCGCGTGAGATGGGTCGCCCGCCCTTTTGGTGCGGAGGGGCGCCCATGCTAGCCCTGACCCGCCGTTCGGCCAACATGCGTCGAACCCCGGAGCCCTCATGGCCCTCATGGACCTCACTCAGGAATGTCACGACGCCGCCGAAGGGAAGCTCCCCTTGGTGGTGGTCGGCCCCGATGGCCGCCGCACCCGCCGCATGCGGGTACAGGTCTTTCAGAGCCCCTTCCTCGAGTGGTTCGCCCAGGCCCACCCGATCACCCCCGGCGTCTGGTTCGGGCCCTTCGTGATCTACGGCCTCTACTCGGGCTTCCTGGACTTCTCGTTCATGGTCGTCCCGCTCTTCTTGGCGGGCGTGCTCATCACCACGCTGATCGAGTACGGCCTGCATCGCTTCCTGTTCCACATGAAGCCGCACGACGAGAAGAGCCGCATGCAGCACTTCTTGCTGCACGGCTACCACCACGACTTCCCCAACGATCCGATGCGCCTCGTGTTGCCGCCCATCGGCATCTGGCCGGTCGCGGTCGGCGTCGGGCTGCTCTACTGGGCGATCTTCGGCATCTACTTCTGGCCGCTCTTCGCGGGCACGGCGGCCGGCTACATCGCCTACGACTGGATGCACTACTACACGCACCACGGGAACCCGAAGGGCGGCGTCGGGCGCTTCATCAAGCGCTACCACATGCTCCACCACCACGACTCGCCCGAGCATCGCTACGGCATCACCTCGCCGCTCTGGGACGTGGTCTTCGGCACGTACTTGCCGCTGAAGAAGCTGGTGCGTCAGGCCGGCCGCCACGCGTCGGACTCGGAGGCGACCAAGGTCGCCGAGGCCGAGCAGGCCGCCAAGCAGGCGAAGGTCGCGCCCGCCCAAGAAGCGCCGCAGAGCTGATCCGAGATGGCGTACGTCCCGCCCTTGGGGCTGCCTCTGTCCGAGGTGCGCCGCGAGCTGGACAAGATCCGCCACCCGTTCCGGCTCGCGATACGCCGTGCCAAGAACCCCTTCAACGTCGGGGCCATCTTGCGCACGGCGCACTCGTTCTTGCCTGCGGAGATCTTGTTGATCGGCATCGAGCCCTTCTACGAGCGCGCCGCCATGGGGATGCACCGCTACGAGCACGTGACCGACGTGCCGAGCGAGGAAGCGTTCGTGCAGCTCGCCAAAGACCGCGGGTGGTTCCTGTCGGTGCTCGAGAAGGAGCAGGCGACGACCTCGCTGTGGGACGCCGCGCTGCCCGAAGACGGCGTGATCGTGGTGGGCAACGAAGAAGACGGAGTCGGCGAGGCGATCTTGGCGGCCGCGAGCGAGACGATCGCCATCCCGATGTTCGGCCTGAACCACAGCTACCCGATGACCAGCGCCGCCGCGATGGCG
>CAYZQM010000163.1:12015-15495 GCA_964480175.1 uncultured Sandaracinaceae bacterium
AGGCCGCATCATCCAGACCAAGCGCTGAGCGAGACTGTCAACGCTTGGTTGACGGTATGCGATGGCATACTGCGCCGATCATGGGCGCGACCAACGATCTCTTTGCCGGCATCCTCCCCTTTCTGCACGTGGCCGAGGAGCGCTCGTTTCGGCGGGCCGCGCAGCGGCTCGGGGTGAGCACCGCGGCGATCAGCAAGTCCGTGCTCCGGCTCGAGGGCGAGCTCGGGGTCTCGCTCTTGGTGCGCACCTCGCGCTCGGTGGGCCTCACGCCGGAGGGCGAGGCGTTCCTCGTCGAGTGCCGCGAAGCCGTGCGACGGGTGAGCGCAGCGCGGGAGCAGGCGAGCGACGCTCGGCGGCGGCCCAAGGGCGAGGTGCACTTGACCACATCGCCCGTGCTCTCGGCTGCGATCGTCCCGGCGCTCCCGCTGCTTCGCGACAAGCACCCTGCCCTCACGTTTCGGGTGACGGTCACCGATCGCTTGGTGCGCCTGGTCGACGAGGGCGTCGACGTCGCGGTCCGCCTCGGCGCCCCGGAGGACTCGTCGCTGGTGCGGCGCCTCTTGCTCGAGCCGCGGTGGGTGACCGTCGCCGCGCCACGCTACCTGGCGCGGGCGCCGATCCCGTCGCGTCCCGACGCGCTACGCGAGCACGCGTGCCTCACGTTCGTCGGCCCCGATGGCCGCGTTCGCCCCTTCAGCTTCCGGGACCTCGAGAGCGAATCGATTCGTCAACTCTCGGTCGACGGTCCGCTGCGCATCGACGAAGGCCAGCGCCTCCTGGACGCTGCGCTCGCGGGGATGGGCATCGCCCAGGTCTTCGACTTCATGGTCCGAGATCACCTGCAGGCGGGCCGCCTCATCGAGCTCTGCCCTACGTTTGCAGCCGCGGGACCGCCGATCCACGCGCTTTTTCCGCGCGAGCGCAGCCGCTCCCCGAACGTGCGCGCCCTCGTCACGTTCCTCGCCGAGCACTTCGCGACGGCCGCGCGCTTCACTGCGCCATCAACCCACGGTTGATCGAGCGTCCACGCGAACGGCACTGACGCAGCCCCTCGGCTGCGCCCATGGTCTCGCCATCGCCAAGAGGCGCGAGGAGACACCATGGAACGCAAGAATCAGAAGGTCGCGCTGGTCACCGGCGGCAACCGGGGTCTGGGCCTGGTCACCGCGAAGAAGCTCGGCGCGGCCGGCTACCACGTGGTGGTCACCGCGCGTGATCTCGCGAGCGGCGAGGCGGTCGCCGACGCGATCGTGGCCGCTGGAGGCAGCGCCCAAGCGATGCGCCTCGATCTGTCGTCGCCGCCGTCGATCCGCGCGTTCGCCAAGGCGTACCGCGAGACCGGGCTCCCGATTCACCTCTTGCACCTGAACGCCGGGTTGATGGCGTTCGCGAAGGAGATCGAGACGAACGAGGCCGGCTTCGAGAAGCAGTTCGCGACCAACCACCTGGGGCACTTCTTGCTCGAGCGCGAGCTCGAGGACGTCGTCGTCCGATCGGCGCCCGCGCGCATCGTCGTCGTGTCCTCGACCATGCACATCCCCGGGCAGGGTCCGGGCAAAGGGCCCGACTTCGACTTCGGCAACCTGCGCGGTGAGAAGTACTACGACGCGATGACGTTCTACCGGAACAGCAAGCTCGCGAACGTGTGGTTCAGCTACGCGCTGTCGCGGCGCCTCGAGGGCAAGGGCGTCACCGTGAACGCGCTCTGCCCGGGCTTCGTGCCCGAGACCGGCGGCGCGAGCACCAAGGGCTTTCAGCGCTTCCTCTTCAAGTACGTCTATCCCCTGGTGCCCAACGCCAAGACCGCGGCGCAGGCCGCCGAGCACATCGTGTTCGTCGCGACCTCCCCGTCGATCGAGGGCGTCACCGGCAAGTTCTTCGCCGACAGCAAGGAGCGCCCATCGAGCGACGAGTCGTACGACGTCGCCAAGCAAGAGAAGCTCTGGGACTTCTCGGAGCGCGCGGTGCAGGGCGCGAGCAAGGCCGCGAGCGCGCAGCTGTCGTGACGCTCACTTGCGCACCCGCAGCGCGTCCACGATCAGCTTGAAGGCGGCCGAGGGCTGGCGGCTGCTCGGGTAGTAGAGGTGGTAGCCCCCGAACGGCGGGCACCAGTCGTTCATCGCGCGCACCAGGCGCTTGGCGGACAGATCGTCCGCGACCGCGTCGAGCATCACGAACGCCAGCCCGAAGCCGTCGAGCGCCGCGCGCCGCACCATCTCCACGTCGTCGAAGGTGAGCTGGCCGTCGACCCGCACGTTCACCTCGCGCCCGCCCTTCTCGAGCTCCCAGGCGTAGAGCCCGCCGCGGGTGCGGAAGCGGAGGTTGATGCAGCGGTGCTTGCTCAGATCGCGTGGCACCTTCGGCAGGCCGTGCTCCGCCGCGTAGCCGGGCGAGCACACCATCGCCATCCGCAGATCCGGACCGATGCGCACCGCCACCATGTCGCGCGCGAGCGCCTCACCGAGCCGCACGCCGGCGTCGTAGCCCTCGGCCACGATGTCGGTGAAGCGCGACTCCAGCGCGAGCTCGAGCAACACGTCCGGGTGGCGCTTCAGCACCGGCGCGAGCCTGGGCCAGAGCACCGTGTCCGCGGCGTGGCGCGACGCCGTGATGCGCACCGTGCCGGCCGGCTCGTCCCGCAGGCCCCGGACCGCCGCGAGCGTCGCGTCGATGTCGGCGATCGCAGGGGTGAGGGTCTCGAGCAGCCGCTGCCCCGCGGGCGTCGGCGAGACGTTTCGCGTCGTGCGGTGCAACAGACGAATGCCCAGGCGCTCTTCGAGCTGGGCGATGGTGCGGCTCAGCGACGACTGGCTCGTCCCCACCTGCGCGGCCGCGCGGGTGAAGGAGCGCTCGGTCGCGACCAAGGCGAACGCGTGGAGATCGGCGAGGTCTTCGCGACGCATGGCGCTCGAGCGTAGCCCGGATTGATGCGTTCTCGATATGGGTCCTTCCGACCCTACCCCCCTAATCCGGGATGGTGCGCCCCCCTAGGCTGCTCTCCATCCCGATGCGCACCCCGACCCGAGTCCTGATCGTCGCCCTCGTCAGCTACCTGCTGATCATCCTCGACATCTCCGTGGTGCTGACCGGCCTGCCCGACATCCGCGAGGCGTTCGATCTCAGCTCGGTCGCGCTGTCCTGGGTCCAGAACGCGTACCTGCTCTGCTTCGGCGCGTTCCTCCTGCTCGGCGCGCGGGCCGGCGATCTCTTCGGTCGCAAGCGCACGTTCCTGGCCGGGCTCGCGCTCTTCACGCTGGCGTCGCTGCTGATCGGTGTCGCGCCGAGCGCGGCGCTCCTCATCGGCGCGCGCGCGCTGCAGGGGCTCGGCGCCGCGGTGCTCGCGCCGTCGGTGCTCGCGCTGATCTCCGCGCACTTCGCCGAGGGACCGGACCGCGATCGCGCGCTCGCCCGCTACGCGCTCGTCGCAGGGGCCGGCACCTCGCTCGGCCTGGTGCTCGGCGGCTACTGCGCGGGCCAGCC
>CAYZQM010000164.1:0-12764 GCA_964480175.1 uncultured Sandaracinaceae bacterium
GCGCACCCAGTCGATCGTGCTGCCGCGCCGCATGCTCTTCATCGCGGCGGGCGCCGTCGCGATCATCGGCTCGGTGATCGGCGCGGGCGTGGTGACGGTGATGGGTCGCGACCCTGATCCAGTCGCCACGGGGTTGCCCGTGCGCGTCGCCTCGCCGACGCCGGCGGCCGGCGTGGCGCCGCCCGTCGCGCCGGTCGCCGTGCCGCCCGCGCCCGTCGCGGTTCCCTCGCCGGTCCCCGCTCCGACGGTGGTGGCGCCGCCCGTCGTCGCGCCTGCGGAGGCCGCAGCAGTGCCCGGCGAGACGCCACCCGCCACGCCGAGCGCAGGCACCGAAGCCGCGACGGTTGCGAGCGTCGAGACGCCGACCGAGCCCGAGGACGACGCGCCCGAGCGCCCGCGCAGCACGGGCAGCCGCCGCAGCACCCCGACCCATTCGACGACTACGGCCGTCGTGCCACGCCGGGGCGAAGCCACGACGGAGGCGCCGAGCGGCGGTGGGCGAGGCCGCGACGGCGCGATCGCTGCGTATCGCGCGTCCGACTTCCGCGGCGCGGCGCGGATCGCGCGCGAGGCTGCGGCCCGCGCGAGCGCCCGCGATCGTCGCTCGCTCACCCAGCTCGCGACCGACATCGACACGTTCGCGGGCTATTGGCCCCGCATCCGCTCGGCGGGCTCGAACTACTCGTCGGTCGCGTCCATCGGGGCGAACGCCATTCAGCTCGATCAGCGGATCGCGTCCGGGCACCACACCCGCGCGTTCCGCGCCGGCTTCGTCGATTGGCTGCTCGACGAGGCCGAGCTGCGCTTCTCGGGCGATCCGCGGATCGCGTGCCGGCGGGCGCAGGCCGCGAACAACATCGACGCCAGCGCGCGAAGCCGCGGCATCCTCGCGCGGTGTGCGTCGCGCGCGACGGAGATGCTCGCGGAGGGCCGCCGCATGGAGCGCACGGATCCCAGCCGGGCGCGCGATCTCTTCGGCGCGATCCTCGTGATGGTCCCGGGCACACCGACCGCGCGAGACGCGCAGAGCCGCCTCGATGCGCTCGGTCGCACCCGCTCGGTCGACGAAGACGAGTGAACGGCGCGCAGTGAGTGGGGGAGCGAGCGGGGCCGAGTGAGCGGCGCCGCGTGAACGGCCGCGGACACACGGACGCGTCGAGCGCCGCGAACAGCCCCCGGTCTCAGACCTCGAAGTCGGTCTTCGTCGCGATCAGCTCACGCACGGTGCGATCGAGATCGTCGTGGTCGAACGGCTTGTCGAGGTAGGCGTCCGCGCCGTAGAGCGGCGACGTCATCTCGTTGAGTCGCTCGCCGATCCCGGTGAGCATCAGGACCGCGGTCTTCTCGAGCGCGGGATCCTCACGCACCGCGCGACACACTTCCCAGCCCGTCATCCCGGGCATCATCACGTCCAGGATCATGACGTCGGGGTGCTCGCGCTTGGCGATCTTGAGGGCCTCTTCACCGTCGTTGGCCTCGAGGACGTGGACGTCCATGCGGCGGACCTGACGGGTGACCAGGCCGAGAATCTCGATGTCGTCGTCGGCGACGAGGATGGTGGGGCGTTTCTTGGCGCTGTCGGCCATGCGATCTCCAGGCGCGCGGATCCTCTGCGAGACCGGGCGCGCGTGTCAACCACGTTCGCGCCTCGTTGTTCCGCTTGACCCGGTGCGCGGCGTTGTCGACCCTTGGCCCGATGCGTTCGCCCCTCTCCTTGTCTGCGGTCGCCGTGGCCCGCGCGAGCGCTCTGCTCGCCGTCGCCGGGCTCGGTGCTTGTACGCCCTCGGTCGGCAGCCGCGCTTCGTGCGCCGAGGCCGACGGTGGGCACGCCGATGGAGAAGTCCCCGTCGATCCCCTGTGCGCCAACGCGTGCGACGACGACGCCGCGCGCGCCGTGGTCTACGACGCGGCGGGTCGCGCGATGTACGCGGGGCAGGCGATCGTGACCGGCTCGTGCGCGGGCGGAGGGAACTTCTGTCACTCGGAGACGGCACGCGATCGCTGGGGCGTGCCGGGCGGCCTCGACTTCGACGCGTTCCCGCTGAGCGTCGCGCCGATGGCCGCGGACGAGGAGGGCCTCGCTCGCTTGGTGCGCATCCAGGCGACGATCCACCGGAACCGCAACGCGATCTGGAGCACGGTCGTCGGGGGCAGCATGCCGCCCGGCGCCGCAGGCGAGCAGGTCGTGGTGAACAACCACGGATGGGTGAACGATCCGGCGGACGTCGAGAGCGATCTCCCGCTCGCGACGCTCGACACGGAGGAGGGTCGCGAGATCCTCCGCAACTGGCTCGCGTGCGGCTCGCCGATCGTCGAGCGCTGGACGCCCTACCTGCCCGTCGGTTGCGAGACCAACGCCGACTGCGCGAGCGGGCTCTGCACCGGCGGTGAGTGCGAAGCCGCGGGCGACGTGGTGCCGCGCATCGAGCGTCCTCTGGATCCCACCTGGCGCTCGATCTTCGCGCAGGTGGTCGAGCCCAACTGCACGACCCAGGGCTGCCACGCGCCCGATCCCGGGAACGGCAACGCCATCTCCGCCGGGCTGGATCTCACCGATCCAGCGGCCAGCCTCGCAGCGCTGATCGACGTCGAGGCGAGCATCGACGAGACCCTCGGCGCCGAGTGCGGCCACGAAGGGCGGATCCGCGTCGAGCCTGGCGTGCCGGAGGACTCGCTCTTTCTCCACAAGCTGGAGACCGAGGCGCCGGACTGCGGCGATCAGATGCCCTTCGGCCAGCCGCTGGACGCCGAACAGATCGAGGTCATCCGCGCGTGGATCGCCCATGGCGCGTGCTTCGAGTGCTCGGTGCCGGACTCCGCGGCCAACGCGTACCGTGGCTGCACGAACCCGGGTCCCAGCGAGACGTGCGACGCGTCGATCACCTGTGAGGACGGCTTCACGGACGCGGACGGCGACGAAGACAACGGCTGCGAAGCCGCCGAGTGAGAACGCACGGCGGATGACCACGGCCGTCGCGCGCGGCGGCCCATCCGGTGCTCGCGACGCCGCCTCGCTTCGGTGGACAGCCCTTGGCGCGGGCGCCATACCCCGCGGCCCATGAGTGCCCCCACCCGCAAAGACAGCCTCCGCCCGCTGGGCCGGAGCTTTCGTGACGCCCTGGGATCGGACGCGGGTCCGGTCGTGTTCGACGGCGCGATGGGGACGGTGCTCTACGAGCGAGGCCAGCTCTACACGCAGAGCTTCGACGCGCTGAACACGGGGCGTCCGGATCTGGTGAGCGCGATCCACACCCAGTACCTCGGGGCGGGCGCGCAGGTCCTGCAGACCAACACGTTCGGCGCCAACCGCTATCGCTTGGCGACCCACAACCTCGTGGGTGAGCTCGAGGCGATCAACCGCGCGGGCGTGCGCGTCGCGCGCGACGCTGCCCACGGGCGCGCGTTCGTCGCGGGATCGATCGGCCCGTCGGGCAAGCTGCTCAAGAGCGTCGCCGACAGCGTCCTCGACGAGCTCGAGGTCGCCTTCCGCGAGCAGGCGATGGTGCTGCTCGACGAGGGCGTGGACGTGCTGGTGCTCGAGACCTTCCGTCAGCCCGAAGAGATCAGCCGCGTGCTCCGCGGCGTGCGGGCTGCGCTCGAGGCGACCGCCCCCGACAAGCGGGCGCCGATCATCGCCTCGGTGTCGTTCGATGCGTTCGGTACGATGTCCGACGGCACCGGACCCGAGGAGATGGGCAAGCTGCTGGTCGGAGAGGGCGCGGACGCGATCGGCGTGAATTGCGCCGACGGTCCCGCCGGCGTGTACGAGATGGTCACGCGGATGCTCGAGGCGGGGCGTCCGGTCATCGCGCAGCCCAACGCGGGCCTGCCGCGCCGCATCGACGGGCGCTTCGCGTACATGGCGAGCCCCGACTACTTCCTGGTCTACGCGCGCCGGATGCTGAAGGCGGGCGTGAAGGGGGTGGGCGGCTGCTGCGGCACGACCCCGGAGCACATCAAGCAGATCGCCGCGGCCGCCCGCATGCTCGGTGCGACGGGTGCCGAGCCGGTGGGCGACGGCGGCGGCATGCGCGCGCCCGACCTCGATGCCCTGCCGCTCGCGCCCGGCATTCGGCGCTTCGAGCTCGCGGAGAAGAGCGCGCTCGGCGAGAAGCTGGCGAAGAAGAAGTTCGTGATCTCGGTCGAGGTGAACCCGCCCGCTGGGCTCTCGCCCGAGAAGGCGATCGCGGGCGCGCGGCTGCTCAAGGCGGGCGGCGTCGACGTGATCAACATCGCCGACGGCGCGCGGGCCACCGCGCGCATGGGCAACTTCGCGCTGTGTCATCGCATCCAAGAAGAGCTGGGGATGCCGGCGCTGATGCACGTGACCACGCGCGATCGGAACGTGCTCGGGCTCGTCGCGCACCTGCTCGGCTGCCACGAGCTCGGGGTGCACAACCTCGTGGTCATCACCGGCGACCCGCCGAAGATGGGCGACTTCCCCGACGCGACACCGGTCTACGACCTCGACTCGATCGGTCTGTTGCGGCTCATCGAGCAGATGAACCGGGGCTTCGATCCTGGAGGCAAGCCGCTCGGTGGGGCGACCCGCTTTCTCTGTGCGACCGGCGCCGAGCCTGCGGCGAAGGACTACGCGCGCGAGCTCTCCCGTCTGCGGCAGAAGGTGGAGGCGGGCGCCGAGCTGGTGATGACGCAGCCGGTGTACGACGTGGCGGTGCTCGACAAGTTCCTCGAGGACACTCGGGATCTCGGGGTGCCGGTGCTCGTGGGTCTCCTGCCCCTCGCGAGCTACAAGAACGCCGAGTTCCTCCACAACGAGGTGCCCGGCATGAGCGTGCCCGAGCACATCCGTGATCGCATGCGTCGCGCGGGCAACGCGGAAGAGGGACGCAACGAGGGCGTCGCCATCGCCCGCGAGATGCTCAGCGCCGTGAAGGAGCGGGTGCACGGCGCGTACATCATGCCGCCCTTCGGCCGCTTCGAGCTCGCGCTGCGCGTCATCGACGGAATCGTGTGACGCGTGACCGTCGAGCCGCTGCACGCGCTCATCGAGCGCATCGCGCTCGCGAGCCCGGCGGCGGAGATCGCGGCAGCGCGCGCTGACTTCGTCGCTCGGACCGGCTCGTTCGAGCCCGACGAGCCCTTCTACGAAGAGCGGGTGCGCGCCGCGTTCGACGACGCGGTCACCTCGTGGGGAACGCCCCGCGCGGTGATGCTGCGCCGCTGGCTCGGCGCGCACGACGAGCCGAGGGCGCGCGCGATCGTGCGGAGCTGGCGCACGCTGCTCGTCGTCGAGCAGGTCGCCGAGCACGCGCGGGTCCGGGCGCTCCTCACCGACGCCGAGCTGCTCGTCGTCCGCGACGAGGGGCCCGCAGGCAAGCTGCGCGAGGGCGACGTCTTCGACGGGCGCCTCTTCGTCCACGACGGCGTGCGCCTCTTGCCGGGGCCGGTCTTCTTCGAGCGCGACGCGCACGAGGCGATCGCGGCCGTGATCGCGGAGGCGAAGCGACATCGACGAGGCAGCGAGGCGAGCTGCGACGCGCTCCTCCGCATGCAGATGCGACGGCTGCGGCAGCCCAGCCTGCGGGTCCACCACGTGTACCGCTGGGACGCGTTCGATCGCACCGAGATCCTCGCCGCCCCTTGGGTCCGCCCGCGGTAGCGCGCGACACGCGCACGTCGTGATAGAAGTCGGGCCGTGATCTTCTCGAGCGGCGGTCGGCCCGTGGCGCGGTGGACCTGGTGGGCGTTGGGCGCGCTCGCGGTCGGGCTCCTGCTCTACTTCCTGCGCGGCGTGCTCTCGCCGATCTTCTTCGCGCTCACCATCGCGTACCTTCTCGATCCGCTGGTCGATCGCTTCGAGCGCTTCATGCCGCGCGGCGTGGCGATCACCCTCGTGCTCTCGCTCCTCTCGCTCGTCGGCGCGCTCTTTCTCCTGCTCGTGCTGCCCGGCGTGATCCGCGAGGTCGTCGTGTTCGCTGGCGAGCTGCCCGAGGAGCTCGCAGCGTTGGTGCGCGACGCCGAGCCCTGGCTGCGGGAGCACGACCTGCCCGTGCCGCACTCGCTCGACGAGGCGATCGAGGAGTACGAGCTCGCGCCGTCCGAGATCGCGAGCCACGCGGCCGCGCCGCTGCAGGCGATCGGGCGCTTCGTGCTCGGCGGCACGGTGTCGGTCGTGAGCGCGCTGGCGAGCCTGCTCGTCGTCCCGGTGCTGGCGTTCTACCTGCTCTACGACTTCGATCGGATGACCGCGGCCGCGCGCATGCTCATCCCGGGAAGGCATCGCAGCAAGGTCGTGGAGATCGCGACCGAGATCGACGCGGTGCTCGGGCAGTTCTTGCGGGGACAGCTCTTGGTGATGCTCGCGATGGCGGTGCTCTACGGCGTCGCGTACTCGCTCGTGGGGGTTCGCCTCGCCGTGCCGATCGCGCTCGTCGCCGGTCTGCTCGCGTTCATCCCCTACGTGGGCAGCGGATCGGCGCTGGCGATGGCGCTGCTGATGTGCGTGGTCGACTGGGACGGGTGGACCAAGCCCATCCTCGTGGTGATCGCGTACGCCGTGTGCCAAGGCCTCGAGGGCTTCGTGATCGTGCCGAAGGTGGTGGGCGACAAGGTGGGCCTGCCCGCGGTCTGGGTGCTCGTCGCCCTCTTGATCGGGGGTGAGGTCTTCGGCTTCCTCGGCGTGCTGCTCGCCGTACCGGTCGCGGCCGTCGTGAAGATCTTCGTGGTGCGCGGCCTCGCGTGGTACCGCACCTCGGAGCTCTATCTCGCGGGCGAGCCCATCGCGGACGTCGCCGCGCTGAAGCTCGAGGGGGAAGTGCTCGCGGAGGCAGGCGTCGTCGCGGAGCCGGCCGCGTTCGCGACGGTGGCGAGCATCGCGGCCGTCGCGGCCGACGGCGAAGAGGACGGCGACGAAGAAGCGGACGAGGCGGGCTCGAGCGACGAGTAGCGCGCGTCAACGCCCGCAGACGACGTGCTCGCGCAAGCGCTCGACGGTGCGTGGGCCGATCCCCGGCACGCGTGTGAGGTCGTCGACGGTGTCGAACGGGCGGTGCTCGATGATCCGCGCCGCGAGCGCGGGGCCGATCCGCGGGAGCCGGACGAGATCGCTCGCAGGCGCGTGGTTCACGTCGATCGGCGCGAGCAGCTCCTCCGGTGTCGGCGGCGGCTCGAGCACTCCCGCGTCGACGGACTCGCTCTCCGAGCGCTCCGCGCGGAGCCAGCGCTCGTGCTCGTGGTGCCGACCGAGGCTCAGGAGGGCGGCCAGCGCGGCGATGGCGGCGATGGCGGCGAGGGGCGCGGAGTGCGGGCGTTCGTCGGGCATGGGGCGGCCTATCGAACCGTGCTCACGCGGGGTTGCGCTGCATCGGACCGACACCGGGCGGACACGAGCGCGGCGCCCCGAATGAGGCTAGCCTCGCTCCCTTCGGAGGCTTTCTCATGTCGTCATCTCACAAGAACATCCTCGCGCTCGCGTCCCTTTGCGCGATCACCACCGCGCTCACCGGCTGCCCCCCTCGGAACGATGGTCCGGACACGGGCATGGTCGGGACCGACGTGCCGCGGGCCGATACGCCCGGCTCGTGCGTGATGGGCCCGGAGAACACCGCGGCGGCGTGCAGCGACGGCTGCTCCAACGACGAGGACACGTTCGTGGACTGCGCGGACTTCGACTGCGACGACTTCTGCACGGACGGCGGCATGACGATGATGTGCCCGACCGAGGGCCCCGAGGACACGCTGGCCGCATGCAGCGATGGCTGCGACAACGACGGCAACAGCTTCGCGGACTGCAACGACTTCGACTGCTGTGAGGTCCGCACCGACTGCGGCGCGGACACGGAGTGCGGCTCGTCCGGTCCGACCACCGTCACCATCGAGCAGATCCAGAACCGCGCGGCGGCGGGGCACCCGAGCTCGGGCGACCGCGTCAGCGTGACCCAGGCGGGCATGATCGCGCTCACCTCGCGCGTGCTCGTGGGCTCGGCGTCGGGCGGCACGTCGATGAGCTGCCGCTTCGCCGTGTGGGTGGGCGCCGCGGTCAGCGGTGACTTCACCGCCATCCAGGTGCAGGAGATCATCCCGCTGCCGTCGGGTGTCACCAGCTGCTTCGACGTCGAGCCGGGTCGCATCAGCGAGGACTTCGCGCCCGGCGACGCGGTCACGTCGATCAACGACGCGACGTACAACGAGTTCTGCGCGGGCCCGACGCCGGCGCCTTCGCCCTGCACCGACTACGAGCAGTCGAACATCTTCCTCGGCGGCACGGCGACGATCGTCCGAGGCGCGGCGGGCACGGCGCCGACCGGCACGGTCGTGGCGCTCGGTGACCTCGTGGGCGCGGCCGGCGCGCCGGGCGCGCGCGCGGTGGCGCTCGAGGGCGGCCTCCTGACCGTCGAGGACGTGCAGATCGGCTCCCGTCTCGATGGGACCTTCATGCAGTACTTCGCGCGGCTGCCGGGTGCGCCGGGCAACGAGCTCGACATCCTCGTGTCGAACTTCCCCGCGACCGCCTGCGTGCGCACCGCGTTCACGGGCTACGTGACGGGCGCCACCACCGTGCCCAGCATCACGGGCGTGCTCCTGCCGAACTTCGGGCGCTGGACGCTGCGCATCCGCGGTCCGGAGGACGTCGAGGGCCTCACCTGCCCGTAAGCCCGAAGGACGCGCCGTCGAGCGTGTCGTCCCTCGCATCCCAGGTGCCCGCGTGGCCCCACGACGTGCCCGCCTCTTCGACAGGGGCGGGCACGTTCGTCACGCGGTACGAGGACGTGAGCCAGGACGGGCGCATCGGTCTGCGTCCGCTCTCCCACGGGATCGGCGCGGCCGTGTGGCGAGCGAGCCTGCTCGGCCACCCCGCGTACCGCGTGCTGCGCGGCAGCGGCATCGTCCCGATCCTCGGCCGCGTCGTGATCGAGGCGGGCGGCGGCCCGGTCGCGGTGCACGCCGACGTGCACGCCGAGGGGACCTTCGTGCTCACGCGCGCGATCGACGCGCGCGGCGAGGCGCGCCTGCGCATCGACATGTGGGCCGACATGTCGGCGACCGCAGGGCGCTCCCACGGGGCGCCGCCGGCCAACGCTGGCGCGCGCATCCCGATCGGTCGCATGTACGCGGAGCAAGTGCTCACGCGCCCCTTCGGACCGCCGGAGCTGCGCAAGGTCGACGCGCTTCCGGACGGTCACGGGCTCGAGGAGCGGCGCGCGCCGTGGAACGCGCCCGACGCGCTGACCGCGCTTCCGGACGGAGCGACCGCCCTCGACGCGGAGGATGGGCCCGATCCGAGCATCACGGTCTTCGGCGTCGGGCACACCGACAGCAACCAGCACGTCAACTCGCTGGTGTACCCCGCGCTGCTGGAGGACGCGGCGCTGCGCTGGGCCCACCGCGTCTCGGGCCCCGCCCCGCGCTTCGCGTGCTTCGTCGAGCTCCGCTACCGCAAGCCCTTCTTCGCTGGTGAGCGCTGTCAGCTCCACCTCTCGGGCTACCGCCGCGAAGGGGGCGTCGTGGGCGTGCTCGCGCGCTTCGTCGCGCCCGGCAGCGAAGCGCGGCCCCACGCATTCGGGCGCCTCGAGCTCTCCGCGTGAGCGACGCCGCGACGTGAGGGCGCGCAGGGTGCCTCCCTTGTGGAAAGGGCCCCTCGGCGGCTACGGTGGCCGCTCCGATGAGCAGTCGCGAGCGCTTCATCCGCTGCAAGCACTGCGGCCTCCCGCACGAAGCGGACGAGACCACCTGTCCGATCACGGGCAACGCGATCGTGGTGGAGAAGACGTCCGCGCGGCCCAGCGTCCCGCCGCCCCGCTACGAGTGGCAGCACCCGCCCGACGCCGCGACGCTCGATACGTCGGACCCGAAGGTGCTCGTGGGACGGGTGGTCGAGGGCAAGTACCGCATCGACGCGCTGCTGGGCTCGGGCGGCATGGGCGCGGTGTTCTCCGCGGAGAACCTCCGCATCGGAAAGCCGGTCGCGATCAAGATCCTGCTCCGCGCGTACGCCAAGGACTCGGAGTCGGAGCGACGCTTCTACCGCGAGGCGCGCATGGCGGGCTCGCTCGGCCACCCGAACATCGTCGAGGTCTTCGACATGGGCGCGCTCGAGAACGGCCAGCCGTTTCAGGTGATGGAGCTCTTGCGCGGCGAGACGCTCGCGTCGCGGGTCAAGATGGAGGGCGCGCTCGCGTTCGAGGACGCGCTCACCATCGCGGAGCAGGTCCTCTCGGCGCTCACCGCCGCGCACCAGAAGGGTGTGGTCCATCGCGATCTCAAGCCCGAGAACATCTTCTTGGCGGACAGGGCTGGGGAGCGGATCGCCAAGCTGCTGGACTTCGGCATCTCGAAGAACCTCTCGCGCGGCGAGGACGAGACGCTCTCGCTCACGCGGACGGGCGCGGTGGTCGGCACGCCGTATTACCTCTCGCCCGAGCAGGCGCGCGGCGACTCCGTGGATCATCGCGCCGATCTCTGGGCGATGGGCGTCGTGCTCTACGAGATGCTGACCGGGGCGCTGCCGTACAAGGCCGACAACTACAACAAGCTGATCCTGAAGATCCTGACCACGCGCCCCGCGCCGCTGCGTGAGCTGAGGCCCGCGGTCGACGCCGCGCTCGAGGACATCGTCCTGCGCGCGCTGAGCCACGAGCCCAAGGATCGCTTCCAGAGCGCCGCCGAAATGCGCGCGGCGATCCGCGCGTTCCGCGGCGTGGCCACGGCTTCGATGGAGGACGTCGCGATCGACGTCGACGACGATCCCACCGAGGTCTCGGACGCGTTCCGGGCCTCCACGCTGGCGCGCGCGATAGAGGATCGCGGCAGCGAGAGCGAATGAGAGAGGCCGGGTCGGCCGCGAGCGGATAGGAAGCACGGATGACGAACGACACGCGCTGGCGCGCCACGACCATCGTGGCGGTGCGGCGGGGCAAGGCAGGCGCGATGGCTGGCGATGGCCAGGTCTCGCTGGGCCAGACGGTGATGAAGGCCGGCGCGAAGAAGGTGCGCCGCATCAGCGACGGCAAGGTGATCTGTGGCTTCGCGGGCGCGAGCGCCGACGCGTTCACGCTGCTCGGCCGGCTGGAGAGCAAGCTCGAGGAGCACCGAGGCGTGCTGCTCCGAGCGGCCGTCGAGCTCGCGAAGGACTGGCGCACCGATCGCTTCCTCCGGAAGCTCGAGGCCATGCTCGTGGTGATGGACCACAGCACGACGCTGCTCATCTCGGGCACGGGCGACGTGATCGAGCCCGATCCGATCGAGGGGAGCGACGCGACCGTGCTCGCGATCGGCTCGGGCGGCCCCTACGCGCTCGCGGCCGCTCGGGCGCTCGCGGCGCACACGCAGCTGTCCCCCGAAGAGATCGCGCGCCACGCGCTGAAGATCGCGGGCGACATCTGTGTGTACACGAACGGCAACGTGGTGCTCGAGTCGCTCGGCGCGCCGGAGAGCAAGCCATGAGCGGGATCCGAAGCTTCACGCCGCGTGAGATCGTCGGCGAGCTCGACCGCTACATCGTCGGGCAGAACAAGGCCAAGCGCGCCGTGGCGGTCGCGCTCCGCAACCGGTGGCGAAGACAAGCGGTGCCTGCGGAGCTGCGTGACGAGATCTCGCCGAAGAACATCCTGATGATCGGGCCCACCGGCGTCGGCAAGACGGAGATCGCGCGCCGGCTGGCGAAGCTCGCGAACGCGCCCTTCGTGAAGGTCGAGGCGAGCAAGTTCACCGAGGTGGGCTACGTCGGTCGCGACGTCGAGGGGATGGTTCGCGATCTGGTCGAGCAGGCGATCCAGCTGGTGCGCACCGAAGAGCTCGCTGGGGTCGAAGTGCGCGCCAAGGAGGCCGCCGAGGATCGGTTGGTGAACCTGATCGCGCAGCGGGATCTGCCGCCACCCCCGCAGCAACAGCGGCCCGGCTTCGGCTTCATGCTGCAGCCTCCGCCGCCCATGCAGAGCGTGCCGGAGAGCAAGCTCGCCGAGATCCGGCAGCAGCTCCGCAAAGGGCTCTTGGACGCGGAGGAGGTCGAGCTCGACGTCGCCGATCAGAGCTCGCCGCTCATGCAGATCTTCGGGGGCAGCGGCAACGAGGACATGGAGGTGAAGCTGGGCGACATGCTGGGGCAGATGCCTGGCTTCAAGGGCCGCACCAAGCGGCGCAAGGTCACGGTGCCCGAGGCCCAGAAGATCCTGGAGAACGAAGAGGCGCAGAAGCTCCTCGACATGGATCGGGTGCAGCGCGAGGCCGTGCGCCGCACCGAGCAGGCGGGCATCGTGTTCTTGGACGAGATCGACAAGATCGCGGGGCGGCAAGGGGCCCAAGGCGGACCGGACGTCTCGCGCGAGGGCGTGCAGCGCGATCTCTTGCCCATCGTCGAGGGCAGCACGATCAGCACCAAGTACGGGCCGGTGAAGACCGATCACGTGCTCTTCATCGCGGCGGGAGCGTTCCACGTCGCCAAGGTCTCGGACCTCATCCCCGAGCTGCAGGGGCGCTTTCCGATCCGGGTCGAGCTCGAGCCGTTGGTCGAGGCGGATCTGGTGCGGATCCTCTCCGAGCCGAAGAACGCGCTGACCAAGCAGTACCGCGCCCTCTTCGCGACCGAGGGCGTGGAGCTCGAGTGGGCGCCCGACGCGATCGAGGCGCTCGCGCGCTACGCCGCGATGGCCAACGAGCGCACGGAGAACATCGGAGCGCGCCGCCTGCACACGGTGCTGGAGGCGCTCCTCGAGGATCTCAGCTTCCGCGCGCCCGAGCTCGGTCCGACCAAGCTGGTGATCGACGGCGCGTTGGTCGACAGGACCCTGTCGCCGATCGCGGGC
>CAYZQM010000164.1:12774-15413 GCA_964480175.1 uncultured Sandaracinaceae bacterium
AAGACCTCGCCAAGTACGTGCTCTGAGCCTGTTGCGTCACGGCATCGCGTGCGCGCTCATCGCGTGGCGCATGCGGACCACGAGATCGAGGGCGAGCGCCTCGGGATCGCGATCGACCAGATCGCTCGCGCTGAGCATCGCGGTCCAGTCGATCCGCAGCTCCACGTACGCGGCGCGGTGATCCGCGTCGATGCGCAGCGGCGCTTCGTTTCCCTCTGCATCGAGCAGCGGCAACGTCCGCTCGAGGTTGCCGGGGCCGCGGGCCTGCCAGGTGAACGCGCGGGCGCTGGCGACGGCCTGGCCCTCGAGCCAGAGCGTCTCGTCGGTGCGGAGCGCGCTGTCGTCGCGGTCGGTCGGGGTGACGGTGATCGTCATCGCGCAGTAGCGACCGCTGCGCATCGGGATGCTGCCGAGGGCGTAGCTGGTGCGGGCCAGCGGCCACACGCCAGCGGGTAGCGTCCCGTACGCGATCGGGTGGTGCGCAAAGGCGCGGGGCGGACCGAGGTCCCAGAACGCGCTCGCGGCGCCGTCGCAGCCCACGACGCGAAGGCCCGTGAGGTGGAGCTCGCCCTCCATCGCGGAGAAGCGCGCGCCGTCCGCGCTATCACCTTCGGCCATCAGGCCCACGAGCCCGAGCTCGAGGTGCAAGCCCGCCTCGTAGCCGAGCAGGCACGAAGGCAGGAGCGCCGCGCCCAGCGTGAGCGCCGCGCTCATTCCTGCGATCGCCGGCAGGCGCGTCACAGATCCCCCACGACGCCGGCGTGGACGTAGGGACCTTCCATGCGTCCGTCGGGCGCGTACGAGGCCGCCGGCATGCGGAGCCCGATCACGAAGATCAGATCCGCGATGGGCGCGAGCAGCACGTCCGGCGACACGAAGAGCACCGCGTGCTCGCTCCCCGGGATCGCGCGTCCGGCGTCCGTGCTCGGCCCGTCCAGCCGTCCGTCGAGCGCGACGCGGAACGTCAGCCACGAGGCGCGCACTTGGAGCGCGACGGTCGCGCTGCTCGTCACGCCCGGCACCTCGGCCCAGCGGCCCGCGAGCGGCGCGCGGATCATCGCCTCGAAGTCGGCGAGGCTCACGTCCTCGGTCGCCGGCATCGACAGCGCGCAGACCTGACGATCGGGGATCGCTCGCTCGCGCGCGTAGCGCTCGGCGAGCGCGACGCTGCCGGGGACGTCGGCGTTCGCGAGGACCGCGACCGAGTCGGGACCGGGCACCGCGTGCGCCGTCGCCGGCAGCACGAGCAGGAGCGCCGCCGCGGCGGCGGTGGACATCGCGCGTTGCATCGGCCCAGGATACCGGAGCCGCACGCTCGTACGCAGCGGCGCGAGGAGGCGACCCGTTGAGCGCGCTCGAGCCCGCGTCGGAGAGGGACCCAGTCCTCGCCGGAAGTGACGATGGCGCGGGCGGCGACGCGCGCTTCGAGCCGCCGCCCGAGGTCGCCGTCGGAGGCGGCGAGCTGACGCTCACCGCGACCGGGCAGGCCGCGGGCGATCGCCTCCTCGAGGGGCTCGCCATCGGCGCGTCGTTCGCGTTCGCCGCAGGGGCGATGCCCCACGCCATCCGGCTGCCGCCGATCGCGCTCGGCCTCGTCCTGATCGGGACCGCGCCGGCGTGGTGGGCGCTGCTGCGCGCGCGCGAGCCGGCGTCGTCGCGCGTCAGCTGGGACGCGTGGGGCATCACCGAGGACGCCGGCGGCGATCGCGTCGCGATCGCGTGGTCGTCGGCGCGCGCGATCGTCGTGCGCGCGGCCGAGCACGTGATCGTGCAGGTGAGCGACGCCGACGGCCGCACGATCACGGTGGCGACCGGGCGAGACCTGCCCGGCTCGCTGCGCACCGCACGGCGGTGGACGAGCGCGCTCTCGATGACGCAGCTGCTGGAGGCGGTGAAGAACCTGCCGCGCCAGGATCGGCTCGTGACGACGCGCACCCTCGAGAGCGCGCCGCTCTCGACGTGGGCCAGCGTCGCGGTGGCGTTTCTCGTGCTCGCCGCGGCGGTGGCTGCCGACGGCGA
This sequence comes from uncultured Sandaracinaceae bacterium, assembly GCA_964480175.1. GTDB lineage: Bacteria > Myxococcota_A > Polyangia > Polyangiales > Sandaracinaceae > CAYZQM01. The sequence goes on from CAYZQM010000164.1 coordinate 14,794, forward strand.
TCCGGCGGCGCGCCTCGCGGCCGTGATCGCGGCGATCGTCGTGCTCGCGATCGCGGCGACGCCGGCGCTCGTCGAGGTGCGCTCCGCGCTGCGGCGCGCGATCGCGATGCGAGGCGCGAGCGAGGTGCGCCTCGAGGGGAGCGCGGGCGGGCCGATCACCGCGATCGGTGGCTCGAGCGGACGCGCGACGCTGCGCTACGCGGGCGTGATCCGCGACGCGCGCGTCGGCGAGCGTCGTGAGCCGGCGTGGGTGCGCCGAGGCGAGGTGCGCGCGGGCGGTCCCTACCGCGGTCGCGACGAGCTGGGCGCGGTGGCGGTCGAGACGCGCGGCGAGCGGCGGACGCGTCGGCGTCGCGCGGCAGGCGCGATCGCGCGCATCGGGGTCGTCGCAGCCGCCGCGGTCGTGCTGGGCTGGGGCGCGACGGTGCCGCCGCGGCGGGCGCGGATCGAGGGCGCGGGCTGCACGGGGGTCGGGCCCTTGCCGATCGACGAGCCGTTCCCGGGCGCGTACGTCGCTCCGCCCTCACCGGCGCGACCGCCGGTCGTCGCGGAGCCGAGCCCGCCGGCGGTCGACCGCGAGGCGAGCCGCGCGGAGGCCGCGCGCGTCGCGGAGGATCGAC
>CAYZQM010000165.1:0-9217 GCA_964480175.1 uncultured Sandaracinaceae bacterium
GATCGCCACCCAGATCGGCAGCACCACCGAGATGAACCAGGGGATGATCGCCAACGGCAGGAGCAAGAGCCCCGCCCCGCACGTGAGGAAGTAGAGGATGACGAAGCCCACCGCCGCGATGCCCGCGATCGCGCTGACGAGCACCTGAAACCAAGCGGCTTGGTTCACGTGGTAGAGCACGAACGGGCTCCGCGACTTGTTGAGGATCAGCACCAGCGTCGGCGCGAGGATGGGAAGCAAGAAGCCCGCGGTGAACACCCCGACGATCGCGCCGAGCAGGTGGGCCAGCGCCGCGTGCGTCCGATCTTCGGAGGAGATCGGCCTGCCCGCCGCGAGCTCCTCCTGCATCTTCGTTCGAAAGTGTCCGGCCATCGGTCGAGCATAGGGGATGGCGCGATCGAGGCACTTGCGGAAATACCCGCCGCCGAGCGAGGTTGAGGGACACCGATGTTCCACGAGCGCGACCTCATCCTCCGGGAGATCAGCCGCATCGCGGAGCTCGTCGCCGTCGCGCTGAAGCTCGAGTCGCCCGCGGGTCACGACGAGGCCGAAGAGGCGCTCGGGGTCCTGCACCGGGGGATCTTCGGGCTCGATCGCGACCTCACGCTCATGCTCTCGCCCGACTCGCTCGTGGTGATGCTGCCGCCCGATCAGCGCGCGGCCGCAATCACCCTCCTTCAGGCCGAGGTCGCGTACGCCGAGGGACGGGGACGCAGCGACGTCGCCGCGCTGCGACGCGCGCAGCTCGAGGCGATCACGGCGTCGTAGCGGGCTTGGCGAGCACCGCGGGCACCGCGAGCACGATGGCGATCGTCGTCAGCCCGAGCAGCGCCGCGCTCACGTAGTACGGCAGCGTGGGGTGCAGCTCGTAGAGCGCGGGACCGAGCAGCGGGCCCACCAGGCGCCCGAGGCTCGAGGCCGAGCTGCCCAGCCCCGCGGCCGTTCCCTGCTCGTCGTCGTGCGCCAGGAGCGAGACCATCGAGGTCGCGCCGGGCTGCACCAGCCCTTGCCCCAGCCCTTGCAGCGCGGTGGCGGCGACGAGCAGCCCGAAGTGCTGGGCCGAGCCCAAGAGCACCAGGCCCACGGCGGTGATCGGGATCCCGACGAGCAGCATCGTGCGGGGTGACATGGACACCCGGCGGACCAGCCCGCCTTGCGTGAGCACCGCGACCACGCCGTACGCGACGAGCGCGATGCCGACCTGCGCGGGCGTCTCTTCGTCGCTGAGGCCGAGCACGTCCTGCACCAGGAACGCGAGCGTCTGCTCCATCAACACGGCGGCGGTGGTGATGACGAAGCCGGCCACCAAGATCGGCCTGAGGCGCGTGAGCAGGCTCGAGCTCGCGCGCTTCTTCGTCGTCTGCTGGTGCCGCTCGGGCTCGGGCAAGAGCGCGATCACCAAGCCCAGGTTCACGACGCCGACGAGCGACGCCGCCGCGATCGGCGCGAGCAGCCCGAAGACGTGCGAGACGGCGGCGCCGATGCCCGGGCCGCAGATGATCGCGAGGCCGAACGCCGCGCCGATCACCGCCATCCCCTTGGTGCGCTCCGCGGGCGGCGTGACGTCGGCGACGTACGCCTGCGCGGTCGGCAGCACGGCGGACGAGAGCGCGCCGCCGCAGAAGCGCGCGAGCAACATCGCCGCCAGCAGCGCCGGTCCGGTGAGGAGCCCCTGATCGCCCAGCACCACCACCACGCCCAGCGCGACGAACCCGAGCGCGAAGCCCACGACGCCGAGGATCAAGATCGGCCTTCGTCCGACCCGCTCGCTGTGGCGTCCCCAGAACGGCGCGAAGAGCAGCTGCGCGAGCGCGTAGGCGGTCGAGGTGCTCCCGATCTCGGTCTCGCTCAGCCCCAGGTGTCGGCCCAGCGGTCCGAGCACGGGAAAGAGGATCGAGAGCCCGAGGATGCTCGTGAAGAGCGTCAGGAACAGCGTGCCGAGCTGTCTCTGTCGGGTGGCGGCCATCGCGGGCCGCGCAATCTCGCAGCAAATCTGCGCGGCGCCAGACCGCGCTCCGATCGCGTCGATCAGCCGAGCGCGCGCAGCGCGGCGTCGATGGCGCGGCTCGCCTCGAGCGCCGAGCGCGCCACGTCCACGAGACCGCTCACCCCCGAGCACGACGCGAGCACCGCGCCGCACGCGAAGATCGGCTCGCCAACGGAAGCCTTCGGCAGACCGCGCACGCGTCCGTCGGGCGCGAGCGCGATGCCTGCGTTCGTTGCCCCGTCGGGCGATGGCTGCTCGACGGAAGCGCCCAGCAGCGCCTCGACCGTGCGTCCTTCGCGGAGGGCGATCCCGCCGCCGAGGTGCTTGCCGGTCGCGACGAGGAACGCACGCGCCGGCGTCTCGCCGCGCTCGCGCACGATCCGTCCCCCTTCGATCGCGGTGACCCGATCGTCCACCGTCTCGACGCCGCTGCGCGCGAGCGCGACGCCGAGTCGCCGCATCAGCCGCGCGCCTGCGACGCCGGGCAAGAGCCCCACCGCCTCGCCGATCGGCAGCCCCACCGCGGCCTCGAGCTCGCTGCGCACGTCGTCACATCGAAGGCCGAGGATCGGCGGCACCAGCACTGCGTCGAACGAGAGCCCGCCGAGCCCCGCGCGGATCGCCTCGCTCATCACGTAGCGCGCGTCCATGCCGCGCCTCGGATCCGCTCCGTCCACGTCGAGCTCCGCGGCGAGCTCGTGGGGGTGCAGCACCCGGTCGCGCCCCCGTCGCAAGAAGTCGATCTCGACCGACGCGAAGCGCCGCGCCTCGCCGCGCGCGATCGCCTCGACGTCGAGCGCGCGCGCGATGTGGCGCCCGTCCCACGACGGATGGCCCGCGAGCGACGCCACCGCGATGCGGCCCGCGGGCGCGCTCGCCAGATCGAGGATCGCAGGATCGTGCGCAGCGGTCGGCTTGGTGCGCCCCAGCTCGCTCACCACCCGCGGCAGCGCGCCGTCGTCGCGGGTGACGAAGAGCTCGGGACAGAGCGCGCGCACCCGCTCGAGCACTTCGGTTGCCCAGGGCGCGGCGCCCGCGAGGTGGCTCGCGCCCTCGAGCGACGCGCGGGTGTCCCACGGACCTGCGCAGTGCGCGCTCGCGCCGTCGGACGCCGAGACGATCGTCACCCGGTGGCCGCGCGCCCTCAGCTCGAGCGCCGCGATCGCGCCGGCGACGCCGCCGCCGATCACCGCGCAGTCCACCCGATCGGTCACCGCACGTCCTCGAGGATCGGCGGCAGGCCCGCGGCCCGGGCCATCCCCTCGCGGAGCTCGCCGAGCACGCGCGCGCGCTGGGCATCGAGGTGCGCGGCTGCGGCGCGCTCGCGCAGGAACACGATCGCGGCCTCGCCCGAAGGATCGCGGAGCGCTTCCTCTCCGAGCACGGCGGCCGCCCGGTGGGCGCAGCGAACACCGGCGCACGCGCCCGTCCCCAGCTCGGTCCGCCGCGCGAGCGCGCGGAGATCGCGCGCCAGCTCCTCGCGGTGGGCGTGCCGCAGCTCGGCCTCGATCACGGCGCGGCAGGGACACACGATCGCGCCCTCCCGCGGCGCGTGCATCACCCGCTCCGCGATCGCGCTCGCGCGCTCGCCGTGGCGCGCGGCGAGCACCCCGAGGATCTCGGCACCCAGGCGGGTGCGCTCGATCGCGGGCGTCACGTCGAACACCCCGTCCTCGAGCCGCGCGTCGTCGCCCGCATCCGGCGCGCTGACTCGCCCCAACGTCTGCGCGATCTCGTGCGCCAGGCGCTGCACCTCGTGGTGTGCGGTGACGAGCTCGTTGCCGGTCACCGTGAAGAGCCCGCGCAGGCTCCCGCGTCGCACCACCACCGGCCCCTCGTGGCGGGCCGAGAGCTGCTGGTCGTGCACCTCGAGCGATGGCAGCGCGATCGCGCGCCCGAGCGCGCCGAGCGCGGACAAAAGATCGATCGGCGCCATCGACGTCAGCCGCACGAACGACGCGTCGGCCATCGGCACGTGCTCGAGCCGCAGCGGGCCGCGCGCATCGACGAACGCGTGCTCCGAGAGCACCGGCCGCAGCAGCAGCTCGAGCGCGTGCTCCAGCGGCGCGCTCGGCAACAGGCTCGGTCGCTTCGCGTCGCCGTCGAGCAGCGCGCTCGCGTCGCCGCCGGTCGCCAGCACGACGAACGGCGCGCGCACCGCGCCGCCGTCGAGCTCGACCTCGAGCGCCTCGCCTCGGGGCCGCACCCCGTTCGCGGACGCGCCGGTGCGGACATCCGCCCCGCGCGCCAGGGCGCTGAGCGCGAGGGCGAGCACGATCCTTCGCTCGCTGAGGCACGACGCGCTCAGCGCGATCGGCGCGCTCAGGCGCTCGCAGCCCGCGACCGCCCGCGCTTGGGCGAGCGGTCCTTCTCCGCAGCGGTCGTGCAGCTCGAGCGTCGCGAGCGTCCGCTGCATCCGCGCGCCGCCCTCGGTCGCGACGATCGCGGTCGTGGGTCGGCAGAGGTGCGGCGCTTGGGCCGCGAGCATCGCGAGCGTGCGCCGCGACCGGGCCGCGAGCTCGACGTCGAGCCGCTGAAGACCCGGATCGAGCACCAAGCGCTCGCGCGCCGCGCGCGCGCCGAGATCGTCGGCTTCGAGCAGGAGCACCCGCACCCCGCGCACCGTGAGGCGATGGGTGAGCAGGCACCCGAAGAGCCCCCCGCCGATCACGATCACCTCGGGGCCCGAGGGCAGCGCCGCGTCTTGCACGCGCGGACCATACCCGAAACCCCAGAACGCGCCCCGCCCCGCCCCGCTCGCCACCCCGCTGGTCACCCTGGGACCTGCTAGACCACCGGGATGACGATGCGCGTGATCCTCCTCGCCTCTTGTGTCGTGTTCGGCGCCGTCGCGTGCGGCAGCAGCGGGAGCGAGAGCACCTCGTCCGGCGGCGCGGGCTCCGAGGGCGCCGAAGGCAGCACGGCCGAAGGCAGCACGTCGTCCGAGGGCAGCTCTTCTTCCGAGGGCGAGGGCGCGTCGGCGAACTTGGTGGTGAGCGACGACGCGTGCACCACCGACGCCGACTGCGCGCCCGTCGCGTGCTGCCATGCGTCGGCGTGCGCGGCGGTGGGCAGCGCGCCCGACTGCGGCGACGCGATGTGCACGATGGAGTGCCGCTACGGGACGCTCGACTGCGGCGGCAGCTGCCTCTGCCACGAAGGCCACTGCGCTGCGCGCCTCTCGGGCGCGCCCGAGGGCGTCGGCGAGCTGCCTCCGCCGTCGTGATCCCTCACTCGATCGTGGGTGTGGGGCAGACCTCGTCATAGGCGACGGAGGTCACGTTCACCACGAACTCGCCGCGCCCCAGCGGGCCGAAGCCGTCGACGATGATCACGACTTCTTCGTCGGCCATCAGATCGAGCACCACGCACGAGTCCTGATCCACGCCGAGCTCGAGGTCGTCCGAGCACGAGAGATCCACGTCGTCGTCGCAGGCGCGCCGCACGTAGAGCAACGTGTCGAAGGCCTCGGTGCCGATGGTGTCGATGCGAAAGCGCCCCTCGCTCGGCGCGCGCCACCGAAAGCTGCGATCGGGCGCGCCGACGGCGTTCATGTAGCTCGCCATGTCGGGATCGCTGGCGAAGCAGCCCATGTGGGGCTCGGTGTCGTTGCCCGCGAGATCGGTGGAGCCGGAGAACACCGCTGCGCCGAGCTCGCTCGAGACGGCGCTCGGATCGTCGGGGCACGTCATCACCGGTCCGGTGATGGTGCGCTGGATGCACGCCTCGTACGCCATCACGAAGGTGATCGCCTCCGCGCGCGGGATGCGGGCGTTGCACGCGGTGTCCGCCGCCGAGAACTCGCCCGCGCAGCCCATCACCGACGCATCGGAGCAGGTGCGCGCGAAGCACGCGGTGAGCGCGTCGACCGCGGCGGTGCGGCAGCGGTAGTACGCCTCGAACGCGGTCCCGATGGTGGCGACCGCTTCGTCTTCGCACGCGCGGATCTCGGTCGCGATGGCCAGCGCCTCGCGGCACTCGTCCTCCGTCACCTCGGGGTTGCGCATCGGCAAGCAGGTGCAGAACACGTCGGTGTTGCCCGCGAACGCCTCGCGCAGCATCGGCAGCGCCATCCCCTCGGGCGCATCCCGTACCTCGGGCACGTCCGCCATCGCGTCGGGCGCGTCGGGCACGGGCGGGCTGGGATCGCACGCCGCGAGCGCCAGCACCGCGCACCCCGAGCGCCACGCGGGGCGTGTCCAGGCGGGCAGCGACGTCGAGGCGATCGAGATCAAAGCGAAGGGCTCAGTTTCTTCTGCGAGGTCTTCTCTGCGTGACTTCTCTGCGTGACTTCTCTGCGTGACTTCTCTGCGTGATCGGAGCGCCACCCCGGCGGCGGGCGCTCACTCCGGTCCGAAGCGGAACGTGTAGCTGAAGGTGACCCGTCCTCGGGTGTCCGCCACCCGGATCTCCGATCCCGCCCGCTGCACGCAGCTCCGGAAGTCGGAATCGAAGCGGCTCGCGGCCTCGACCGCCACCCCGCTGGCGCGTCCGCCGCCCCCGAGGCTGAAGACCAGCTGCACCTCGCCCCGCTCGCTGCCCACCCGGTCGACGTAGCTGTCGTAGCAAGCCTGCAGGCGATCGCGGACCGCGCGCACGGCGACGCGCACGTTGGTGTCGGAGGCCTCGCCCGTCCCATCGACCCGCTCCCCGCGCACCACCCGCAAGGTCGTGCCGTACACGGTGTCGCGCTCGACGACGTGCACCGTGCCCCGATCGCCCGCGACCGACTCGGCCGCGCTGTCCGGCGGAGGATCGACGTGCGCCGTGCGCGGTCCGGTGGTCGACGGGATGTGCGCGCTCTCGATGCAGCGCCGCAGATGCTCGCGCACGTCGTGGGCCCGGTTCATCAGCGTCGTCATCGACTCGCGCGCATCGGAGGCCACCCGCGCGTCCGCCGAGTCCAAGCGCGCCTCGACCTCGTCGATGAGCCGCACCAGCCGCTCGAGGTGGGTCTGGTGCTCGTGGATGCAGCTCGAGAGCGTGCGGACCTCGCCGAGCCCCGCGACCGGCTGGGCGAGCGCCCGCACCGGGCTGAGCGCGATCACCGCACCGAGGACGACGAGGAAGGTAGCGGTGCGCTGCATGGGCCTGCTCCGAAGTGAGGGAAAGCCCAAGGATAGTGGATCCCGGGCGACAGGCCCCGATCGACGCGCGCCGCCGCGCGGGTGTTCACGCCGCTTCGGGACCGACCGGATCCGTCTTCGGCGGCTCCTTGGTCTCGGGGTCGTTGCTGACGTCCTTCTCGTGCATCCACTTCTTGATCAGCGGGCTCAGCACCGCGAGCAACGTCGCGGCGACCAGCGACGCGATGCAGATCTTGAGGAACACGTCCGCGTACACGCCCAGCGTCTCGGGCGGCAGCGGGATCGTCTCGGGCGCCTCCCCGCCCTCCTCGCTGATGCCGGTGAACATCGCGATGAGGCCCGCGAGGTACTGCGAGAACGCGGTCGCCAAGTACCAAGCGCCCATCATCGTGGCGACCATGCGCGCGGGCGCGAGCTTGCTGACCATCGAGAGACCGACCGGCGACAGGCAGAGCTCGCCCGTGGTGTGGAGCATGTAGGCCAAGATCAGCCAGCTCATGCCGACCATCCCGCGCTCATCCGCGCTCTGCGCGCCGAGCCAGAGCACCCCGAAGCCCAAGCCGAGCTGCGCCAGGCCGAACACGAACTTCACCGGCGTCGACGGCTCCATCTTGCGCGCGGCAAGGAAGCCCCAGAGCGCGGTGAACACGAGGCCGAAGATCAGGATGAAGATCGGGTTCGTCGCCTGGAACATGCCGGCGGCGACCTCCGATCCCTCGAGCGCCATCCCCACGTGCTCGGGCGTGACGGTGATGCTGCGGCGCACCTCGGTCTCTCCCGCGGCCTGCGCGGTGGCGCGCATCGCGTCGAGGCGGTCCATCGTGAGCACCGAGCCGTCGACCACGTAGCCGATCTGCTCTTGGTTGACCGCGATCTCGATCGTCTCGCCGACCTGCGCCTCGGTGACGTGGCCCGACTCGGTCACCCGATCGACGTTGCGGTCGGTGAAGAGGCTGATCGAGCTGCCGGCCTGCTCGAAGAACGCCCAGAAGAGCATCGAGAAGAACGCCATGATCAGGATCACGAAGAGGCGCTCGCGCTCGACCTTGGTGACCCGCGCCGCCTCGTAGATCACGTAGATGACCGCGACCACGCCGACGACCGAGAGCACCGTGCCCGCGACCGCGCCGTGCTCACACAGCCACGCGAACGCGCCGACCGCGACCGCGGTGATGCCGAGCACGATGCCGGTGTTGCGCCAGAAGACGCTCTTGTCCTTGGGCTGGCCGATCTCGGCGGGGACCGCGCCGTTCTGCAGCGCCCAGAGCGCGAAGAACATCGCGACCAGCAGCGCGCCGCCCACGAAGACGTTGGCGATCAGGACGAAGACGTCCTGCTGGCTGCCGATGTAGAAGAGGCCGATCGCGGTCGCCGTCGCGCCCACTCCGATGAGCACCTGGGTGACGATCGTGGGCGCCACGAAGATCGCCAGACCGATCAGCATGCCGATGGTCGCGAGCCCGAAGCCGTAGTGCCAGCCGTAGGTCTCGCCCACGTACACGCAGACCAGGGGAGCGATCGCCGCGCCGAGGTTCACGCCCATGTAGAAGATCGTGAACGCGCCGTCGCGCTTCGGAGAGAGGCGCTCGCCGCCGTAGAGGCGGCCGAGGATCGTCCCGATGTTCGGCTTGAAGAAGCCGTTGCCGCAGATCAGCAGCGCCAGCGCGACGAAGAACGCGGTGCTGTTCTGGATGGTCATCACCAAGTGGCCCGCGGCCATCAGCGAGCCGCCGATGATCACCGCGCCGCGCTGTCCGATCAGTCGATCGGCGACCAAGCCGCCGATGAACGGGGTCATGTAGACCAGCGCGGTGTAGGCGCCGTAGACCGAGTAGGCGCGCTCGTCGGAGTAATCGAGGAAGTCCTTGGTCATGTAGAAGATGAGCAAGGCGCGCATGCCGTAGTAGGAGAAGCGCTCCCACATCTCGGCGAAGAACAGCGCGAAGAGCCCGGGGTGATGGCCGACCCGCTTCTCGAACGGGGTCAGGGGCAGATCGATGCCGGGCTCGGTGCTCGCGGTGGGGGCGGCCATGCGTTCTCCTCGAAAAGAAGCCGCGTTCCTAACGTGCTTGATCGAGCCGCACAAGCATCGGCTGGTGAAGGAGGGTCAGCGCAGGAGGGTCAGCGAAGGAGGGTGCCGCTT
>CAYZQM010000165.1:9227-12612 GCA_964480175.1 uncultured Sandaracinaceae bacterium
GGGTCCGTCCGCGGACTGGCATACCGTGCCGCCATGCATCGCCTCCGCGCTCTCCTCCTCGGTCTCGCTCTCTGCGGCACGCTCTCGCTGCCGACGTCGGTTCACGCCGAGGTGATCGAGGCCACGCCCGCCGACGACATCGAGGCGCTGATGAACGCGCTCGAGCCAGGCGACGAGCTGGTGCTGGGCGGCGGGACCTACAACCGAACCGATCTCTTCCAAGTGAGCATCGTCGGCACCGCCGCCGCCCCCATCGTGGTGCGGGCCGCCGATGGTGAGCGCCCCGTCATCACCCGGCCCGACGCGGGCCAGAACAATTTCAACATCCAGCGCGGCGAGCACGTGACCTTCCGAGGCATCGAGTTCCGCGGCGGCTCGGCCGGCGTGCGGGTGATGTCCGCGCTGCACCTGACGATCGAGGACTGCGAGATCCACGAGTCCGCGGACGTCGCGCTGCGCATGAACGACGGGGGCGCCACCTACGAGGCGGTGCGCATCCTGCGCAACCACATCCACGACACGGGCGGCACCGGCGAGGGCATGTACCTCGGCTGCAACAGCAACGGCTGCCAGATGTTCGACTCGCTGATCGAGGGCAACTACGTCCACGACACCAACGCGGGCGACGTCTCGCAGGGCGACGGCATCGAGCTGAAGGAGGGCAGCTACAACAACGTGATCCGTCGCAACGTGATCCACGACACCCACTACCCCTGCATCCTCACCTACAGCGTCGTGGGCAATGGCGGCCCGAACGTCATCGAGGAGAACGTGATGTGGGGCTGCGGCGACATGGGGATTCAGTCGGCCGCCGACGCGATCATCCGCAACAACATCATCCTGTCGGCCGCCGCGAACGGGATCGGCTGCCAGCCCCACCAAGCGGGCACTCCGTCGAACCTGGTGATCGTGAACAACACCGTGCTGGACTCGGACGGAAGCGCGCTGCGGGTCAGCGGCGCCACCGGATCGCTCCTCATCGCGAACAACGCGCTCTACACCAGCGGCGCGACGGCGCTGAACCTGGGGGGCGATCTCTCGATGCTCACGCTCGTCGGCAACGTGGTGCAGGGCGGCGTCAGCGGCGGCCCCTCGGGCGGCACGATGCCGGGCTCGCTCGCCGCCGACTTCGTCGCCGCGTCGTTCTCCGGCACGGTCCCCAACGACGTCTTCCCCACCACGACGGGTGCGCTGGCGAACGCCGGCGCGATGGCGCACCTGCCGCCTGTCGACTTCAACGGCACGGCGCGCACCACTGCGGATGTCGGCGCTTACCAGGTCTCTGCGAGCAACCCCGGCTGGGTGTTGATGCCCGGCTTCCACGTCCGCACCACGACGCCCGGCACCGACGCCGGCATGAACCTCGACGCAGGCGTGACGCCCGGCACCGACGGCGGACCGAGCGCGAGCGACGGCGGGAGCAGCGGCACCGACACCGGCCCTCGCGCGGACGCGGGCGGGGCCGCGCCCATCGATGACGCCGGCTGCGGCTGCCGCGTCGGCCATCGCTCCGCATCCCACGCGATCGGGATCTTCGCGCTGCTCGCGCTCACGTTGGTCCGCCGCCGTCGGCGTCAGGGCACGGTTCGCGCCACCACACATCCGACTGGTACTCGAGGGGAACGGGATCGCTGAGCGGGTTCTCGATCCCCAACGCGAGGAGCGCCTCGAACCACCGGTCGCGCTTGGACTCGGGTAGCGCCGCGCCGCACCACGGGCAGAAGGCGATGGCGCGCACCGAGCTCCCGCCGTCGTGCACGATGAGGCCGTACTCGTCGAATTTCGGGGCGTAGTGGACGATGGCGTCGGGGCACGCGAAGCGATCGTCATGCTCGGCACACGTCGCGCCCAGCTCGTGTCTCATGGCTTCACAACAGTGCTTCGTCATGCGTCTGCCATCACGTGTGCGGGGTTACGGTCACCCACGCACGACCCACGTACTCGACCTCCGTCGGCGACTAACCACGGGGCGTGGGCTGCCAGCCCGGGTGGCCGCAGATGTAGCCGAGCGCTTCGCGCACGCTGCGCGCTCTGCGGACGTCTCTGAGGATCGCGGCGTACTCGTGGAAGGCGATCACCAGCGGGTTGTACGAGGTGAGGTCCTTGGTGATGCCGAACTCGACCTCGTCGGTCTCGGGCTCGAACGTGCGGAACAGGCGGTCCCACACGATGAGGATCCCGCCGTAGTTCTTGTCGAGGTAGCGCGCGTTCTTGCCGTGGTGCACCCGGTGGTGGGACGGGGTGTTGAAGAGCCACTCGAACGCGGCGGGCAGGCGATCGATCGCCTCGGTGTGGACCCAGAACTGGTAGATGAGGTTGATGCCCTCGGCGATCAGGATCTGCTCTGGTCGTACGCCGAGGAGCGCGAGCGGCGGGTAGAGGACGAGGCCTATCCACGGGGTCCACGGCTGGCGCAGCGCGGTCGAGAGGTTGTAGGCGCGGCTGCTGTGGTGGCTCACGTGCGAGGCCCACAGAAGGCGCACCTCGTGCTCGAGCCGGTGGTGCCAGTAGTAGAGGAAGTCCCAGCCCACGATCGCGATCATCCAGCCCACGATCGGCGGCGGGGTGAAGAGGCGATGGGGGTACAGGAGCACCGCGAGGCTGAAGATCAGAAAGTGCAGCGCGGTGACGAAGACGAGCGAGCCCACCCCCATCAGAACGCTCGCCGCGGTGTCCTTGCCGTCGCGGTAGCCGATGACGGAGCGGCCACTGCGCTGCCAGCGCCGCAGCACGAGCACCTCGATCACCAGCGCGACCACGAAGAACGGGATCGCGTAGAGGGTGGGATCGGGGACGTCGTGGAAGTCCATGCGCTCGCGGGTGTGAAGGCCTGCCGTCGAGTCTGCGCTCGGTTCGCCGGAACCGAAAGCCCTCGTGCCCTCCCACACGCTGCGGGCGGGCGGGCGTCTTTTCGTCGAGCGCGGACTCTGCGACAACCGCCGGCATGCGTCGCTTCGCGCTCGTGCTCCTGCTCGTCCTCGCTGGCTGTGACACCAACCTCGGCGATCGCGGCGACGCCGACACCTCCGATGTGAGCATGCCGGTCGATGGGGGCGCGCGTTCGGACGGAGGCCCGTTCGATGGGGGCGATGCGTCGACGCCGATGGGCTGCTTCGAGGCCACGTCCGGCAGCGGCGGAGGCGGCGAGACGATCGACGATGCGGTCGCCGCGGGCGGGTGCAGCACCGCGGTGGTGCGGGCGCTCTCGGAGCAGCTCATCGCCGAGGTCCAGTGCCTCTCGCCCGGATCGATGTCGCGCATCGACGACATCGCTGGGCTCACCCTGGGCAGCGCGGCCTCGCCCTGGCTCCAGACGCCGGCGCGCAATGGCCTCGCGGACGCGGTCGCCGAGTTATGCCGCGAGCGGCAGCGGCCCTTCCGTTTC
>CAYZQM010000165.1:12622-15348 GCA_964480175.1 uncultured Sandaracinaceae bacterium
ACGCGGTCGCCGATGGTGGCGGCGGCCTCAGCCTCAACTCCACGCTCCGCACCCTGCCGCAGCAGCTCATGCTCTACCGCTGGTATCTGCGCGGCATGTGCGGCATCACGCTCGCGGCCTCGCCCGGCACCAGTCCCCACGAGTCGGGCCTCGCGATCGACACGAGCCAGTACAGCGCGTGGCGCGCCGATCTCGAGGCCAACGGCTGGCGCTGGCACGGCTCGGGGGATCTTCCGCACTTCGACTTCGTGGGCAGCGGCGCGCGCGATCTCGAGGGCCTCTCGGTGCTCGCCTTTCAGCGCTTGTGGAACCGCAACCACCCCGAGGACGCGATCGCGGAGGACGGCGACTACGGCCCCCAGACCGAAGCGCGACTGCGGATGTCGCCGACGGGCGGCTTCGCGATGGGCGCGCGCTGCGACACCCCGAGCCGCGAGCCGGTGGTGCTCGACTGGTCGCTCGCGGGCAGCGACTACACGTTCGTCGCCCGCGCGAACCCGGACGTCACGTCGATCACGTTCTCGGTCGACGGACGCTCGATCGGCACCGCGCCCCGCGCGGCCGACGGGACCTACACGCTCGAGGCGGGCGCGTGCGCCGACGGTCGCTTGCACACGATGGAACTGATCGCGACGGGCGGCCCCGGCGAGACCGCGATCGCGTTGCTCGAGGCCGAGGCGGAGAGCGCGGTGTTCGTGCGACCGCGCGGCAACGCGACGTACGAGATCGGCCTCGAGCGAGCGGCCGCGGACGTCGCCGCCATCGAGGTGCTCGTCGATGGCTTCGCGCTCACCGACGCAGCGACCGGCAGCGTCCGCAGCTCCCGCAACGCGGTGCTGTACTCGTTCTCGACCGTCGGCACGCGCAGCGTCGAGCTCCGCGCGTTCGACGCGGGCGGCTCGATGATCGAGTCGCGCACGTTCGACGTCACGCTGCGCTGACGAGCTCGATCGAAGTTCGCTGGCTCAGCGGATCTGGAAGCCGAACGAGAGCGAGGGGGTCCACTCGATGACGCCGGGGAGGAAGTCGAACGTCGCGAGGTCGAACGACATCAGGAACGCGTCGAACGTCAGGTCGATCCCGACGGTCATCACGCCCGAGAGGACGGTGCCGCCTTGGTACGGGTGGCGAACGCTCACGCCGCCGCCGCCGCGGAACGCGAACACGTTGCCGAGCGCCATGGTGAGCTCGATCGCGTGGCGGTGCGCCATGTACGCCTGGTTGCCGAAGCCGGTGGCGCGGTACTGGATCTGGATGCGCACGCCGGGATCGGCCGCCATGTCGTGGCCGAGCACGAGATCGAGGCGCCCGAGGCCTTCGATCGCGACGCCGCGCCAGCCCGACGACGAGCGGCGATCCGACGTCATGAAGATGCCGGGGCCGCCGCCGATGCTGGCGCGGAAGTAGGGGCGCAGCGTGCAGTACTCGGAGTCGTCGTCGACGGCGTCTTGGAGCGCGGCGTCCTTGCGCGCGGCGCCATCGAGCGGGGTGTCGGTGGCCTCGGCTCCGGTGGGCGTCTCGACCTGTGCGGCGGCGAGGCACGGGCAGAGGGGGAGGGTGAGGAGGGTGAGGAGCGCGATGCGGTTCATGGTCGTCTTCCGGTGGTGAGGGGCTCGGGGTCGTCCCGAGTGGGCGCCCTCTTCGGAACGGCCTCACGCGCGTTGCGCGGCTACACTCGCGCGCGATGCCGCCGTTCGGACCGCTGGTGTGCGCGTGAGCCGCGAGACGCTGCTCGCGTTGGGTGCGGTCCTGCTCGCCGTGATCGGCGGCGTCTGGGCGATGAACGCGTACGAGGCCGACCAGGCGGAGGAGCGCGCGGCGCGGCGTCACGCACGGCGTGAGGAGCGGCGCGCGGCGGGGCTCGCCGAGCTCGAGGAGCTGCGCGACGAGTCGGCGTCGGTGATGCCTCCGGCGCTCGAGGGCGTCGCGCTGGGCATGCCGCTCGACGAGGTGCGTCGGCTGCGCGGCGCCGGGATGGTCCCCGACGATCGCCCCGCCGAAGAGGGAATCCAGCAGTGGCACGAGCGCATGCCGAACGGCAGCGAGGTGATGTACGGCTTCGAGCAGCGCCTCGGTCTCTTGCTGCAGGTGCAGGTGCTCTCGCTCTTGCCGGACGTGACCGCGATCGCGCCGCACCTGCGCGCGATGAACGAAGCGTACGGCTCGCCCACGGGGATCTGGGACTGCCCGCTCACCGGCGACGTGCCCACCCGCCGCTTCACCTGGCGCCGCGCGGAGACCGCGATCAGCGACGTGTTCCTGATCGTCGGCGAGCGGGTGTCGCTCACGCTCTACATCACCACCGCCGATCGCACCGGCTTCTCGCTCGCGCGCTCGGGCTGCACCCCGGTCACCCCCGAGAACCTCGACGTCTTCCCCGTCGCCGACCACGTGCCCACCGACGACGGAGCGCCGAGCGCGCCCCGGTAGCGGCCCTGGCGATCGATCGTCGACCGCGGCTCAACCGTGGTCGCCGACCTCGACGTGATCGGCCCACCACTGCACGAGCTCGCCCCGGTCGCGCACCCCCAGGAGCTCGTCGAGCACCTCGTTGTGGCCTTCGCCGCGACGGAGTGAAGCCTCGTACCAGAGCAGCGCAGATGCGATCCCCGCCGCCTGCACCGCGTCCGAGGTGGGCTCGCTGCCGGGGTGCTCGATCAGGTACGCGGCCATTCCGAACATGCTCCCGACCGTCACCATGCCGCCCACGTCCGCGCCGCGTCCTT
>CAYZQM010000166.1:0-15313 GCA_964480175.1 uncultured Sandaracinaceae bacterium
GGGTGTAGGCGGGGCAGGCGATCTCGCGCCAGGTCATGCTCGCGAGCTCGACCGCGCGGCAGTTCTCGACGAGCTCGAACTCACCGTGCATGCCGCCCACCAAGAAGTACGTGCCGCCGATGCGCGCGCCGCCGAACGCGCGCCGCGCCTCCGGCATCGGGGTGGAGACGACGGTGAACGGGCCGCTTCCATCGGCCGGTCCGGTCAGCACCTCGGTGAGGTGGCGGAACGCGTCGTCGCCCGCGCTCGAGGGCGCGGCCTCGCCGCTGCGCGAAGGATCGTAGTCGAGGCCCCCGAACACGAAGAGCGCGCCCTCGTGCTCGACGAGACCGAACTGGCTGCGCGAGACCGGGAGGCCCGGGCGGGGCTCCCAGAGATCCGTCTCGAAGACGTAGCGGAAGCCCTCGGGCTGGGTGTGCGCCGCGCCTGCGGTGTTCTCTTCCGGTCCCTCGTGTCCGAAGCCGCCCAGCGCGATCCCGCTGCTGCCGTCGGGGCTGAGCACGGTCGAGATCGTCTGTCGGGGGTAGGGATACGCGGCCGCCTCGGTCCACGCGAGCCCGTCGATCGCGAGCACGTGGTGCGCCGACTCGAAGTTCGCTGGTTCGAAGTCGTGCTGTCCCAGGCTGTTGTTGCCCCCGAACAGATGCAGCGTGCCATCGACCAAGAAGACCCCCTGCCGGTTGCGCGCGGCGCCGACGTTGGGGAGATCGATCACGGTGAAGCTCGGCGCGGCGACCGGACCCACGGTCTCGACGTGCCTGACCCGCGCGCCGGCCATCATCCCGCGCATGCCGCCGAGCGCGATGACCCGATCTCCGTGGCTCACCAGTCGATGAAAGAAGCGCGGGAACGCCAGACTGCCATGCTCGCTCCACGCCGTCGCGCCTTCGTTCAGCTGCCAGAGCGTGCCCTGCCGCGCGCTCGCGACCACGGTGTCGCCACTGCGCGTCGCCGCGATGCCGAAGCCGTCCTCGCTGAGCGCGGGGCCGGTGCGCCAGGTGCGGGTGGCGACGTCGAACACGTCGACCTCGCTCGAGACCTGGCCCGCCTCGGTGAGGCCGCCGATGACCGCGAGCCATCCGTCCGTGCCCGCGGCTGCGATCGCGCGGCGTCGGAACGGGGCGTCGGTCTCGACCCACTGCGCGCTCGGGTCGCTGAGATCGAGCGTGGCCATCGTCGTCGCGAACGTGCCGCTGCGGCTGTCGCCGTCGAGGGCCCAGCCGCCGACCACATACACGGTGTCGCCGATCACCCACGCATCGTGGGTCGAGCGCGGCGCGGGAAGGGGCGCGCGCGCCTCCCAACCCGGGCTGTCGGACGCGGTGTCCAGACACCGCACGTCCGCGATCGACACCATCGTTCGATCCTCGCGCACCCGCATGCCGCCGATCACACACAGCTCGGTGCCGTGCGCGACCAACGCCTCACCCTGCATGGGATCGATCCCGGGGTGAGCGCGCCAGTCGTTGCCGTTCTCCAGGGACACACTCCACACCTCGCCCGACTGACCCTCTGGCGTGTAGTTGTGCGGCTCGCCGTGGTAGCCGCCGGCGAGGTACAGGCGATCGCCGATCACGGCGGCGCCGAAGCTGGTCACCGCGGTCGGCATCAGCGCATGGAAGCGATCGGCGCGTGCGATGCGCGCGGGCTCGCCGCTCGGCGCGGTCACGGCCGGCGTGTCGCTGCCGGTGGTGGCGACCGGGGCGCTCGCGGGCTCGGCGCTCGATCCGCCCCCACACCCGAGCAGGGCACAGGTCGCGAGGAGGAGGGTGGGGCGCGGGGATCGAAGAACCAAAGCAGTCATGGTGGGCCCTCTCTTGACGCGTCTGAGAATCGAAGTCAATGTCGCTTTCATTCGTCGGTCGGTGATGCGCCTCTTCTTAGTCCTCGCTGCAGCCCTGGTCCTCCCCATGTCGGGAGGCGTCGCACACGCCCAAGAGGAGGCCCCTCCAGGGACCTACTTGGATTCAGAATCGCCCACGGAAGAAGGGGGATCCGAGGCGCGCGAGGGGCGGAGAAGCGAGTCCGTACCGGACGACGAGGGACCGGGGTCCTCGGATTCGGCGCCGCCCGCGGGGGCCGGCGGCGACCTGGAGCGCTCCCCCGACGCGGAGGGGTACTTGGATTCGGAGGCGCCCGACGACGAGGCGCCGGACGACGACGAGCTGCGCCTCCGGGCGATCGAGGTCGTCGGCAGCCGCACCGACGTCGCGGAGGCCGAGGCGGCGGGCAACGTCGAGATCATCGGCCGCGACCGGATCGAGCAGTCCGGCGCGCGCGACCTCGGCGAGATCCTCGAGGAGTACCCGGGGATCATGGTGAGCCGGAGCTTCCGGGGCGACGAGATCCTGATGCAGGGTCTCGACCCCGAGTACGTGCTCGTGCTCGTCGACGGCATTCGGGTGCCGGGGCGGATCGGCGGCGCGATCGACCTCGGGCGCTTCACGGTCGAGGACATCGAGAGTGTGGAGATCGTCCGCGGCCCGAGCTCCGCGCTCTACGGCTCCGAGGCGATCGCAGGCGTCATCAACATCCGCACCCGGCGATCGACCGATCCCTTCGAGCTCGACCTCGCGGCGATGGCCGGCGGTGGCGCGGGCGCGGTGATCGACGCGACGGGCAGGACGGGATTCGCCACCGACGACTTCTCCGCGCGATTGAGCGGGGGATTCCACTACGCCGACGCGTTCCGCCTGCCGAGCCCCGACATGCTGATGGTGTCCGACAACGACCGCCCGACCGCAGGCAGCGAGCGGATGCAGTGGAATCTGGGCGGCGACTTTCGCTGGCAGATCGATCCGAGCTCCGAGATGGACCTGCGCGTCGACTACCTCTCTCGTCGCCTCAGCGGCGTCGACGTCTCCGCGGGCGGCGCGATCTTCGATCGGGTGCAGCTCGGCGATCAGCTGCAGGTGGTGCTCGGCGGCAGCCACCGCGCGGGGCGCACCCGGATCCGCACGTGGATCGCGTACAGCTTCTTCCGCGAGCAGTACCTCAACGACCAGCGCAACGCCGTCGCGCTCGACGACGTGCAGGACAACCGCGAGCAGCTGGGTGAGCTCAACTTCCAGCTCGATCAGCCGCTGGATGTTCTGTCCGAGAGCGGCGATCACCGACTGACGGTCGGCTACAACCTGCTCTTCCAAGAGCTCGACTCCGAGCGTCTCGAGCGCGACGGACGGCGGGTCCGCTACTCGGCGTTCGTGCAGGACGACTGGACGATCCTCGACGAGAACGATCTGCTCTTCGTCGCGGTCCCCGGGGTGCGGCTCGACGTGGACTCGCAGTTCGGGACCCAGGTCTCCCCCAAGCTCGCGCTGCGCTTCGATCCCGTGCCCGGCCTGAGCCTGCGCGCGTCGTACGGTCGCGGCTTTCGCGCGCCGTCGTTCCAAGAGCTCTTGCTGCGCTTCGAGAACAACTCGGTGGGCTACGTGGTGATGGGCAATCCGAGCCTCGGCGCCGAGTCGTCCGGCAGCCTGCAGATCGGCGCGGACTGGACCCCCCTCGAGGAGCTGCGGCTCTCGGCCAACTACTTCCGCAACGACGTGGACAGGATGATCACGACGATCACCCTCGAGGACACCCCGACCGGGCAGATCTTCAGCTACGCGAACGTCGACAGCGCCTACACCCAAGGTCTCGAGACCCTGATCGCGGTGCGCCCGATCCCCGAGCTGGTGCTGCAGGCGAGCTACGTGTTCACCGACGCGATCGACGCGAGCGCCAATCGCACCCTCGAGGGCCGCGCTGCGCACCGGATCACCGGCTACGTGAGCTTCGATCACCCCGAGTGGGAGCTGGGCGCGACCGCGCGCGTCGCGGCGACGGGCGAGCGTCCCTTCTACGCCGACAGCAACGGTGACGGGGTCGACGAAATCACGTACGCGCCCTGGTACGCGCAGTGCGATCTCCGCGTCTGGAAGAACCTGACCCGGCACTTCGAGATGTTCGTCGGGGTGGACAACCTCTTCGACGCCGGCGGCACGTTCCTCAGCGTCCGTCCGAGGACCTTCTACGGCGGCCTCCGTGGCCGCTATTGACCAGACAGGAAGCACCATGACGTTTCGCTCTCGCTCACTCGCTCTTCTCGTGATCCTCTCGGGCTGTCAGACGCTTGCGCCCATGGGCGAGCCCGACACGGGGCCGCGCGATGCGCCCGCGAGCGACTCCTCGATCCCCTCGGTGAGCGGCCCTTTCACCCACACCGTGCTCGAAGGAGGCGTCGTCGAGACGGTGGTCGATGCGACCAGCGAGACCGACTGGCGCTACCTCGATCTGGAGACCGGGGTGGCGGTGACACCGACGGATCCCCACGACTCCGACGAGTGGGATCTGGGCTTTCGCCGCTACTACGTGATCACCAACGGCGGCATCAGCGGCACCGGCGGTGGCGCGGCGGTGCGCCTGCCCGACGTCGCGTTCGAGTCGCTCGACGAGGCGCCCGAGTCGGGGTGGATCGCGGACGCCGCGGACATCGAGGAGGACAACGACACCGGGCCGGATACGGCGTTCAACGGCGGCGTCGAGAGCGTGAACGACTGGTACGACTACGACTCGTCGAGCCACCGCCTGAGGCCGCGCGACGTGATCTTCGTGGTGCGGACCGTCGAGGGCCACTACTTCAAGGTCGAGGTGCTGGGCTACTACGATGGTGTCGGCACCCCCGGCATGCTTCGCTTTCGCTGGGCGCGCATCGAGGGCGGCGAGGTGATGCTGCCCGACGCCGGCATGGTGATGCGCCCCGACGCCGGCATGGACGCGGGCCGTGATGGCGGGATGCGTCCGGTGGACGCGATCGACATCGACGCGAACAGCCGCACCGAGTGGATCTACTACCGGGTGGGCGAGGGCGTCGTGACCATCGAGGATCCGACGACGTCGACGGACTGGGATCTGGCGTTCCAGCGCACCGTGATCCAGACGAACTCGGGGAGCAGCGGACCCGGCATGGGCGGCGCGCGGGAGCTCGGCGAGATCCTCTTCGAGGACGCCACCACCACACCCACCGACGGATTCGTCGTCGACGAGCTGAATCCGCCCGCGATGCCGGGCGCGCCGGAGACCAGCAGTCACCCGCTCCTGAGCGAGTGGTACATCTACGACTTCACGACGCACACGGTGACGCCCAAGCCGATCACGTACGCGGTGCGCCGCCCGGACGGCACCACCTACGCGAAGCTCCGCATCTGGAACTGGGTCGACGGCGTCTTCACCCTGCAGATCGACGCCATCGACCCGGCCCCGTGAGTCGCTACGGCAGGCACACGGCGCTCATCCCGACAGACGAGCGAATGGGCTGACACACCCAGTCCCTGGGACACTCGTTGGTGCTGACGCACGTCCGGTAGCAGGCGAAGCGGCCGTCGCGACCGATCGAGAGACACCGACCCTCGCGTCCATCCTGAATGGGGCAGTCCAGCTGATCCTCGCACGGGCGCGAGCAGGTGCTCCCGCTGCCGAACGACCAGTCGAGGGACTCGCAGGTGGCGCCGCTCGCGCAGGGCTCGCCCATCCCGCAGCTGACGTAGTCCTCGTGGCACGGCTCGGGGGGCGGCGCACACCCCGAGAGTGGGGCGATGCAGGCGACGGTCAGCACGACGAACAGCCGCGCTCCGAGCGTGAGGTCGAAGGCACGCATCACATCACCTCCGCGTCGGGCGGCGGGACGTCCGGTGGAACGTCGGGCACGGGCGCGTCCGGGATCGGTGCGTCCACGCCCCCGTCGATGCTGCTGAGGGGTGGCACGGCGATGGTGTCGCCTTCTTCGGGCGGCGGCACGTCGCTGCGCCGCTCATCGACCTCGATGAACGTGCAACCGCGACCCGTGCACGGCACACCCATCTCACTCCTGCACTCACCCGACAGGAACATGTCGACGGTGCAGCCCGCGTAGGCGCATCCCCCGCCGCCGGGCGGCCACCAACAGCCGCCTGCGCCCAGGTCGTCGTGCTGCGAGACCACCGCGACGCAGTGGCCCGGAAGCCCCGCGACGCTCGCCGTGAACATCGCCCCCAACGCAGGCGTGGGCTCGACCTCGCTGGCGAGACCTCGAGTCCAGTTGATCATCCACACGTCGCGGATGGGCGTGGCGTCGGGCTGGGGGTCGAGTCGCCCGTGGAAGTCCATGCGTCCACCCGAGCGCGCGAGCACCGGCACCGTGTCTTCGGGATATCGAATCCTCGCCTCGCTGGGACGGGGCAACACGAACGTCTCGGACGTGACCGCGCCGCGGCCGTGTTCCTCCGTCACCCGCAGCTCGAGCGGCGCGCTCGCGTCTCCTCGGATCACGAAACGCAATGCGAACTGCCCCGTCCCATCGGAGTAGGTGTGTGCGATGCGCTCGCCTCCGAGGAAGAGCTCGACGCACGCATCGGGACCGAAGCGGTCGCGACTCGCGAGACCACCGTAGGTGATCGTTCCGCTCTCTCCTTCTACCGAGAGCGCCGGACAGAGCCGGACGCCCGACACCGAGTGACTCTGCGCGCAGCCTCCTTGCAGGATCCCCATGATCGACGAAACCAAGATTGATCTGAATAAGCCATCCATATACGCCGAGCGTATCGGGGCGCCGCGAAGACGAGAAGGCCTCGCGCGCGACGCGGCGATCATCGATGCACAGCAGAAAAGTCTCGGGCGCGCAGACTCAGGGGTGACGAGTCACCCCGCGCGTTCGAGATCGGTCGAGCTCTGTCCGGTCTGCGGCAACACCAGGCGAAACACGGTGCGTCCTGGGACGCTCTCGACCTCGACGCTGCCGCCGTGATCGTCGGCCACCTTGCGCACGACGGCCAAGCCGAGGCCGCTGCCGCCTTCCTTGCCGTGGGTGATGAAGGAGTCGAAGAGGCGCTCGCGGATCTCGTCGGGGATGCCGGGGCCGTCGTCCTCGACCTCGATCACCAGGCTGTCCTGCGGCATGAGGCGCGAGACCCGCAGGGTCACCTTGCCGCCGCGACGTCGCGCGTGTGGGGGCCCGATCGCCTCGGCCGCGTTGCGCGCGAGGTTGTGCACCGCGCGCTGGATCTTGTGCTGGTCGATGCGGGCGACGCCGCGATCCTCGAGCACGAGCTCGAGCTCCACGCCCTTGGGCTCGAGCTCACGCCGCAGCTGACCCAGCACCTCCTCGAAGAACTGCTTGAGGTAGACCTTGCGGAGCCAGACGCTGCGGTCGCCGCGCGCGAACGCGATCGTCTCGCGGGTCATCGCGTTGATCAGATCGACCTGCTTCAAGATCGCCTGCGACGCCTTGTTGCGCATGGCCGTGTCGGTCTCGCTCTCGAGCTCGCGGGTGTAGCCCGCGATGACGGCCATCGGCGTCTTGAGATCGTGCAGCACGCTGGAGAGCAGCTGTCCGATGCCGCTCAGGCGCTCTTCGCGCTCGGTGCGCTCGCGCGCCTTGGCGAGCGAGATCGCGTTCGAGATGTTGCTCGCCATCAGCGTCGCGAGGCGCACGTCGTCGTCGGTGAACGGACCCGATCCCTTGTGCTTGTTGAGGAGCTCGAGCGCGCCTTCGCCTTCGCGGGGCTCACCGCCGAGCTCGCCGGGCTCGGTCCAGAAGAGCGGCACCGCGAGCACCGAGCGCGGGTGGTAGCCGACGCTGTGCGCGACATCGACGCGGTGGCGGTCGTCCGCGCTCACGTCGTTCACCACCTTGGGCTGCCGGTTCTTGGCGACCCACCCGCAGATGCCGGTGCCCGCGGGGATGCGCATGCGCTTGACCGCCGAAGGATTTCCCCCGACCGCGCAGCGAAAGCGCAGATCGCCGGTGCCGTTCTCCGCGAGCAGGATCGAGCCCGCCTCGGCCTCCATCGCCTGCACCGCCCGCTGCAGCTCGCCCTCGAGCAATTGATCGAGGCTGCGCGCCTGCGCGGACACCTGCGCGATCTCGACGAGCACGTCGAGCTCGCGCACCCGGCGCTCGAGCTGCTGCTTGGTCTCGAGCAGCTCCATGTTCTTCTGGATCGTCTGGACGAAGAAGCGGCCGTTCTCGATGGTGACCGCGGCCTGCGCGCCGAGCGCGGAGAGCATCGCCTCGTCCTCGACGGTGAACGCGCCCCAGCGCTTGTTGAGGCACTGGATGATCCCGAGCGGCCGGCCCAGCCGGTTCTTCATCGGGACGCAGAGCATCGAGCGGGTGCGGTAGCCTGTCCTGCGATCCCACGCGGGGTCGAAGCGCGTGTCGTCGTAGACGTCGGCGATGTTCACCAGCTGCCCGGTGCGCGCGACCCAGCCCGCGATGCCCAAGCCCACGGGCAGCCGAATCTCGTGGCGCTGCTCGCCCTCGGCGACGCGCGCCACCAGCTCCTTGCCCTCCTCGTCGAGCAAGTAGATCGTCGTGCGGTCGCACTCCATCACCCGGGTGATGCGCGACACGACGAGCGAGAGCAGCTCGTCGATGTTCAGGATCGAGCCCGACGCCGCGCCGATGTCCTGAAGCGCGAGCAGCTTCTCGTGCTCGCGCGCGAGCTCCTCCCGCAGTCCCGCGATCTCTTGGGACTGCGTGGCCCACGCAAAACGCTCGCGGCCTTCTCGCACGATGCCGCGATCGTCACACGGAAGCGTCGGGGCTGTAAACGGATCCCTCGGCCGCTTTACACACCGTCACGCACCTCGCCGGTGGTGTCCGACACCAGCGATGCGGCCATCATCGGCGCTACCCTCGCCGGACCATGAGCGCGATCAAGACCGTTCCGTACCGACCTGCGCGC
The DNA here is from genome assembly GCA_964480175.1 of uncultured Sandaracinaceae bacterium. Classification (GTDB taxonomy): domain Bacteria; phylum Myxococcota_A; class Polyangia; order Polyangiales; family Sandaracinaceae; genus CAYZQM01. The sequence goes on from CAYZQM010000166.1 coordinate 8,706, forward strand.
GTCGCGCCCGAGGAGATGATCGAGCGCATCGAGCGCGACTACGCGATCGCGGACGCTCGCCGCACGGTGCGCGCGTTCTCGTCCGAGCCCGTGCCGCGTCGGGTGATCGAGCGCGCGATCCAGATCGCGGGCACCGCGCCGAGCGGCGCGCACCGCCAGCCGTGGACGTTCGTGGTCATCGAGGACGCCGCGATGAGGGCGAAGATCCGGCACGCCGCGGAGACCGAGGAGCGCGCGTTCTACGAGCAGCGCATCACCCCCGCGTGGCGCGAGGCGCTCGCGCCGCTCGGCACGGACTTCCACAAGGAGCACCTCACCGACGCGCCCTTCCTCATCGTGGTGTTCCGGCGCGACTACGAGCTCTTGCCCGACGGCACCCAGGCCAAGAGCTACTACGCGCAGGAGTCGGTGGGCATCGCGGTGGGCTTCTTGATCCAGGCGCTGCACCGCGCCGGGCTCGCGACGCTCACGCACACGCCTGCGCCCATGACGTTCTTGCGGGAGCTCTGCGGACGCGACGCGAGCGAGAAGCCCTTCGTCATTTTGCCGGTGGGCTACCCCTCGGCCGACTGCGAGGTCCCCGATCTCTCGCGCAAGACGCTCGACGAGATCGCCGTCTTCTTCTGATCCCCATCGGCCGCGTTCGCCTCCGAGCGCCGCTTGACGGGCCCACCCCCGCGGCGCCACGCTGCGACCCATCGTGAGTGACGCCGCCCCGAACCCCGCGCTCCCCGCCGGCAAAGCTCCGAAGAGCTTCGGCGGCGGCACCTTCGATGGCCTCGAGAAGGACGCGACGTGGCAGTCGCGCTTCGTGTGGGCGATCCTCTTCGCGATCCCGACCGCGGTGGTGATCACGGCCGCGATGCTCACGCCGAACCCCCACGGCCACGGCACGCACACGCAGCTCGGGCTGCCGCCGTGCGGCTTCTTGGTGTTCACCGGTTACCCCTGCCCGGGCTGCGGTCTCACGACGTCATTCGCGTACATGGTCCGCCTTCAGCTCGGCGGCGCGTGGATGGCCAACCCGTTCGGCATCGTGCTCTTCATCTGCACGTTCTTGATGATCCCGCTGGCCGCGGTGTCGTTCGTGCGCGGCTGGTCCGTCGTCGCGACGCTCGATCGGATCCACGCGGAGAAGATCGCGATCGGCCTGTCGGTGCTCTCGATGCTGGTGTGGATCATCCGCGTCGCCATCGAGTACGCGACCGGCGCCTGAGCTTCGATGCGAGATGTCGATCTCGGCGCGCTGCCGCCCGAGCTCGAGCGCACGTTCTTTTCTGCGCCCGACGATCCGCAGACCGAGGCGTGGCGCGCCGCGAGCCGTCCCCACGGCTGGCTCGCCACCCAGACCCAGCGCATCGCGCGACGCTTCGCGAGCGACTTCGAGGTGAACGCGCGGCTCGGGATGTACTCGCTGCACCTCGGTGGCACCGCGACCTACCGCGCGCTGCTCGGACCCGAGCACCGAGAGGGCCGCGCCCTGCTGGACGTGGGCGCGGGCACCGGCGAGGTCACCGCGATGATGGCGCCGCTCTTTGAGCGCGTGCGCTGCACCGAGACTTCGCCTGCGATGGCCGCGCGCATCCGGCGACTGGGCTTTGCCTGCGACGTGCTCGACCTGGCGAGCGAGGACGTGGGCGGGCACTTCGACGTCGTGTCGCTGCTGAACGTGCTCGATCGCACCGCGCGCCCCCGGACGCTGCTCGATCGCGCGCTCGCGCACCTCGGCGACGGGGGCCGCCTCATCCTCGCGACCCCGCTGCCCGCGCGCCCGCACGTCGATCTCGGATCGGTGACGTCCGAGCCCGACGAGCCGATGGGCGGCGACGGCGAGACGTTCGAAGAAGCGCTCGGCTCGCTCGCGGCCACGCTGCTCACCCCGCGGGAGCTGCGCGTCGTTCGCTGGACCCGCCTGCCGTACCAGTCGCAGGGCGACGCGGCGCAGCCCTTCTACGAGCACGACGACGCGCTCTTGCTCTGCGCCCGCTGAGCTGCGACTCGATCAGCGGACGACGTACACCAGCGCGACCGTGATCTCGTCGCTCGGTCGCAGCTGCGCTGCAGGCGGCGGCGCAGGCAGCCGATCGGCGCGCGCCGAGGCGATCGCCGCGTCGTCGAGCAGCGAGTACGTCGAGCCGCGCACCACGCGCACCGCGAGCACTTCGCCGCCCTCGCCGATGCGAAGACCGAGCTCGACGCGTCCTTCGAGCCGATCCCGCAGGGCCGCGCGGGGATACGCGCTGCGCGCCCGGAGGATGCGCTCGAGCTCTCGCTTGTAGGCCAGGCGCGCTCGGCGTCGCGCGGCCGCGTCGTCGACTGCGACCTCACCGCCGCCGCCACCCCCGGCGCCGACGCTCGTGCCGGTCCCGCCGACACGTCCGCCAGGTCCGCTGCCGGATCCGGACGCGACCGTGTGGCTCCCGCCCGGGCCCTCGGCGGCGAGCACCGCGGCGGGCGGCGGGGGATCACCGAAGATGTCGTCCGCAGACGGAGGCGCGGCGGTGACCGGCGCGGGGGTCGGGTCGATCGCGGGCGGCGCGTCGGGCACCGCCTCCGGCGCGCGGGGCAGCGGACGATCCGCGACGCGCGGCGCGACCGACGGGAGCTCCGGCTCCGGCATCACGATCGGCTCGATCGGCGTGGGTGCGATCGGCTCGATGACGGGTGGCCGCGTCAGCGTGACCGCGACCTCGGTGTGGCGCGGCGAGGTCCCGGCAGAAGCGATCGGCAGGTAGCCGAGCGCGATCGCGCCGATCGCGTGCACGCCCAGCGACACCGCGATCACGAGCGCGCTCGCCGGAGGCGCGGCGAGCGCGCCGAGCGTCAAGCTCCGCCCAGCGACGTCGCCGGCAGAGAGAGAGGTGTCGAAGCTGGTGGGGAGCTGGGCCATCGGTCGCGACAGACGCACCTACAGGGAGAATCGTTCTCGCGCCCAGATCTGGCAGACAACACGGGTTTTCGTCAATCAGGAACCGGAACGATTCTCACTCGTCCGCCTCGCACGCCCTCGAGACGATCGCGCTCGACCGCTTCGCGCGGGTGCACAGCGAGCGCTCCCGCCGCATGATGTCCGGCCCTACGAAGCCTGCGGGAACTGGGGTGATTCGATCCCTCCTTCCCTGAGTTGCACCCCTGATAGGTGGGTGCTACATGGCGGCGCGTTCGAGGTTCCGATGCCTTTTCTGGGGCCCGAACAGAGAAAACAACTCCGACAGGCGCACCGCGTTGCGAGCGTCGGTATGGAGATGGCGATCGCGGTCGTGATCGGCACCCTGGGAGGCTCCTGGTTGGACCAGCGCCTCCAAACGAGGCCCTGGCTCGCGCTCATGGGAATGTTCTTCGGTGTGGCGGCGGGATTCCGGGGAGTCCTGCGGGTCGCCCGGCAGCACGAGCAAGCGATGAAGGCGCGCGACAGAAGAGAGCGCGAGCGCCTGAAGAAGAAGGCCACCGAGCGCCCCGAGAGCGCGAACGCCACCGAACCGGACCGAGACGCAGAAGAAGACGAATGAAGGCAGTCAGCGAGAGAATCGGACAGTGGACCCTCGGCAGCGCCGCGGCTCTCACCGTTCTCTGCGGCGTGATGAGGCCCGCGGGGCTCACCGGCGCGCTCGCAGGCAGCCTGATCGCGATCCTCTCGGTCTTCTTGATGACGCTGCTCGTCCGCTCGCTGGTGAGCGCGAGCGAGAACACCCGCGCGATCGTCGCCTTGCTCCTGATGGGCAAGTCGCTGGTCGTGCTCGGCGGCGCCGCCGCCTTCCTCTTCTTCGGTCACGTCGACGTGGTCGGCTTCGCGCTCGGAGTGAGCGCGCTGGTCACCGGCGTACTCGGCGGGAGCGCACACGCGTTCCTCACCGAGCAGACCCAGCCCGCGAAGGGAGCCGTGTAAGCGCGATGCCCGAGCACGATACTTGGTTCAGCCTGGCGTTCCCCGGCCTCCACGAGAACATCGCGAACCTCGCGATGGTGATGAACCGCTACATCACCGGTGAGGACGGCACCTGGATCGCGCATCAGGGCTACGGCCACGACGGCGCGGACGTGCACCACGTGGTGGGCGCGGCGTTCGTCCTGGTGATCCTGGTGATCCTGGGCCTCGTGGCCCGCGGCCGATTCGCCGACGTGAAGACCGCGGTCATCCCCGAAGCGCGGATGACGCCGGCGACGTTCATCGAGCTCTTCATCGAGGCGATCCTCTCGGTGATGGCCGGCGTGATGGGGAAGAAGAACGCCAAGGCGTTCCTACCGCTGATCGGCACCTGCGCCTTCTTCATCCTCTTCAGCAACGCGCTCGGGCTCTTCCCGGGCCTGCTTCCCCCGACCGAGTCGCTCAAGACCACGCTGGTCTGCGCGCTGGTGATCTTCTTCGCGACCCACATCTACGGGCTGAAGGTCAACGGGTTCAACCACATCAAGCACCTCTTCGGTCCGGTCACCTTCGACCCGAAGAAGCCGCTGACGATCTTCGCCATCCCGCTGATGCTCCTGATGTTCGTCATCGAGGTCATCGGTCACCTGGCGCGGCCGCTCTCGCTCTCGCTGCGTCTGATGGCGAACATCTTCGCCGACCACGTGGTGCTCGGGATCTTCATGACCGTCGCCACGGTCTTCATCGGCTACCCGCTCCTGCTCCCCGTCCCGATCATGCTGCTCGGGACCATGGTGGTGGTGGTGCAGACCCTGGTGTTCTGCATCCTGTCCTGCGTCTACATCGGCCTCGCGATCGAGCATCACGATCACGGGGACGAGCACGGCGAGGGCGAGCACGGTCACGGCGAGGGCCACGGAGAGCACGCGCACTGAGCACGGCTCGCGCTCCGCAGCACGAAAGAGGTCGCAGCTCCTCGCTCGAAGTCGAGGAGCTCGCAAAGGGCCCGCGCCTAGGCGGGCGTCACGGGTCCCAGGTTCACAGAGACAGACGCGGGTGAAGAGCCCGCTGGAAGGTTCAGGAGGCGTTCGATGAAGAACAAGTTGATCGGTCTTTTCACGTTCGTGAGCACCCTGCTCGTCAGCGCGACCGCGTTTGCGCAGGACGCGTCCACCAACGGTGACGACGTCCGCATGGCGGCGGCGTTCGCGGCCGGCATCGGCATCGCGATCGCGGCGCTCGGCGGCGCGCTCGGCCAGGGCCGCGCGGCGGCGGCGGCGCTCGACGGCATCGCGCGCAACCCCAACGCGAGCGACAAGATGTTCACCCCGATGATCCTCGGCCTCGCGCTGATCGAGTCGCTGGTCATCTACTCGCTCCTCATCTCGTACCTGCTCACCAGCTTCGCCACCGCGGGCTGATGTTCAGGGCCCGACCGCTCGGTCGGGCCGACACCTACGAGACCCGTCCAGCCTCGCGGCTGCGGCGGGTTTCGGCGTTCCGTCCTCGTGAACCCGACGTCGCGCTTGAAGTCGCGACCGAACGCGGCGAGCCTCTCTCGCTGATGTCGCTCTATGCGCGGCTCGCGCCCCGGGGAAAGACGGGCTTCGGCTACGGCTCCACCACCGGCGAGGTGGTGGGCGATCTCGATCTGCGCGGGCGCTCCGTGCTCATCACGGGGACCAGCTCGGGGTTGGGCATGGAGAGCGTGCGGGCGGTGCTCTCGCGAGGCGCGCACGTCATCGGGACGGTGCGGCGATCGGGGAGCTCGGGCCCGCTTCTGGAGGCGGCGACGTACCGCGAGGCGATCTGCGATCTGGCCGATGTCGAATCCATCCGGCGTTGCCTCACCGAGCTACGCGCCGAGCGCTTCGACGCGATCGTCGCGAACGCGGGGATCATGGCGCTGCCCACCCTCGAGCGGGTGCACGGCGTCGAGCGTCAGCTCTTCACCAACCACGTCGGTCACTTCGCGCTGGTCACCGGGCTGCTCGAACAGCTGCGCGAGGCGGGGCGCGTCGTCGTGCTGACCAGCGAGGCGTACCGCATGGCGCCGCGCGGTCCGATCGCCCTGCGCACGCCCGACGCGCGCTATCGACCGCTGGTCGCGTACGGCACCTCCAAGCTCGCGAACCTGCTCTTCGCCAAGTCGCTCGCGCGGCGCTTCGCAGGCACGCGGCGCACGGCGAACGCGGTGCATCCCGGCGTGATCGAGACCAACCTCGGCCGAAGCCTGGTGAGCCCGACGCTGCGCGCCGCCTTCGCGCTCGCGCGCCCGCTCGCCTTCAAGGACGTCGCGCAGGGCGCGGCGACGCAGTGTCTGGTCGCCGTGCACCCGGCGGCAGAGGACATCAACGGCGGGTACTGGGCGAGCTGCAACGTGGCGCCCTCGAGCGCGCGCGCGGACGACGTGACCCTCGCCGAGACCCTCTGGTCCGACACCGAGTCCCTACTCGCGTCGATCTGAACTTCGTGGTCCTTCCGCCGAGAGAGGAACGCGGAGCGGGGAACCAAAGAAAGAAGGAGAGATCGAGAAGATCGAAGCCGGGGATGCCCCCCTCCGCCCGGTCCTCGGCCTTCGGCCTGCGGGCGGGCTGTCCCCCCAAATCGTCGCTTCGCTCCTCAGGGGGGACACCGGCCGAAGATCAGCTGCGCGCGTCGTCGTGCACCCAGACATCGCGATCGCGTTCGTGAACGTGGTCGTCTGTGGATTAGTCACATCTGGCGCTGCTTCCCAAGGGGA
>CAYZQM010000167.1:0-8473 GCA_964480175.1 uncultured Sandaracinaceae bacterium
GCGATCGCTCAACGCCTTCCACCTCACGATGCTGGGCATCGGCGCGATCATCGGCGCCGGCATCTTCTCGCTCACGGGCACCGCGGCGGCCAACTACGCCGGCCCGGGCATCGCGTACTCGTTCGTGATCGGCGGCATCCTCTGCGCGTTCGCGGGGCTCTGTTACGCCGAGCTCGCGTCGATGATCCCCGTCGCCGGCTCGGCGTACGCCTACGCGTACACGACGATGGGCGAGATCGTCGCGTGGATCATCGGCTGGGATCTGGTGCTCGAGTACGCGTTCGGCGCCGTCGTCGTCTCGATCGCGTGGTCGGGCTACCTCGTGCAGCTCCTGCACTCGCTCAACGATCTGATGCCGGGCTACTTCGAGCTGCCCGACGCCGCGCTGCTCTTCACCAAGGGGCCCTTCGAGACGGTCACGCTCAGCAACGGCGAAGAGAGCTACGGCCTCTGGAACATCCCCGCGACCATCGTCGCGGTGGGCTGTGCGAGCGTGCTCTACCGCGGCATCGCGGAGAGCGCGTGGGTGAACAACCTCATCGTCGTGGTGAAGGTCGTCATCGTCTGCGTCTTCATCCTGCTCGGCATCGGCCTCGTCGCCGGCGACAACCTCTTCGTGAACCCCGAGGCCTGGGGCCTGGCGCAGCTGGTGCCCGCGGCGAGCATCGGCGCAGACGGTGCGAGCCACTACGGCTGGGGCATGGGCGGCGTGCTCACCGGCGCGGGCGTCGTGTTCTTCGCGTACATCGGGTTCGATGCGGTCTCGACCACGGCGCAGGAGGCGAAGAACCCGCAGCGCGATCTGCCGATCGGCATCCTCGCTTCGCTCCTCATCTGCACCGTCCTCTACATCCTCGTCGCGGTGACGCTGACCGGCGTGGTGCACTACAGCGAGCTCGGCGTCGCGGCGCCGATCGGCCTCGGCATCGATCGCATCGTGGAGCTCCGCGGCTGGAGCGACGGCGCGCGTGGCGCGTTCACGGCGGCGATCAAGTTCGGCGCGCTCGCGGGCCTCACCAGCGTGATCCTGGTGATGATGCTCGGACAGACCCGGGTCTTCTACGCGATGGCGAGCGATGGTCTGTTGCCGTGGTTCAACCGCACGCATCAGAAACACAACACGCCGCACATCGCGACGCTGGTCACCGGCGTGTTCGTCGCGCTTGCGGGCGGATGCCTGCCGATGCACCTGGTCGGCGAGCTCGTCTCGATCGGCACGCTGCTCGCGTTCGTGCTCGTGTGCCTCGGGGTGCCGCTGCTCCGTCGCAGCAACCCGGAGCAGCCGCGCCCCTTCAAGGTGAAGTGGCCGTGGTTCGTCGGCGTGACCGGCGCGATCGCGTGCGCGTGGGTCATGTACGGCCTGCCCGCCGACACCTGGCTGCGCCTGATCCTCTGGCTGCTCCTCGGCTACGCGGTGTACGCGAGCTACGGCGCGCACCACAGCCGGGTGCGCGGCGACCAGGCGCTCACGCCGAGCTGGTACGTCGGGCAGATCGGGATCGTGATGGGCGGTCTGGTGATGACCTTCCCGCCGCCCTCGCTCGCGGCGAGCGTTCCCTACGAGCTCGTCGCAGCGATGGCCGCGCTCGCCTTCGGGGTCTCCGCGATCTTGAACGGCCGACGCCTGATGACGTCGGAGGCGAGCTGGCCCTACGCGAGCCTGGTGTGGATGTCGCTGATGGTGCTGGGCGCCGCGACGTTCATCCGCGGCGCGGTGCAAGCCGCAGCGCTGATGGTCTGATCAATCGCGCGGCAGCAGCGCTTCCACGAGATCGTCCGTGATCGCGTGGAAGCGCTCGCCCACCGCGCGTGACTCACCCCCGCCGTTGCACGCCACGGCGATCACCAGATCGTGATTCGGAACCACGATCAACCACGCGAGGAAGCCCGGACCGCTTCCGTCGTGCTCGATCGACGGCGCACCCGCGCGCACCCGCCGCACCGTCGCGATCGACACCTCGTGTTCGGCGAGAGGGCGGGTCATCGCGTGAAGCGCGGCGTCGGGATCGCGATGGGCGCCGAGCAGCACCACTCCGAAACGGTGCAGGGCGGGCATCGAGGCCCAGAGCCCGGTGAACGGCAACGAGTACCGCGCGCCGTACCAGGCCGGAGCGTTGAAGTGCACGACGCCCGCGTCTTCGATCCGCCCATGCGCCGCGGGCCCTTCGAGCGTGTCGGGCCAGTACGTCGCCCCGAGCATCCCCAAGCGCGCGAGGTGGGGCGCGGCCACTTCGGCGAACGTGCTCTCGCCAGGCGCGTCCGCTTCGATGAGCGCGCCCAAGAGCGCGTAGCCGAGGTTCGAGTAGTGGTACTCGCCGGGGAGCGACACGAGCGGCAGCGCCCACGACGAGGTCAGCACACGAAGCAGGCGCGGATCGGTCCAGCTCGAGCCCATGGCGATCGGATCGAGCTCGGATGGTTGATGCGGCAGGCCAGCGCGATGAGCGAGCAGCTGCTCCACCGTCACGTCGGTGGGCTCGCCGCTCGGGGTGATCAGCCGAACGCCGGGCAGATGGCGCGAGAGCGGCGCGTCCAGCGCGATGCGGCCTTCGTCGACGAGCGACAGGACGATCGCTGCGGTCACCAGCTTGCTCACGCTCGCGAGGTTGAACGCCGTGTCCTCGGTGATCGCAGGTCCATCGTCGAACGCGACCCCGCGCACCCGCGTCTCGACTCGCTCACCCACCGAGTAGGTCAACGCCGCACCGGAGCCGAAGGGCGGATGACTCAGCGCATCGAGGATCGTGTCGAGCCGGACCGCGTCCGGGCCGGAGGTGATCGCGTCTCGTACCTCGTCGCGATCTGCCTCCTCGCGGTCGGGCGACGCGATCGAGCTCGTTCGCCCCGTCGCGCCGCATCCGAGCTGAACGACGAGCACGCCGCCGAGGAGCGCGCGAGGGAGCCCATCGAGCACGATGGGCTGTAGCACGCGCCTACGAACGTCGTTCAAGTCGCTGCACCATCGTGCGATGCTCCCCGGTCCATGGCGGACTCGGGCACGGATGATCGCGACGAGCGCGGCGAGCGCTTCTCGGATCGCGTCTCGGCGCCGCCGCCCGAGTTCGACGATGGGCCGGCGGGGGAGACCCGGCAGACCCCGAAGGACGAGCTCGCGCGCTGGCGGCGCATGGCGGCGCGCGGAGGTGATCGTGCGATCGAGGGGGTTCCGTCCGGACCCTTCGCGCCGAACACCCCGCTCGAGGCCGGCCACGATCCGGCGAGCGTGACCGTCCCCGCGCTCGACGCGCGCCAGCTCGGTGGTGGGCATCACGAGGTGACGCGCGCGGTGCTCGATCCGAGCGCGCCGTTGCGACGCTCGCCCGAGCCGCCCACGCGAGAGCTCCAGCTGAGCTCGGACATGGTCGCGCTCTCGCGGCCCGAGACCGGGCTCGCCGTGCCCCTGCCTCGGCATCGCGACGATCCGACGGGCTCGCTGCCGCCGCGCGCACCCCCACCGCGCCCCGCGCTGCGACCCATCGCGACCAGCGTGCCGCCCGAGCTCCCGGTAATGCCCGACGCGCCCCCGCTCGGGGTGCACTCGCCGAGCCTCCCGCCCTACAGCGTCGCCCCGAGGCGCGCGGCCCCGCGGTACCTCGCGCCGCTGATCGCGATCGGCCTGATAGGCGTGGCGTCCGGGATCGCGGTGGCGGTCGTGCTGTGGCCCGACGAGAGCGACCCGTTCGCGCCAACCCCAGCAGATCCAAGTACCCCCACCGCGCCCGAGCCCGCGCCCGCAATTCCCAGCACCGCAACGAATCCAAGCACCCCCACCGCCCCCACCTCGGCAGACGCGCTGGTCACCGAGGGGGACGCCGACCTGGCCGCGCGCGACTACACCGCGGCGCTCGCCGCGTACGAGCGCGCGATCGCGCTGGATCCCCACGAGGCCCACGCGTTCGAAGGCGCGGCCCGGGCTTGCATCGCGCTGTCCCGAGGTGAGGACGCCGTTCGCTACGCGGAGCGGGCGGTCGCACACCGGCAGCGACGCGTCGCGTACCGGGTGCTCTTGGGCGACGCCCACGTGATCGCAGGCCACCCCGAGCGGGCGCAGGCGGCCTGGCGGTACGCGCTCACGCTGGACCCGGACGACGCCACGGCCCGGGCTCGGCTCGGGGAGTGAGCGCCGATTCCCCGCTCGGTGACCCGGCCGCCGGGCGCCGAGGTGAGACACCTGCGCCCCGCTCGCTGCCACGCTGCCGTTGACACCGTCGGCCTCGGGCCGGTACCAATCGCGGTCGATGCGAGGCGTCCTTGGTTCCCTAGGCGCGAGACGCCCCTCCGGTGCGCGATCGGCCATGCGACGGCTCCCCGTGTGGGGGGTCCTCGGTGCGCTCCTCGGGGGTCTCTTGCTGTGGCAGGCGATCCCCTCTGTCGCCGAAGGGCAGTGCATCGATGAAGCGATCCGCGACGAGCTGAACGCGCGCCGTCGCTACCGCGGCGTCCGCGAGCGTCTATTCCAGAAGGCAGGGCGCTTCGAGGTCAGCGTGATGGGCGGCGTGTACGCGGCCGATCTGTTGAGCGCGAGCTACCTGCTCGAAGGCGCGCTCACCTACCACGTGAGCGAAGAGGTCGGGCTCGAGGCGGCGTTCGGCTACTCGCGCGCCGAGTCCACGCTGGTCCGCCTCATCGAGCAAGACCGCGGCATCTCGCTGGTGCGCCTCGACGCGCCCGTCTTCATCTACCAAGCGCACCTCGTCTGGGCGATCGCGTACGGCAAGGTCCGCTGGTTCGGCGCGGAGATCGGGCGCATCGAGTTCAACATCGCGCTGGGCGGCGGCGTCACCGACAACCAGTCCTCCCGCGGCCTCACCGGCAGCTTCGGCGTCGGGGTGAAGTTCTTCTTCGGCGAGTGGTTCGCGCTGCGCATCGACGTGCGCGATCAGATCCTCCAACAAGAGCTGCTCGGCGAGTCCGCGATCGTCAACAACCTCACCGCGACCTTGGGCCTCTCGATGTTCATCCCCTTCGAGAATTGAGGAGGAAGCGATGCACTTCACGCCCATCGGTTCCCGTGCGCTGCGCTGGCTGACGACGTCGCTCGCGCTCCTCGTGGCGCTGGCGATCTTGAGCGACACCGCCGAGGCCCAGCGCCGCCGTCGGCGACGACGCGCTGCCGAGCCCGAGACCACCGAGGAGCCGGCGAGCACCGAAGCCGACGCAGGAGAGGGCGCGGCAGAGGCCGAGACCAGCGCCGACGCGGGAACGCCGCCCGCCGCCTCCGCCGCGCCCGCGGCCGCGACGCCTGCGACCGCAGCGCCTGCCGCAGCGACGCCGCCGCCCGCCGCGGCTGCGCCTCCGCCCGCCGATCCCGGCCCGCTGCCGCCCGATCTCGGTCCGCTGCGCGCCGACTGGTCGAGCTTGATGGACGACATGGTCAGCGCGCGTCAGCGCGTGGCCACCCTCGGCGAGGAGCTCTTCCGCACCCGCATGAGCGTCACCGTGCAAGATCGCGCGGGCGACGATCAGCTCCTCGCGGGCTTCTCGCTCGAGCTCGACGGCACGCCGATCTTCCACAGCGACGGCGAGATCGAGGGGGGCGATGCGGGCCGCGAGGTCTTCACCGGCGCGCTCGCGCCCGGGCCTCACGAGCTGACGATGGAGCTCACCCAGAGCTCGCGCGACGGCGCCGAGTACCGCTACACCCAGCGCGACACGTTCCGCTTCATCGTCGTCCGCGATCGGCGCACCGAGATCACGATCGTCCTCGAGGACGACTCCGACATCGCGCGCTCGTTCCCCTCGGGCGGCGAGGGTCGCTACGAGATCCGCACCCGCGTCCGAGTCGCCACCCGGGCGCTCGAGTAGTCGCATGCGGGCGATGCGACAGCTCGCGGTGCGCACGTGGCTCGGCTGCGTCGTCGCGCTCGGCGGCGCGGTGCTCGGAGGCGCGCCGTCGCATGCGCGCGCCCAAGAGGCCGACGCCCCGACGTTGCTCGAGCTCGGCGAGCGCCGTTCGGTGGATGCGACGACCGGCACCGACGCCCAGCTCGAGGCGCAGCTGCTGCGCGGTGAAGAGCTCGCGGCCGACGAGCAGTGGGACGCCGCCGCGCTCGTGCTCTTCGAGCTCGTCGAGTCGCCCCGCTACGCCGACTTCTCGGGCTCGGACGGCTACCGCCACGCCGAGTTCTTGCTCGCCGGCGCGCTGCAGGAGCTCGGCGCGTACCGCACCGCGTTCCGCTACTTGAACCGCATCCTGTCGCGCGGCCCGGAGGATCCCTACTTCGGTCCGGCGTACCGGCGCAGCGTCGACATCGCGCTCGAGGGCGCGGACTTGAACCGGGTGCTCGGCGCGCTCGAGCTCGTCGGCGAGGCGGGCCTTCCCCCCGATCCGCTGAACGAGCTGCGCTACCTGCGGGGGCGCGCTCGCTACGACGCGGACGATCTCGCGGGCGCCGACACCGCGTTCTTGGCGGTCGGTCGCCGCAGCCGCTTCTACGCGAACGCGCAGTACCTCCGCGGCGTCATCGCGACCCGCAACGGCAACCTCCCGGGCGCCGAGGCGCTCTTCTGCTCGATCGCGACCACGGAGGACACCGAGCGCTTCACCTTCTACGTGGATGCGCGCTACTTCGAGATCCGCGATCTGACGTGGCTCGCGCTGGGCCGCGTGGCCCACGAGGGCGAGCGCGCGGACGACGCGTTCTACTACTACTTCCAGGTCCCCAACGACTCCGAGCGGGTGGCCGAGGCGCTCTTCGAGGCCGCGTGGTCGATGTACGAGGGCGGCGATCACGACACCGCGATCGATCTGCTCGATCAGCTGCAGACGCGCTTTCCGAGCTCGCCGTTCGTCGACGAGGCCGCGCTCTTGCGGGGCTACGTGCACCTCGGGCGCTGCGAGTTCGAGGAGGCCGATCGCCTCTTCGTCGAGTTCGCCGCCGCCTTCCAGCCGCTCCGCGAAGAGGTCGAGCGCATCTTGGACAGCCCCGCGCGCCGCGATCGGATCGTCGAGGAGCTGCTCGACGCCGAGCGCCGCGGCGAGGGCGAGCGCGCCCGCGGCGAGCTGCACGTCCCGGTCGAGGGCGAGGTCGTCCCCACGCCGATCTGCGCGAGACCTTGCTCGGTCTGTTGCACGTCGATCCCACCTTCTTCCGCCTCTGGGAGGAGATCCAGATGCTCGACGCCGAGAGCGCGCGCGCCGCGAGCGTCAGCGATCAGCTCGCGGCGATCGGCGTGCGGATGCGCGGCGGTGACGAGCCCGAGGCCTCCGCCGCAGCGGTGGGCAGCGACGCCGACACCATCGACGCGCTCGAGCGCGACGCGGAGACCGCGCGCGCCGCGGCCCGCGCGCTCTCCGATCGATGCGCGAGGCGGGCGCCACCCGCGCGCAGCTCGAGCCCCTCGAGGTCGAGGTCCGCGCCTTGGCCGAGCGGGCCAGCGCGCTACGAAACAGCGTCCGCGAGGCGCGCGCCAGCTACGCCGCCTTCGTCAGCAGCGAGCCCACCACCGACTTCGAGCGGGTGCTCGAGGACGATCGCCGCGAGAGCTCGCGCTTCACCTCGCGCGCCGCCGAGCTGCGAGGCCGCATGCTCGAGGAGGCCAACGCGGTGGCCGTGCGCGCGCTGACGACCTTGCGCGATCGCCTCGGTCGGGGTCTGCGTCAGGCGCGCATCGGGCGCATCGACGCGGTGATGGGCAGCAAGCGGCGCATCGAGATCCAGATCGAGAGCCTCGCCGCCGGTCGCTTCCCCGCCGAGCTCATGGACCCGCTGCGGATCCAGGGCCTGCTCCGCGACGACGAGGAGTACTGGCCCTTCGAGGGCGAGCTCTGGGAGGACGAGTACGAAGAGGACGACGTCGAGGAGGTCGGAGACGACTTCGCCGACGACACCTCGATGGATCCCGAGCTCGGCGACGAAGATCTCGAGCTCGACGACGCGAGCGAGGACGACACGGCCGAGGAGGTCGACTGAGCGTGCCGCGGTCGAGCCACAGCGCGATGCGGGTGTGCGCCCTGGTGCTGGCGATCACCGGCGCGTGGTCCGGCGGCTCGGCGCGCGCGCAGCGAGGCGGCTCGGTCGACACCTCGACCTCCGCTCGGCCCGCGGGCTTGAGCACGCCCGCCGCCGAGGCGACGGTGACCGCCGACGCCGAGCCCACCGAGCGACGACGCCGCGCGAGCACCCCGACCGAGAGCCTCGAGGAGAGCCTGTACCTGCGCGAGCGCGCGGACACGCTCGGCGCCGCGGCGCGAGAGTTCGAGGACGCCGAGATCGAGCGCCTCTTGAGCGAGCGCGAGGGCCTCGTGGTCGAGCGCCGCAACCAAGCGATCGCGCTGCTCGAGGAGTTCGTCGCGCAGGAGCCCGAGACCGCGGTCGAGATGCCCGACGCGCTCTTGCGCCTCGCCGAGCTGCGCTGGGAGGAAGCGCGCACGAACTACCTCACCGCGTTCGCTGCCTGGCAGAACGTGCCCGAAGCGAACCGCGGCGCCGAGCCCGCGCCCGACTACGCCCGGGTGATGGCGCTCTACGAT
>CAYZQM010000167.1:8483-15117 GCA_964480175.1 uncultured Sandaracinaceae bacterium
ATCCTCACCCAGCACCCGACGTTCAGCCGCTACGACTTCGTCCTCTACATGAAGGCGTTCGCGCTGACCGAGCTGGGACAGATCGAGGGCGCGCTCGCGCTCTATCGCCGCATCCTCACCGAGTTCCCCGAGAGCCGCTTCGTTCCGGACGCGCACATGGCGCTCGCCGAGACCAGCTTCAGCGACGAGCAGTGGCAGCCCGCGCTCGCCGAGTTCGAGCAGGTGCTCAACTACCGCGACAGCGAGCTCTACGACATGGCGCTCTTCAAGAGCGCGTGGTGCTTGTGGCGCCTGGGACGCACGACGGATGCGGCGACGCGCTTTCGTCAGGTGCTCGATCTCGGTCGCGGCCGCGCGCGCCTGAGCGCGGCGCAGCGCAGGCGCCTCCGCGATCTGCAGGACGAGGCGCTCGACTACCTCATCCAGATCTTCACCGAGGACGAGAGCAACTCGCCCCGCGATCTCTCCGCGTTCCTCACCGAGATCGGCGCCGAGCGCTACACCCAGCGGGTCCTGACGCGGCTGTCGGTCACGTACATGGACCAGGGCCGCTTCGACTACGGCATCGAGGCGTACCGGATCCTGCTCGAGATGAGCCCGGGCGACGAGCGCGCGCCGCAGTGGCAGCAGCAGATCGCCGCGGGCTACGCCGCGATGGACGACACCGAGCACACGCTCGAAGAGCTCACCCGGCTCGCCGACAACTACCTGCCCGGCGGGCCCTGGGCGATCCAGCAGACCGATCCCGAGGTGGTCAGCAACGCCGAAGCCCGCGTCGAGCGCGCGCTGCGGGTGCGATCGATGCGCTGGCACGAGCTCGGTCAGCGCGACGACGCGCGGCGCCGCTTCGAGGAGGCCGATCGCGGCTACGAGCTCTACCTCGCGCACTTCCCCGAGAGCGAGCACGCGTACGACCTTCGCTTCTACCGCGCCGAGATCTTGTTCCACCGCCTCGAGCGCTACCCCGACGCGGGCGCCGAGTACCTCGCGGCCGCGCGCGCCCGGCCCGACGGAGAGCACACGCGCGACGCGCTCTACAACGCGATCGGCGCGTTCGAGCGGGTGCGCGAGGTGCAGCTCGAGGAGTGCACCCGCACCCGCGGCACGGCGACACCCACCGCGAGCGGCGCTGCGACGACCGGCGCGGCGACGGCTGCGCGTCCCGCCGCGAGCCCTGCGGCCACGCCCGCGGCCGCGCCCGCTGGCACCCCCGCGGCGACCGAGGTCGCGAACCCGGCGGCCGAGGGCGATCCCAACGAGACCGCGGAGACCGACGATCCCTGCGGCGAGACCGCGAACGATCGGAGCTTCTCGGAGGCGATCGAGCTCTACGTCGAGCTCTTCCCCGACGATCCCGATCTCCCCGAGATCCTCTTCCGCCAAGGTCGCCTCTACTACGATCGCGGCATCTACGATCCCGCGGTGCGCCTCTTCGGCCAGCTGCTCGAGCGCTTCCCCAACAGCGAGTACGCCCACGACGCGGGCGAGCTGATCTTGGACTCGTTCAACCGCGCCGCCGACTACGGCAACATCGAGACGTGGGCGCGCCGCCTCAAGAGCGCGCCGGCCTTCGCGAGCGCCGAAGCGCAGGCGCGGCTGGACGGGCTCATCCTACAGGCGGTCTTCGCGCGCGGTGAGCAGCTCGCCGGTCGCGGTGAGCACGCCGCGGCCGCCGAGGCGTTCGAGCGCGCGGCCACCGAGTTCCCGAACGATCCGCGGGCCCGTCAGGCGCTCTACAACGCCGGTCTCGAGCGCCAGCAAGCGGGCGACGTGAGCGGCGCCGCTGGCGTCTACGATCGCTTGGCCGAGCGCTACCCCGGCAGCAGCGAAGGCGCGCTCGGCGCGTGGAACGGCGCGCAGATGTTCGAGTCGATCGCGCAGTTCGCCGACGCCGCGCACTTCTACGAGCTCTACGGCGAGCGCTTCCCGTCGGGCGAGCACGCGGTCGATGCGCTCTACAACGCGGTGGTGCTGCGGCTGGCCGCGGGGGACTCGGGCGCAGCGGTCCGCGACGCGGAGCTCTTCGTGACCCGCAACCCGCGGCACGAGCTGGCGGACGAGGTGATCTTCTTGCGCGCACGCGCGCACGCCGAGGCCGAGCAGTGGACCGAGGCCGCGCGCGTCTACCGCGACTACATCGACTCGCACGGCCGCAACGACATCGATCGCGTCGTCGAGGCGGGCGCGCGCTTGGGCGACGTCCTGCGATCGTCGGGCGACGCCGAGGGCGCGGCCGCCGCGTTCGCTGCGGCGAACCGCACGGGTCGCGGCTCGCTCCGGCGCCTGGGACCGAGCGGCAAGTACTACTTGGCGCAGGCGCGCTTCCGCATCGCCGAGGCGATCCTCGCGCGCTACGAGGCCATCGCGATCGCGGGCCCGATGGACGGTCTCGGCGCGCGGCTGCGGCAGAAGAGCGAGCTCTTGGCGGAGGCCGCGCGCGCGTTCGCCGAGGTGGTCGAGCTCAACGTCGCCGAGTGGGTCACCGCCGCGCTCTTCCAGATCGGCCGGAGCTACGAGCTCTACGCGAGCGCGCTGCGCGACTTCGAGATCCCACCGAACCTCACCGAGGAAGAAGAGCAGGCGTACTACGACCAGCTCGGCATGGCGATCGTGCCCATCGAGGAGCGCGCGCTCGAGGCCTACGAGGGCGGCTACACGCGCGCGATCGAGCTCGGCATCTACAACGAGTGGACCGCGCGCCTGCGCGAGGGCCTCACCCGCTTGAACGACGTGGCGTACCCGCCGCTGCGCGAGGCGGGCATCGCGACCACGGACGGCACCGCGCTGCCGATCCCGGGCGCGCTCGACGGCCTGCGCCGCGGCGAGGCAGCCGCGCCCGCCGCAGCGCCCGCGGAGTGATCGCGTCCTCGGTCATGGCCCGCGCGCGTCCCGCAGCCTCGTGAGCGCGCGCGACGCACGAGACGCACGCAGCGCGCGAGAAGCAACGCGCAGCGCGCTAAGAGGAGACTGAGTGGCGGGGTATCCCAGCTCGTTTCTCGCGCTGCCCGTCGAGGTGGGCCCGTGGCACGACGCGCTCGTTCGATCGCTCCCGCCGCGGGTGCGCGCGCTGCATCCCGCGGACGTGCACATCACGCTCGCGTTCCTGAGCGGCGTCGCACCCGAGCGGGCTCACGCGGCCTGGGAAGCGATCGCGGCCATACCGATCGCGCCGATCGAGGTGCGCCTTCATCGGATGGTCCCGATGGGACCGAGCGAGGGCTGGACCGCGCTCTCGGCGACGCTCACGGAAGGTCACGACGCGCTCGCCGAGGCCATGCTCGCGGTGCGCGATAGCGCGACGGACGCAGCCGGCGCGAGACGGGAGACGCGGCCGCCGCTCCCGCACGTGACGCTGGCGCGGCTGCACGCGAAGGCGACGAACGAAGAGCGCGAGGCCGCGACCGAGTGGGCCGCGTCGCTGTCGCTCGATCACGTCGTGCTCTCGCTACGCGAGCGCGCGCTCTACACCGGACGCCGCGAGCGCCCACCGGGCCAGCCGGCCTACGAGATCGTGCAGCGCGCCCCGCTCCTCGAGGTGAAGTGACTCCTTCCTTCGGGCGGCTACACTCGCGGGATGCAATGCGGATGGGTGCGTAGGATGCGTGACCTCCTCGGGGCGATCGGGACGGTGGCGCTGTTGATCGGGGCGCTCGCGGGCTGTGAACCCGAGCCGGAGGTGGGTGACGGTGGTGCGCTCGAGGACGACGACGCTGGCGGGATCTGCTGTCCCATCGCGCCGATCTCGTACTGCGGATGCCACTACGTCGGCGGATACGCTCCGAGCATGGGCCTCTGCTTTCGCGAGTGCGACGGTTGGAACTACGAGATGACGACGGACAGCCACGGGTGCGCCCGGGTGATGCCGCGCGGCAGCTGCTTGCTCGCCCCGGACACAGGAACACCCGACATCGACGCGGGACCACCGGATGCGGGCACGGACGACGATGTGGGCGCGGGTGACGACGCAGGCGCGGGCGACGACGCAGGCGCGTAGCTCCCCGCGTTTGCAGACTCAGCCCGACTGCGGAGCGCTCGCGTCGGCGAGCGCCGCGTCGAAGACACGACCGGAGGGCTCGGGCTTTCGCTTCCGCGTTCCTCGCAAGGCGAGCGCATCAGCCCACCGGAACGCGTCCCCCCTGAGGAGCGAAGCGACGATTTGGGGGGACAGCCCGCCCGCAGGCCGAAGGCCGAGGACCGGGCGGAGGGGGGCATCCGGGGTTTCGATCTCAGAACTCGACGCTGCCCTGTCCTCCGCTACGCGCGCCGCGGACCGACACCATCGACGCCGCGGCACGACTCGTGAACGCACGCGATCACGTCGAAGGGAAGTACTCGGGCAGCGTGTGGATACCGCCGGCGAAGAGCGCCCAGATCAGGATCGCGGCGCCGCCCCACACCATCGCGAAGAGGCTCAGCGCGAGGACCGGCGTGAGCACGCCCACCGCGATGGCGGGACGATCCTCGAGGCGGTGCACCCCCTGCGCTGCGCCGTAGAGCGCGAAGCCGCTCCAGGCGACGAGCGCGAGGCGACCGAGGATCTGCAGGATGGTGCCGATCATCGGGACGAACCCGAGCAAGAGCACCGGCCAGAGCCAGAAGCGGATGACGCCCGTGTAGAGGCCGGCGCGCATCGAGCCGGTGAAGCTGCCCTTGCCGCCGAAGAGCTTGCCGACGACGAAGAACGCCGCGCCGTGCACGAGATCCGTGAACAGCGAGCTGAGCACGATCAGGAACGGCAGCGAGCCGACCATCGTGCACATCGCGCCCATGCCGATGCCGCGGATCCATGGCGGGATCTGATCGGCGAGCGGCGAGGTGCTCAGCGAGCCGAGCAACGCGAGCGGGAGCAGCGCGAGGCACGGCGCACAGATGAGGTAGGGCCAGTTGCCGATCGCCGCGGTCACCAACGAGAGCGAGAGCGAGCCGCCGCTCGAGGGCCGGTCGCGCAGCGCGCGGAACGTGCCGATCGGATCGAGCGTCGAGGCCTGCACCGTCTCCCAGAGCCGGGTGAAGAATCCGCCCTGCGCCTCCCAGGGGATCTCCGCGGCGCTGCCGTCGCTCGTGGCGTGCTCACTCATCGCGCGCACCCTACTCGGAAAGCGCGGTGTTGGGATCCGGGTCGCATCCCGCCATGTACGCAGCGGTGATCGTCGTCTCCCCGAGCGCGGCGCGACGCTCGCGACCATGACGAAGCCGTGACCGCAGCCGCCGTCCTCGACAGGGGTTCGCCCGCGCCGGTAGCCTCGATGGATGACTCGGCTCTGCTTCGCCTCGGTGCTCCTCTTCTCCTTCGGCTGCGAGCCCCACGTCGAGCGGCCCCCGGCGCCCGAGCACGGCGGCATCTACTCGCTCGCGAACGGGTGCTACGCGATCGACGCGACCGCGATCGGGAGCAGCAACACCCGCTGGATGATCCCCACCGAGGACGGCGCGGGCTTTCGCTTCGCGGGCGTCGAGGAGCGAGAGGGATCGCACTTCTTGCTTCGGGCCTCCGATCTCGGGACGTACTTGCTCCTCGACGAGGACGAGCACTACCTCGTCGCGCAGGACGGCGCGCTTCGCCGAGAAGACACGCTGCTCTCCGACATCCTGCTCGTCGATGACTCCTACCGCTCGCCCGCGGAGTGGGAGATCACCGTCGCGCCCTCCGATCCCGATCGCTTCCAGCTCCGGCACCGCGCGAGCGGCCACGTGCTCACGCGCAATGGTCTGAGCGAGCGCGACGAGGACGCCGCGGTCATCGCGTTCTATCCGGTGGAGGGGTGCGCGACGTTCCCCGAGCTGACGCTCGACGCGGACGGCGCGATCGAGCGCACCACGTGGGACGACGGCGACGTGTACGGTGTGGTGGAGACCCACTCGCACCTCTTCACCAACTTCGGCTTCGGAGGCGGCGGCATGTTCCACGGCTCCCCGTTCCATCGCCTCGGCGTCGAGCACGCGCTGCCGAGCTGCGAGCTCTTCCACGGCGAAGAGGGGCGCGCCGACATCATCGGCTACGCGTTCTCCGGGCTCGGTGGCGACATCGACACCGAGGGGCTCATCGACGTCTTCGTGAGCGGTGAGACGCCGGAGGCCAACCACGTCACCGACGGCTACCCGAACTTCACCGACTGGCCCAACAGCTGGAACAGCTCGACCCACCAGACCCAGTACTACCGCTGGCTCGAGCGCGCGTACCTCGGGGGCCTGCGCCTGTTGGTGCAGCACATGACGACCAACTCGGTGCTCTGCGAGATGATCGTGGGCATGCGGACCCAGGACACCCGCTACGAGTGCAACGACATGGTCGCGGTCGATCGCGAGATCGAAGAGACGTACGCGCTCGAGCGCTACATCGACGCGCAGTCGGGCGGACCGGGGCGCGGATGGTTCCACGTCGTGCACACCCCCGAAGAGGCGCGCGCCACGATCGAAGACGGACGCATGGCGGTGATCTTGGGGATCGAGACGTCGAACCTCTTCGACTGCTTTCTCACCCCGCGCGAGGGTCACCCCGCGTGCACGGAGGAGAGCGTGCGGACGACGCTCGATCGCTACTACGAGCTCGGCGTCCGGGTGCTCTTTCCCACGCACAAGTTCGACAACGCGTTCTCGGCGGGCGACGGCGATCGCCGCGTGGGCCAGATCGGCA
>CAYZQM010000168.1:0-2651 GCA_964480175.1 uncultured Sandaracinaceae bacterium
GCGACGCCCTGCGCCGCCTCTACAACGAGCACCGCGCGGGCACGACGGGTGCGGTGAATCCCTTCGCCCACCTCTCGGACGTCGTCCTGCTCTCGGGCGCCAACCACGGCGTCGCGAACGGGCAGCTGCTCTGCGACTCGTTCGAGCACATGCGCGGCACGGTCGGCTGTGAGATGGGCGATCGCGGCTCGTTCATCCCCACGTACTTCTCGCGTCCGCTGAACGGTCCGAGCGATCTCTTCGCGACGCCGTGCGCCGACGGAAGCTACGCGTATGGCGAGACCGATCAGTGCGAGGGCAACGTCGTCGAGTACACGACCGTCACGATGCAGGACATCGCCGACGGCATGCTGCAGGACGAGTTCATCTCGGAGACGTCCTCGAGCCTCGACCTCGATCCCTGCGTCGACAACGTCCTGCTGACGCTGTCGGACTACGACGCGAGCGGGTACTTCTTCACCGGCGCCCCCGGCTTCTTCGCCAACCACTTCGGCAGCGCTCGCTCGCCCGCGGGCATCGCCGCGGTCGTCTCGCGTCTCGCCGACTGACCCCTCGGGCCCCAGCGGCCCCCAGCAGCCCAGCGGGGTCGGAGCCAGGCCTCCGACCCCGCGCTGCCCCTCAGACGGCCACCGGCCCCGATCTCGACGGAGAGCTCGCTCCCATGCGCACCCTGACGTCTCGCATCCTCACGCTCGCCTCGCTGCTCTCTCTGTGCTGTGCATCGCTCGCGATGGCGCAGGACGCCTCGACGTCCCCCGACGCCGGCGTCGCCGACACGGCCGCACCCGAGACGACCGACGCTCCGACCGCGGAGGCTCCCGTCGAGGAAGAGGACGCGCCAGAAATGACGCCGCCGCCCGCGAGCGAGGTCCCCGAGACCGCCGCGACGCCGCTGCCGGAAGGCGCGCCCGCGGCCGAGGTTGCGCCGGTCGACGAAGAAGAAGAGGCCGTCGAAGAGGCGACGAGCACGTCGCTGCCCGACGAGCCGCCGAGCCCCGAAGAAGCCGCGACGCGCACGCTGAGCACGACGGCGCTGCCGGCGCGCCCGGCGTTCACCTTCTGGCGTGATGGAGACGACTTCATCAAGCCCGTCCTGCAGATCTCCGCGATGCTCGTCGCGTACCTGCCGACGAGCGAGAGCGCGACCGGCCTCGCGGCCCGCGTGAGCACGCTCGCCCTCGCGCGCTTCGGTCTCGAAGGTCAGCTCTTCGAGTTCCTCACGTTCCGCAGCGTCTTCGAGCGGAACCTGGGCTTCAACCTCGCGCGGAACGGTCCGGTCGGCACCAGCGTCTGGGAGGGCACGGCCTCGCTGCAGGCGCGCGAGAACTACCTGCGGCTCTCTCGCTGGGGCCTGTCGCTGACCGGCGGCATCTTCCCGGATCCTTCGAGCGTCGACTTCGTGTCGACCAACGTGCTCGACTCGTTCGGCATGGATCCCTACGTGCGGGATCCGCTCCTCGTGAGCGGCTTCGCGCAGGGCCAGGGCGTGATGCTCCGCTACCGCTGGGAGATGCTGGACTTCGGCGTCTCGTACACCGGCGGCAACCCGCTCACGACCAGCCTCGCGTTCGGCTTCGGCGGCGACGTGAGCTCGCTCGGCACGCTCTTCACCGCGCCGCTGCGCGCGCTCTCCAACGGGCTGCCCGGCTCGGACATCCAGCTCCAGACGATCACCCCGTCGTTCATCCTCGCGCACGACATCGTCGAGCTCCGCACCGCGGCGCAGTTCTACATCGTCGATGTCGACGTCACGAACGCCGACGACGCGCCGCTCATCGGCTACAACCTCCGCGCGTCCGCGCAGGTGAACCTCTTCGATCGGATGCTGAGCGTCTTCGGCTCGTTCGCGTACCGAAGCAACCAGCAGCTCGCGATCCCGGACGTCACGATGCGCTCGGCGAGCGACTACGAGGGCTTCGTCGGAGCCGGCGGCGCGGACTTCCGCTACGAGTGGTTCGGCGTCGGCGCGATGTACTACTACCTGACGTCGACCATCGACGCGATGACGACGCTGCAGAACCACTACTTGAACGTGGGCATGACGGCGTGGCTCGAAGATCCGTACGTCTCCATCGGGCTGCGCTGGGCGCGCTCGATGTCGGAGGCGACGCCGATGCCGCCCCGCCTGAACGCGACCGACAGCTTCATCCTGTCGGTGCGCCTCCTGATCTGATCCTCGTCGCCGCCTCGAGCGCGCTCGGGGCCACGGAGAACATCACATGCGCTCATCGCTCATCACGCTCGCGCTCCTCTCGCTCGCGCTCTCCGGTTGCGTCGCCCCGGACGGTGAACCCGAGCCCACCGCAGAGCCGCTCACCAGCGTGACCAGCTTCGGTGCCAACCCCGGCGCACTGCGGATGTACTACCACGCACCGACGAGCGCTGGGCCGGGCGCACCGCTCGTCGTCGCGCTGCACGGCTGTAGCCAGACCGCTTCGGGCTACCTCGCCGCCGGCTGGAACGAGCTCGCGCAGGCCGAGGGGTTCTTCGTCGTGTATCCGGAGCAGCAGACCTCGAACAACGGCGCGCGCTGCTTCAGTTGGTTCGAGCCGGCCGACACGCGACGCGGCGGCGGCGAGGTCGCTTCGATCGCCGCGATGGTCGAGTGGATGCGGGTGAACCGCGGCATCGATCCGAGCCGGGTGTACGTG
>CAYZQM010000168.1:2661-5605 GCA_964480175.1 uncultured Sandaracinaceae bacterium
AGCAGGCCGGCGCGCTATGGGAGGAAGGCCGCCGCCGCCAGCGGAAGCAGCGCCTCTTCGCGTGGTTGCAACCGTGGGCGCTGCGCTTCCGCGGCATCGATCCGAGCCGGGTGTACGTGACCGGCCTCTCCGCCGGCGGCGGGATGACGACCGCGCTCTTGGCGGCCTACCCCGACGTGTTCGCGGGCGGCGCGGTGATGGCGGGCCTCCCGGCGGGCTGCGCCACCAGCGTGAGCAACTCGTTCAGCTGCATGAGCGGCGGCGTGAACCGAACGCCGCAGCAGTGGGCGGACATCGTGCGTGCGGGCTCGAGCCACACCGGGCCGTGGCCGATCGTGAGCGTGTGGGCGGGCGGCAGCGACACGACGGTCTCGCCGAGCAACCTGACGGAGATCGCCGAGCAGTGGCTCGGCGTCGCCGGCGCCGACACGACGTTCGACGCCGAAGAAACGGTCGGACGCGGCACCCACCGCAGCTACACCGATCCCTCGGGGCGCATCGTCGTCGAGACCTGGCTCGTGAGCAGCATGGGCCACGGCACCGCCGTCGATCCGGCGCGCGGCTGTGGGAGCGCGGGCGCGTTCATCCTCGACGTGGGCCTCTGCAGCACGCAGCACGCCGCGGCGTTCTTCGGCCTCACGGGCGGGAGCGCGCCGTCCGACGCGGGTCCGACGAACGATGCAGGCCGCGATGCGAGCAGCGACGCAGGCAGCGACGCAGGGCGCGATGCAGGGAGCGACGCCGGCCGAGACGCCGGCATCGATGCGGGCGTGGACGCGGGACGCGACGCCGGCAGCGATGCGGGCCGCGACGCCGGGAGCGACGCAGGAGCGTCCTCGTGCGCCGAGACGAACGCGTCCAACTACGCGCACGTCACCGCAGGACGCGCGGCGCGGTGCGGCAGCTTCAACAGCTACGTGTGCACCGTGGGCTCGGGAGAGAACCTCGGCCTCTGGAGCCTCGGGATCTCGAGCTGGGTGCGCGAGACCGCGCCCGGCTACTTCGAGGCGGGGCGCTGCCCCTGATGCGTCACGCGGCGATCGTAGCGACCGGCGCGCATCTGCCCACCGACGCGCTCTCGAACGAAGCGCTCATCGCCCGCGTGGGAGAGACGCATCGAGTGCAGATCGAGAAGCTGGCCGAGACCACGGGCATCACTCGCCGGTTCATCGCACCCGACGAGGTCGCGACCTCCGATCTCGCGGTCGCCGCGGGCCGCCAAGCGCTCGGCCGCGCAGGGCTCACGCCTGACGATCTCGATCTGATCCTCGTGGGCACCGACTCGCCCGACTACATCACGCCCTCCACCTCCGTGATCGTGCAGCACGCGTTGGGCGCGGGCCGCGCGGGCACGTTCGACGTGGGCTGCGCGTGCGCGTCGTTTCCGACCGCGCTCGCGACGGCCGCGGGGCTCTTGGGATCGGGCTCCTACTACCGGCACGCGCTCGTCATCGGGGCCTACCGGATGTCGCGCCTCGCCGATCCCCTGGATCCGATCTCGTTCTTCTATGGCGACGGCGCCGGCGCCGCGGTGCTCTCGGCGAGCGAGACCCCCGGCGTCCTCGCGAGCGCGATGCGCGCCGACGGGAGCTTCGCCAAGCGTTGGTGCATCGCCAGCGGGGGCACGGTCGAGCCCGCGAGCGAAGCCTCGGTGCGCGAGGGTCGCACCCAGGTGCGCCTCCTCGAGCCCTACCCCCGCGAGGTCAACGAAGTGGGCTGGGTCGCGCTCGCGCGCGAGGTCGCCGCGCGGGCGGGATGCTCGCTGCCGCACATCGAGCACTTCGTGTTCACCCAGGTCCGCAACAACACGATCGACACCGTGATGGATTCGCTCGGCGTGCCCCGCGAGCGCGCGATCCGGGTGATGCAGGACATCGGGTACACCGGCTCGGCGTGCATCCCGATGGCGCTCGATGCGCTGGTCCAACGCGGCGCGCTGCGCGCTGGCGAGCACGTGCTGATGGTCGGCTCGGGGGTGGGCTACAACCAAGCCGCGGTGGTGGTGCGCGCCACCGAAGCGCTCGCAGGAGCCGCATGAGCGACGCCCCCGCGCCCCCCGTCGCCGCGGCCGAGCGTCCGGGCTACCGCATCTACGTGCTCGGCGTCCTCTTGGTCGTCTACACGTTCAACTTCATCGACCGGCAGATCCTCGGCATCTTGAAGGACGCGATCCAAGCGGAGCTGCACCTGACCGACGGTGAGCTCGGCTTGATGGGTGGGCTCGCGTTCGCGGCGCTCTACTCGACGCTCGGACTGCCGATCGCGTGGCTCGCGGACCGCGCGAGCCGGACCTGGATCATGACCGTCGCGCTCGTGGTCTGGAGCGGCTTCAGCGCCGCGTGTGGTCTGGCCGGCTCGTTCGGCGGGCTCTTCTTGATGCGCATGGGCGTGGGCGTCGGCGAGGCCGGCGGCGTCGCGCCCGCGTACTCGCTCATCAGCGACTACTTCCCGCCCGAGCAGCGCGGTCGCGCGCTCGCGGTGTACTCGTTCGGCATCCCGATCGGCATGGCGCTGGGCATCTTGTTCGGCGGCTTGCTCTCGGCCGAGCTCGGATGGCGCGCGACGTTCCTCTGGGTCGGCGGCGCCGGCGTGCTCATCGCGCCGCTCCTCAAGCTCACCGTGAAGGACCCGGTGCGAGGCGGCTACGACGGACGCGCAGGCGCCGAGGCCGCGTCGTTCGGTCAGGTCGCGCGCACGCTCTTTCCCAAGCCGAGCTTCTGGCTGCTCGCGCTGGGCGCCGCGTCCTCGAGCGTGTGCGGCTACGGCGTCGCGTTCTGGCTGCCGACGTTCTTTCAGCGGAGCCTCGGCCTCTCCCTGGTCGAGACCTCCTGGTACTACGGCGCGATCACGCTCATCGGGGGCCTGCTCGGGATCTGGCTGGGCGGCGCGCTCGCCGATCGCTTCGGCAAGCTGAAGCGCAGCGCGTACGCGGTCGTCCCCGCGG
>CAYZQM010000168.1:5669-11522 GCA_964480175.1 uncultured Sandaracinaceae bacterium
AACCTCGCGTGGCCCCGCCCCGTGATCACCGCGGTGCAGCGCCTCGCGCCGCCGACGATGCGCTCGACGGCCTCGGCGCTCTTTCTGTTGGTGAACAACCTCGTCGGCATCGCGCTCGGCACCTACTGGTTCGGCTTCGTCTCCGACCTGCTCCACGAGCGCTTCGGCGACGAGTCGATCCGCTGGGCCATCTACTCGGGCGGCGCGTTCTACGCGCTGGCGGCGGCGCTGCTGCTGCTGGCGTCCCGCCGCCTCGGCCGCGACTGGGTCGAGGCCGCGAGCGCCAGCTGAAGGCGCCCTTCAGAACGCGGCGTCGAGGACGACCTCGCCGGTCACGCCGACTTGGTAGGCCGAGACGCGGCGCTCGAAGAAATTCGCGAGCTCCTGCACGTCCTGCAGGTCCATGAAGTCGAAGGGGTTCTTCACCTGGTAGCGAGGCGCCATGCCGAGGGTGCGCAGGCGCTGATCGGCGCAGAACTCGAGGTAGGTGCGCACGTCCTTCACGGAGAGCCCGGCGACGCCGCCCGAGAGCAGGTCTTGCGCGAACTGCACCTCGCACTCGATCGCCTCGGCGATCATCGCGTGGATGTCGCTCTCCAGCGACGCGTCGAAGAGCTCGGGCTCCTCGCGCCGGATCGTCGCGACCACGTCGAACGCGAACGCCATGTGCGCGCTCTCGTCGCGGAAGACCCAGTTCGTGCCCGCGGCCAGCCCGTGCAAGAGCCCGCGCGAGCGCAGGAAGTACACGTACGCGAACGCCGCGAAGAAGAAGAGGCCTTCGATGCAGGCGGCGAAGCAGATCAGGTTGAGCACGAACTTGCGGCGGTGCTCCTTGGTCTCGAGCTTCGGAATCTCCGCCATCTCGTCGAGCCAGCGCATCGCGAACGCGGCCTTCTTCTGGATCGAGGGGATCGACTCGACCGCGGCGAACGCGCGGCTGCGCTCGTTCGGATCGGGCACGTACGTGTCGAGCAGCGTCAGGTAGAACTGCACGTGCAGCGCCTCCTCGTAGAGCTGCCGCGACAGGTACATGCGCGCCTCGGGCGCGTTGAGGTGGCGGTAGAGCGAGAGCACCAGGTTGTTCGCGACGATCGAGTCACCCGTCGCGAAGAACGCGACGAGGCGCTGCACCAGGTGCCGCTCGGGCGCGCTCATGCGGCTGGTCAGGTCGGCGACGTCGGTGCCGAAGTCGACCTCCTCGACGGTCCACGTGTTCTTGATCGCCGCGCGGTAGCGCTCGAAGAACTGCGGATACGCCATCGGCCGCAGGGTCAGGCAGAGGCCGGGATCCAAGATGCTCGCGGGGCGGGCGACGGCGCTCGGCGCCTGGCTGGGACGAATCTCGGTGGTCACTGGCACGCCTCGCAGCTCTCGGGGTTCTCGAGCGAGCACATCACGGCCGCGCTCGCGGCGGCGTCCGCGCTCATCGCGGGCGGCACCTCGCTCATCGTCGCCTTGGCGATCTTCGTCGCGGGTCGCGATCGCAGGTAGTAGGTGGTCTTCAGCCCCTTCTTCCACGCGTGGAAGTACATGGACGAGAGCTGCCCGATGTTCGGGCTCTCGATGAAGAGGTTGAGCGACTGGCTCTGGTCGATGAAGGCGCCGCGGTCGGCCGCCATGTCGATCAAGGAGCGCATCGGCAGCTCCCACGCGGTGCGGAAGATGGCGCGGATCTCCTCGGGGATCTCGCCGATGGCCTGCACCGAGCCCTCCGCGCCCTTGAGCCGCTGACGCATCGACTCGGTCCAGAGGCCGAGCTTCTTGAGCTCGGCGACGAGGTAGCGGTTCACCTGGAGGAAGTCGCCGGACAGCGTCTCGCGCTTGAAGAGGTTGCTGACCTGCGGCTCGATGCACTCGTAGCAGCCCGCGATCGACGCGATGGTCGCCGTCGGCGCGATCGCGATGAGCAGCGAGTTGCGCAGCCCGTGCCGCACGATGCGAGCGCGCAGATCGTTCCAGCGCTGTGCGTTGCTGGGCTCGACGCCCCAGGCCTCGAACTGCAGCTCCCCGCGGGCCGCGCGGGTCTCGGCGAACGCCGGGTGCTGACCCTGCTCGACGGCGAGATCGACCGAGGCCGAGAGCGCGTGGAAGTAGATCTCCTCGGCGATGCGCTGCGAGAGCGCGCGCGCCTCGGGCGCGTCGAAGGGCAGGCGCAGCTGGAAGAACACGTCCTGAAGGCCCATCACGCCGAGGCCCACGGGGCGCCAGCGGACGTTCGAGGACTTCGCGCTGTCGATCGGATAGAGGTTCCGATCGATCACCCGATCGAGCTGGCGCACCGCGACGCGCACCGTGCTGCCGAGCTTGTCGAAGTCGAAGCGCAAGACGCCGTTGCTGTCGCGCTTGGTGTGGCGACCGAGCTGGATCGAGCCGAGGTTGCACACCGCGGTCTCCTCGTCGGAGGTGACCTCGAGGATCTCGGTGCAGAGGTTCGACAGGTGCACGGTGCGCCCGGGCAGCGCCGTCTGGTTGCAGGCGCGGTTGGACTTGTCCTTGAACGTCATCCAGCCGTTCCCGGTCTCGGCGAGCGAGCGCATCATCCGCGCGTAGAGATCGCGGGCCTTCATCTGGCGCACGAAGCGACCGTCGCGCTCCGCCACCTCGTAGGCGCGCTCGAACTCCTCGCCGTACAGGTCGACCAGCTCGGGGGTGACGCTGGGATCGAAGAGCGACCACACCCCGTCGCTCTCGACGCGGCGCATGAAGAGATCGCAGACCCAGTTCGCGAGGTTGAGGTTGTGGGTCCGGCGCGCCTCGTCGCCGGTGTTCATGCGCAGCTCGAGGAACTCCTCGACGTCGGCGTGCCAGGGCTCGAGGTACACGCAGCACGCGCCCTTGCGCTTGCCGCCCTGGTTCACCGCGGCGACGGACGCATCGAGTGTCTTGAGCCACGGGACGATGCCGTTGCTGTGCCCGTTGGTGCTCTTGATGAGCGAGCCGCGCGAGCGCACCCGGTGGAACGCCAGACCGATGCCGCCGGAGAATTTGCTGAGCTGCGCGACGTCCGAGTACTTGCCGTAGATCGCCATCAGCTCGTCCTTCGGCGAGTCGAGCAGAAAGCAGCTCGAGAGCTGGGGATGGCGGGTGCCGGAGTTGAAGAGCGTGGGCGAGCTCGGCAGGTAGCTCAGCGAGCTGAAGAGCTCGTAGAGCTCGATCGCCTCGTTCGCCGACTCCGAGAGCGCGCTCGCGACGCGCAGGAAGAACTGCTGCGGCGTCTCGATCACGGTGCGCGCGGTGGGGTGGCGGAGCAGATAGCGGTCGTAGAGCGTGCGCAGCCCGAAGTAGGGCAGCTCGTGATCGCGCGCCGGGATGATCGCGTCGTTGAGCTTGCGCGCGTTGGCCGTGGTGAACTCGAGCAGCCCGTCGCTCACGATGCCGAGCCGATGGCCGGCGGCGATCGACTGGCTGAACGCGTGGATCTCCTGACCGCGGACCTCCTTGTCGATGTACGCAGACAACAGACGCGAGGCGAGCTCGCCGTACTGCGGCTCCTCCGCGATGAGCGCTGCCGCCGTGTGGATGGAGAGCTCGTCGAGGGCCCGGGTGGTCGCGCCGTCGAAGAGCCCACCGATGGTGCGGGTCGCGACGCGCATCACGTCGACCGAGTCCAGACCGACCGCGCAGCGACCGACCGCGCGCACGATCTTGTTGAGGTCGACGAGCTCCTTGTCACCGTTGCGCTTGGTGACGCGCATGCCGGGCGTCTCGTCCGGGGTCGGTTTGGTGGCGGGGGACTTCTCGGTCTCGGTGGTCTGCATGGTCCTCGGTGATTCGGTGGCGGACGATGAACGGATCGGTGCTTCGCTCGCACGCACGTGGAGGTGGGCGAGGCTCCGACCGGCGTCCCCTCGGGCGCCGGCTTCGCGATCGACGGACGGTCCAACGAGCACGCTCGTGCCCCCTGTGGCCGTCCGCCTCCCGCGAGGCTTCGGTCGGACCGGGCGCGGTTGTCTCTCCGCGCTCGGATGCTGGTAGGTCTTCGGACTTCGTGAGCGCTGCCGGAGCCTCCGGCCTTCCTACTTCCCACCGCTTCCCGCGTCGCCGCAGTGCTCGTCGTGGGGTTCGTTCTCGCTTACCGCTGCGGGGCAGTCCCGGACTCTCACCGGGTTCCCTTCTGGGTCCGAGCACGATCGCGCGGACACCAGCAAGGGCCCGTTGGTACGTGCCGGCGCGGTGACTGTCAAGCTACAGAAAGTGGTGGAGCGCGCGAACCACCACAATCGGTTGTGGTTTGTGCTCGCGCGAGGGGAAAGACCGGCCTGCGCGCCGATCCGTCCCCCGAAGGGATCACGCGCGGTCCCTCAGCGAAGGAACACCACCTGCCGCGGCGGCAGGCCTACGCATCCGTCGAGCGGCACCGTGCGGACGGGCGTGGCGCTCGCTGCGTCGATCACCCGCAGCGCGCCCGCCTCGGCGTCGGGCACGAAGACCTCGCCGCTCGAGGGGACGAGCGCGCCCGAGCCGAGCACGAAGCCGGACGACGCTTCGTACACCAACGTCACGCTGCCGTCGGCCACGTTCATCACGAGCAGCTGATCGCCGATCTCGATCTCGCCCGCCGAGCCGGTCGCCACGACGAGCACCCGACGATCGCCCAGCGGCACCAGACCCCCGGTCGCGACGCGGAACGTCTCGGGCATCCGACGGATGGACGTGACCTCGACGCGGCCGTCGACGAGCTCGAGCTCGACCACACCGCTGAGCCCGCGACGCGTGGCTGCATCCGTCAGCAGCGGTCCGGCGCACAGCAGGTACGCGCGCGTCGCGACGTCGGGGTCGCGGCGCATCATGCCGCAGTTCACCAGGCCATCGATCGGGAGCGTGCTCGTGCTCGGTGCGCCCTCGCCGAGGCCGAGCACGCCGATCATCCCCTCGGCGAACACGAAGTAGTCGAGCGAGGCGCGACCGAGGCTGACCAGCGCCACGTCGTCCGACGCCCCGAGGAGCACGAGCTCGTCGGGCCGCGCGTAGATCGCGACGCTCGTACCGTCGGCGCGCAGGCCCGTGGTGCGCGCGTCGTCGAACGCGATGCGCGCCTCGATCGCTTCGCCGCGCATCACGAGCACGTCGTCGTTGGCGACACCGCCTTCGGGCGAGGGGCCTGCGCCGTATCGAGTGACGAGCGCGCGCCCATCCGCGAGCCACTCGGCGTCGTGGGGGTTGGCGCTGACCCCGTCCACGTTGCTTCGCACGTCGATCTGGGTGAACGCCGGCGGCGAGGCGGTGGGGTCGGCGACGGTGAGCACGTCGACGTTGTAGCGATCGATCCACGCGAGGCCGCCTGGCGCAGGCACGATCACCACGTCCGCGCTCACCGCGGTGACGAGCTGCGGCGCGACGCTCCCCGAGTCGATCCACGACGGGGCCACCGAGGTGCCGTCGCAGTCGGCGAACGCGATCGCGCTCGAGCCGTAGTCGCCGCGCACCACCGCGATGCAAGGCGACGGCACGGTGTCCACGGGCGCGCGGCAAGGGCTCGGCCCGACGCACCCCTGGGTGAGCACCGAGCCGAGCACCGAGCCGAGCGCGAGCCTCGCGAAGTCGCGTCGACTCACGGGAGCGTGACGCGGAGCGAGCCGCTGCCGTGCACCAAGAGCACGTCGTCACCAATCGCGCCCGCGTTGAAGAACGTGCCGCCGGTGGTGATGTCGACCGCTTCGCTCGCCTCGACGCCCTCGTCGCTGTTGTTCAGCGTCTGGTAGCGCAGGCCCGCGATGCCGGTGTCGCCGTAGTAGACCTCGACGAGGCGGCCGCCCGTGAGCAGCTCGAACGCGCCGGGCAGGCGCAGGCGCTGGGTGGTCGCAAACGCGTCGATCGGCGCGCTCGCCGCGAGCACCTCGGCCACCGGCGCGA
>CAYZQM010000168.1:11532-13146 GCA_964480175.1 uncultured Sandaracinaceae bacterium
AAGAACACGTAGCCGCCGGTGCTGTCGTCGGGCCAGGGGCCGCCGAAGCGCGCGCCGCCGAAGACGACGAGATCCTGCTCGGCCCAGAGCGCGACCGAGCCGGACGCATCGCCCATCTCGTCGACGACCATCGCGCCGTCGGGCGACGTGTCGGTCGCGTCGGCGAGGTAGAGCGCCTGGCCCGAGAGCGCCGCGAAGCCCTGGCCGTTGATGAGGTACTCGCTGCCCGCGACGAACGCGCCGTCGAAGTTGCCGGGCGCCGAGATCTCCTCGAACGTCATCGCCGCGGTGTCCACGTCGACGACGCCGCCCACGAAGCCCGAGAGCGACGTGGTGTAGCCGAAGAGCGCGTGGGCCTCGTCGTCGCTCACCGCGACGTAGCCCGGGAACACCATCTCGGCGGGGTCGCTCATCGTCGGCACGTACGTGCGCTGCGCCAGCGTCGTCGCGGTGACCGATCCGTCGGCGAACGCCCAGCGCACCAGCGCGAGCACGATCCCGCTGCTGCCCGGCGCGGCGGTCAGCTCGTAGACGTTGGTGCCGACCACGTCGAACGCGGCCGCCGAGCGGCACGCGTGCGCCACGGGCACCACGCCCGCGGCGAGCGCCGCGTCGAAGCCGTCGAGGCCGTCGCACGTCGCGACGCACACTCCGCGCAGGCACGTCTGATCGGCGTCGCAGTCGCAGCCCGAGGGCGCGTCCTGCGCGGCGTCCGCGACGACGGGCACATCCGCCGCCGGGGTGTCGGCGGTGGGGACGTCGGTGACGGCGGCGTCGGTGCCGGCGTCCGTCGACGTGTCGGGATCGCAGCCGGCGACGACGAAGAGAAGAGAGAGACCGAGAGAGGATCGAGTGAAGCGCGACATGGGACCTACCTTCGCCTGCCCTGCGCAGGCGCCTGCTTTCGCAGGTCGGGCTCGGTCGCCGCGGATCGTCGATGAGACTCGGCTCGTCGATGAAGAGAGGGCGCGCTCGGTTCACACCGAGTCACGGCCTCCACCCACCGTAGGTGACCGAGCAGCAGCGCACGGCAGGTCTCCTGGCTTCCGGATCAACCGATGAAGCGCGCCTTCCCGCGGTCAGCAGACCGCAGTGGCTGCACCCGCGCGGCGATCCGCGCGAGCACGTGCGCTCATCGTCCCCGGTCACAGTGGCGGGGGCCGCGCCGGGTTCGTGCTCGTGCGTGAGCACCCACCGGCTTCCCTCGAGGCGGCCCGGATCATTCCGAGCACGCCGACCGTACGCGATGAGAAGAGACTGAAGAGAGCGAGCGCGTGATGCGCGCGCGAGCCTTAGCCGCAAAGACACGCGGCGTAAAGCCGCCTCGCTCGCAGGAGCGAGTCGCGCTCGCGTCGCATAGGATCCGGGCGATGGATGACGCGCAGCTCGAGGAGGCCATCACGCGCTGCCTGGCGATCGGCCGCGTCAGCCGCGGCGACGACCTGCTCGGCTTCGTGGTCGATGCCGAGCATGCGCTGAGCGCGTCGGGCTGCGACGAGGTCCGCGTCCGCCGCACCGGGGATCCGCGCTGCTCGCTGGTCATCGAGGCGCGCGGAGCCCACGAGCTCGGCGCAACGATCGAGCCCCCCGCACGCGTCGATCCCGGCGGCGGCG
>CAYZQM010000168.1:13156-14861 GCA_964480175.1 uncultured Sandaracinaceae bacterium
CAACGATCGCGCGGGTGTGGGGCTCGATGCGCTACCGCGCGTTCGACGCGCACGTCCTCCGCACCGACGCGGGCTCCGCCTCGCTCCGCTTCGTGACCCACACGTCGGGCGAGCCTCCGCTCGTCGTCACCGGAGAGCTCGTGCTCCGTCCCGTCAGCGATCCAGCTCGAGGATGACCTCGGGGGCGCCCGGCGGACCGTAGGCGCCTTCGTAGCGGACGGGGCGCCCCGGATCGGCGCTCTCGAACCACAGGTCGTAGCGAGGGAGCAGGGGCTTGGCGAGCCGCGTGATCACCGAGCCGAGTGACACCCAGTCGTTCAGGTCCGGGTACATCCACACGTGGTGCGCCTTGATCTTGCCCGCCGGCACGTCGATGACCGTCTCGCCACGCGACTCGTAGTAGACCCGCGCCAC
This sequence comes from uncultured Sandaracinaceae bacterium, assembly GCA_964480175.1. Lineage (GTDB taxonomy): Bacteria > Myxococcota_A > Polyangia > Polyangiales > Sandaracinaceae > CAYZQM01. Next base: position 13,571 of record CAYZQM010000168.1, read on the forward strand.
GAAGCGATCGCACGACCACGAGTACGCCGCGCGCTTGAGCCCGGGCTGCCAGTGCTGACCCCGCATGAGGAAGGGCAGGAGCACCTCGGGGTAGGTCGCGCGGGGGAACTCGAAGGGCCCGGAGGTGAAGTCGACTTCTTCCCTGCGCGCCTCGCCGATGCGCCGCTCGAGCTTGCCCGCGCGTGCGCCCTGCCCCGCTTTGATGCTGGTGAAGCGATCGTGGACCTCGAGCTTGCCGATGCGCTGCACGATGTCGAGATGCACGGCTGGCGCACCCTCGGCCGCGGCCGGCGTGACCGTGGTCTTGACCACCGCCTCACCCTCGCTCCCGCCGAAGAGCACCTTCGTGTCGAGCACGGTCTGGAACTTGGGCTGAGGGCGCGGGCGCACCCGGTACTTCAGGGTCTCCTCGATCGTTCCATCACTCGAGGGAGCGCCGCTGAGGCGCGGCAGCGCGAAGGGTTCGTCCATGGCGGCGCGGCGTTAGCACAGCGGCCGATGGACTGCAGCGTGCCAGACTCGGCGGGTGCGCCCTCTCCTCCTCGCTGCGCTCGCCGCGTTCCTCGTCGCGGCCCTCGCTCCCCGAGGTCGAGCGCAGATCGACACGCCGCTGCCCATCGCGTTCACCGTCGCCGTCGAGGAGGGGGCCGAGGCCGCGACCGACGCGTGGCTCGACGAGCAGGTGGCCCAGGCGAACGCGATCTTCGCCCCGAGCGACACCGCGTTCGTCGTCCGGGAGCGGCGCACCATGGGCGCCGAGCACGCGCACATGGAGGACCGCAGTGATCGCCACGCGCTCGCCGACATGCTCGTGGCCCGCTCGATCAACGTGTTCGTGGTCGCCTCGCTCCGCGACGTCGACGACCCGACCCTGATGCGACGCGGCGTGCACTGGCGGTCGGCGAACCACCCGGGCACGCACCACGTGATCCTCTCCGCCATCTCGGGACCGACGGTGCTCGCGCACGAGCTCGGGCACTTCTTCGGCAACCCCCACTCGGACACGCCCAACAACATCATGAGCTACGAGCGCGACCGCGAAGTCCTGCCCTTCTTCGACGCCGAGCAGCTCCGCCGCATCCGACGCTTTCGACGGCGCTTCTTGGCGAGCGAAGAGCTCGTCCCGTGATCACTCGGCCGCGTCGGTCTCCGCGCGCAGCTCGCGCAGCGCTCGTTTGGCCGCCTCGAGGGTCACGCTGCCGCGCCCGTGGATCAGCGCAGCGACCTTCTCGACCTCGCTCTCCTGCGCGCCAGCCGCCGCCGCGACGCTGCGCGCGTGCAGCGCCATGTG
>CAYZQM010000169.1:0-9945 GCA_964480175.1 uncultured Sandaracinaceae bacterium
ATCGCCGCGTCCACCAAGATGCCGTCGCCGTTCAGCGGATCCTTGTCGAGCGCCGCGCTCGCCTTGGTGGCGTCGTCGACCGAGAGCACCTTGCTGTCCGCCTTGCCCAGCGTCTTGAGCACCGACTTGGCGGTCTTGAGGAGGAGCTTTCCTTCTTCGTCTTCGACGTCGATGTCGGAGAGGTTCAGGTCGTCGTCGCCCTCGACGAGCACGTCCGGGCTCTTCAGCACCCGGCACGCCCACTTCACCGTCGTCAGCAGCTCGGGCGCGTGGATGTGCTTGTCCTTGTCGAGATCGAGCAGCTCGAGCGTGCGCTCGTCGAACTGCACGCCGGTGGTGGGCATCGAGAGCGCGACCCAGAGCTTCTGATCGAGCTCCGGCAGCGCCGCGAGATCCGCGCCCGTGGTGATCTCCACCTGATCGAACCCGCCGACGCGCACGAACTTGAACTTGTGACCCATGGTCGCGGCCCATAGCGTCTTTCGTGCCATGTCCGCAAGACCCCCATTCGTGGGGTGATGGGCCGCGATCGTCGGCCGACGCCGCGATCGTCGTAGGGGCTACCCCATGACCGTCAGAACAGATCGAGCTGCGCCTTGGGCCTGCGGAACGTCGTCGGCAGGGCGGCCATCGCCTCGCCTCGGTTCATGCCGAGGCGCTTGGCGTGCAGATGAAAGAGCTGCTCGATCGCCGCCCAGCGCGCGCCGTGTCCCCGCATGCGCTCGCCGGGCGCGCTCTCGTTCATCTTGCCCAGGCGCATCTCTCGGATCGCGTTGCGCACCTTGTCCGCGCGCAGCGGGAACGCCTGCTCGAGGCGCTCGTCGAAGACGGGCAGCACCTCGAGCGGCAAGCGCAGGAGCACGATGAACGCCGAGCTCGCGCCCGCCTCCTTCGCGCGCTCGAGCAGCGCGGGGATCTGATCGTCGTTGAGCCCGGGGATCACCGGCGCGAGCGAGATCCCGACCTCGATGCCCGCGTCCGCGAGCGCGCGCAGCGCCTCGAAGCGCTTTCCGATCGGCGAGGCGCCCGGCTCGATCTTCTTGGCCATCGCCTCGTCCGCGAACGGGATCGAGAGCGTCACCCGACAGCGCGCCTCGCGCGCGTGCTTCGTCAGCACGTCGAGATCGCGGAGCACCATCGCGTTCTTGGTGATGATGGAGGCCGGGTTGCGGTAGCGCGCGCAGATCTCGAGGAGCCGGCGGGTGATCTGGTACTTGGCCTCGAGCGGCTGGTAGCAGTCGGTGTTGCCCGAGAGCGCGATGTGATCGCCCTGCCAGCTGCGCTTCTCGAACGCCTCCTCGAGCAGCTCGGGCGCGTTGACCTTCACGACGATCTTCCGATCGAAGTCCGTGCCCGATCCGAGGCCGAGGTACGCGTGCGTGGGCCGCGCGTAGCAGTAGCTGCACGCGTGGTAGCAGCCTCGGTAGGGGTTGATGCTGAAGCGAAAGCCGATGTCGGGGCTGCTGTTCTCCGAGAGGATCGACTTGGCGCGCTCCTCGATCACCTCGAGCTTCGCGAGCTCGGCCTCGACCTCGAGCGAGGGATCCTGAAGATCGAGCTGCTGCGCGCTGAAGCGGAGCGGCGGGTTGGCGATGGCGCGAGGCACGGCCGAACGCTGCTCGTTGCCTGGACGGATGTCCAGTCGAGCACCGTGCGAGATCGGCACGCGAGCGTGCACCGCGCTTCCCGTCGGGGATGGATCGGACGGGCCCGCCGAACGACTCACCCGCGCGATCGCTCGTCGGGTCGCGGTCACGAGCGGGAGCACGCCGCGGAATTGTCTCGCGGCGCGCTTCGTGCTCCCCTCGGACGCTCGACTTCTTTCTCCGTCAGGATGGGCACGATGCGGCACAAGCACCTTCACGCCTCGATGATCGCCACCTTGCTCGTGGGCACGGCCCTGAGCGGCTGCGGTGCGAAGTCGGGGCTCACGGTGCCCGTGGTCCATCACGATGGGGGCCTGGACGCGCCGATCCCGCTCGACGCGCCGCCGCGCGACACCCCGCCCGACGCGTTCGTCCCGCCGCCCGACGAGTGCGTCGAGCTGCCGCCGCGCGAGCCGCCCGAGTTCATCGACGTCACCTTCGTCAGCCGCGTCTCGACCGCGGACGTCTACTTCTTGGTCGACGTGACGGGCAGCATGGGCGACGAGATCGAGCAGATCCGGGAGAGCCTCCGCGAGGTGCTCATCCCCGGGATCGCGGCGGAGATCGACAACGTGCACTTCGCCGTCGGCTACTACGCCGACTTCCCCGCGGGCGACTACGGCGCGCCCACCGACGAGGTGTTCGGCCTCATGGCCCCGAGCACCGACAACGCGGCGGTGGTGCAAGACGCGGTCAATCGGCTCGCGCTGCAGAGCGGCGGCGACGGACCCGAGTCGACCACCGAGGCGCTCTATCTCTCTGCGGCGGGCTCGGCGCTCGGACGCTACGTGCCCTCGCGTCGCTGCGCCGATCCCCGCTCGGTCGGCTACCCCTTCTTCACCGACGCGCCCTTCCACAACGGCCCCTTCGGCGCGAACCCCTACGACTCCGAGCGCCTCGGGGTGACCGCCCACACCTACAACGAGGCGGTCACGGCGCTGCGCGGCATCGGCGGCAAGGTGCTCGGCCTCTACTCGGGCGGTGGTGATCCCGAGGGGCTCTCGCACCTCCAGGCGCTCGCGCGCGACACCGGCGCGGTGCGTCCCGACGGCTCGCCGATCGTGTTCGACATCGGCTTCGACGGGCGCGCGCTCGGCGCGGCGGTGGTCGAGGCGACGAGGTGCCCATCGACATCGACGTGCTCACCGAGGACGACCCGACCGACGAGCTCGACGCGCTGATGTTCGTCGAGCGGGTGCAGGCGCTGTCCGCGGTGCCCGCGAGCGGCGCGACGAGGCTGCCCGATCGTTTCGACAACGTGCTGCCCGGCACCGAGGTCACGTTCCGGATCTTCTTGGCCAACGAGCTGATCGAGCGCGGTCCCGAGCCGCTGCGCTACCGCCTGCAGGTCGTGTTGCGCGGCGACGGCGTGACCCGCCTCAAGACCACGATCGTCGAGGTGGTGATCCCGTCGCTCGACGGCGAGGGCTGCGAGATCCCCTGAGGTCCGAGCCCGTCGACGGAGCAGCGCAGGGCGCGTAGCATCCGCGCTCTTCATGCCCACCGACTCGTTCGTGCTCGAGCGCCCCGGCGCGTCGCTCTTCGTCCACCGCTTCTTGCCCGAGGGCGAGCCCATCGGGGTCGTGCAGATCGCGCACGGCATGGCGGAGCACGCCGCGCGCTACGCCCGCTTCGCCGCGGCGCTCAACGAGGCCGGCTACGCGGTGTACGCGAGCGATCACCGGGGCCACGGTCGCACCGCCACGGACGCGAGCCTGGGACACTTCGGGGACGACGACGGGTGGGGCGCGATGGTCCGCGATCTCTGTGCGCTCGCCGACGACGTCCGGGCGCGGCACCCGGACACGAGCTTCACGCTCTTCGCGCACAGCATGGGCTCGTTCATGGCGCTCGATGCGCTGGTGCACGAGGGGCGCTCGCGCTGGGACCGGGTGATCTTGTCGGGCTCGGACGCGGTGGGCGGACCGCTCGCGAAGGTCGGCAAGCAGCTCGCGAAGCTCGAGCGGGTGCGCGGCGGCAAGGAGGGCAAGAGCGCGCTGCTCTCGTTCATGTCGTTCGGCTCGTTCAACGCCGCGTTCAAGCCGGCGCGCACCTCGTTCGACTGGCTCTCGCGCGACGAGGTCGAGGTCGACAAGTACGTCGCGGATCCCCGGTGCGGCTTCCGCATCACCAACCAGTCGTGGGTGGACTTCCTCGAGGGTCTCTACCGAACCGGACGCGACGGCTACGGCAGCGTGCAGCCCAAGTCGCTGCCCATGCTCGTGTTCGCGGGCAGCCGCGATCCCGTCGGCAAAGCCGGCGCGGGCGTGAAGAAGCTCGTGGAGCAGCTGCGCGAGGGCGGGCTCACCGAGGTCACGGAGAAGCTCTACCCCGAGGGGCGCCACGAGATGCTGAACGAGACGAACCGCGACCAGGTCACCGCGGACGTCCTCGCGTTCCTGCGCTGAGCGCCCCTCCGCCGTCAGCGATCGGACGTGCGCCGCGCGCGCTCGTCCTGGGACAGCATGCGGCGCGCGACCAGCGTGAGGATCAGCCCGAGCACGAACACGCCGAGGAAGATCGGCTCGTAGCGCGAGCCGGTCGCGAGGCCCGCGGCGGACACGACGAGCAGCAAGGACGACGCGATCAAGAGGCGATCGGCGGTGCTCGCTGCGCGCGGACGCGCTTCGGTCGCGGTGGCGGCCCGCTCGTCGTTCCGCGGCACCACGACCGGAGGTCGCTGGGCTGCGGGGAAGGCTTCTTCGGCTCGCTCCATGGGGACCTCCTTCGTCACTCGGCCGGCGCAGGGGTGGGAAGCACGACGGGGACGTGGCTCGGCTGCGCGACCTCGGGCAGCCGCTCCGCGTGATCGGCGGCCCACGCCCCATCGGCGACGAGGGCCTGCGCGGCGGCCTCGGCGCTGTGTCGCACCGCAGCGCACGTGCCGTCCAGCTCGGCCGTGACGGCGGCGAGGCGGTTGCCCGCGATGCCGCCCACGCCGATGGCGGCGCCTCGCTTCTTCATCTTCTCGATGCAGGTCTTGAGCGCCGCGATGCCGCTCGCGTCGAGCACGGTCAGGCTGCTCATGTCGAGCACCAGGTACGAGACGCCGCTCGCGTGGGGCTCGACGAGACCGCGCAGTCGATCCTGCGACGCCGAGAAGAGCGCTCCCTCGAGCTCGACGATCCGGAGATCGCCCTGCGAGCGCACGGCGCGGACCTTGAGCGCGTGACGCTCGCTCTGCGCGAGCGCGACGAGCGAGAGGCCGACGCCGAAGACCACGCCGGGGACGAAGTCGAAGAAGACGATCGCGAGCGCGGTGGCGACGAACACGACCGCCTCGAAGCGCCCGATGCGCGCGAGCGCGCGCAGCTCGCCGACGTGGATGAGGCGCGCGCCGACCACGAGGAGCACGCCCGCCAGCGCGGCGAGCGGGATGTGATCCAGGTGCGCGCCCAGCACGAGCACGACGGCGAGGAGGAAGAACGACTGCAACAGACCCGAGAGGCGGGTCGCCGCGCGGCTCTCCACCGCGACCACGCTGCGCACGACCGCGGCCGCGACGGGCATGCCGCCCACGAACGCGCTCACGATGTTCGCGACGCCCTGCGCGACCAGCTCTTGGTTGCTGTCCTGGTGCTCGCCGGTGCGCTGGCTGATGCTCACCGCGCAGAGCAGCGAGTCGAGCGACGCGAGCAGCGCGAGGGCGATCGCGCTCGGCAGCAGCGCGAGGAGATCGAGCTCGCCCCAGCTCGGCAGCGTCGGGAGGAGCGAGGCGCCCTCCAGCGGCTCGATGCGCGCGACCGACAGGTCCATCGTGCCGGTGACCAGGACCGCCGCGACCAGCGCGACGAGCGGCGCAGGCACCTTGGGGAAGCGGCGCAGGCCGACGAGCAGCGCGATCACCAACGCGCCGACGCCGAGCGCCGAGAAGTTCACCCCGAGGCCCTCGAGGCCCTCGATGCCGCCGATCGTGGCGACGCCGTCGAGCCCGAGCAGGCGCGGCACCTGCGAGTTGAAGACCAACAGACCCACCGCAGCGAGGAAGCCGCCGATGACGGGCCGCGGGATCGAGCCGACCAAGCGACCCACCCCGAGCGCGCCCATCACGATCTGCATGACGCCCGCCATCGCGGTCACCGCGATCAAGCCGCCGAAGCCGTGCTCGGTGACGATCGCGAGCGTCATCGGCGCGAGCGCGACCTCGGGCCCGGTGATCTGGTAGCGGCTCGCCCCGAAGAGCGCGCCGACGACGCCAGCGGCCGCGGCGCTCAAGAGGCCCGCGTGCGGCGGCAGACCGCACGCGACCGCGAGCGCGAGGTTGAGCGGGAGCGAGACCATCGCGACGGTCAGCGCCGCGGACACGTCCGAGCCGAACGTCTGACGGTCGAACATCTCGCGCCACGAGCGGAGGGTCGCGGTGGCGAGGCCGCGGGCTCCGGAGCTCGGAGGAAGACTCGGGGATGAGGCGCGCATCACGCCGCGCACTTCACGCCACGTGCCAGGGTCGTCGGTCGATGCAGACGCTGCTTTCTCGGGGATGCGCGGCGACCTGTCCGCGATTCACGACAGCGCGATCTCGGACACTTGTCTGGGTTTCGCGACGGATCGAACGACGCAGCACCGGGGATTTGCCCGGGGGCGAGCGGGCTTCGTGCGGTCCCGCGGGCGCGGTATGGTTGATGCCCTCGCATGCGCTCCCCCCTCCCCTGGATGGCTCGCTTGAATCGCATGCGCCTCGGGCCCCGGCTGCTCGGTAGCCACTTGGCCCCCGTCATCGTCGTCACCGCCGCGCTCGGGACCACGCTCTTCGGTCTGGTCCGCATGACCCAGCTCTCGCAGCAGCTGGACGAGCGAGAGCTGGGCGCGCTGGTCGGCGAGGGCTCGCTCCATCAAGCGGCGTGGGCGCTCGATCTCGCGTTTCGGGCGGCCCCGGCCGCGTGCGGCAACGGCAACGGCCCCGCAGTGCACGACGAGATCGTCTCGACCTCGTCGCTCCTGAGGCGGCGCCTCGCGGAGACGCCGAACGCCAGCCCCGACATCCGCGCGGCGTGCGGTGAGTACGTCGCCCTCGCGGATCGGGTGCTCCTCGGTGACACCTGCGCGAACGTCCGGGCGCCCGCGAACGAGCGGGTCCGGACCGATCTCGACGCGCGCCTCACCACGGTCTGGGTGGACCGGCTCGCCCTGCTCCACAGCGCCGCGCGGGATCGCGACGAAGAGGTGGCGCGCGTCGGGAGCCGCGCGACGTGGATCGGCCTCTTGCTCGCGGGCTCCGCCCTCCTCTTGGCGTTGGTCCTCGCGCGGAGGTTGGCGGACGAGATCAGCCGGCCGATGGCCGACCTCTCCCGCATCGCGCAGCGCCTGGGGCGCGGCGACTTCGGCCATCGGGTCCAGACGGAAGGCCCGCGGGAGATCGAGTCGCTCGCCGAAGAGCTCGAGCGGATGCGCTTGAAGCTCGCGGAGCTGGAGACACTCAAGCAGGGATTCTTGGCGTCGGTCTCGCACGAGCTCCGGACGCCGCTGAGCAAGATCCGTGAGGCGCTCGCGCTGCTCTCCGACGGCGCCGCGGGCCCGCTCGAGGAACGTCAGCGCCGGGTGGTGGGGATCGCGCGCGCCGCGTGCGAGCGCGAGGTGCGCCTCGTCGCCACGCTGCTCGACTTCAGCCGGCTCCGCGCCGGGACGCCCTTGCAGTGGCAGGCAGGCGCGTCGATCGACGAGGTGATCCTCACCGCCGTCGAGGACGAGCGCGCCGACGCGCGGGCGCGCAAGGTCGAGGTGCGGCTCGAGCAGGAGGGCGACGCCCCCCGCACGGCGCTCGATCCCGCGATGCTCGAGCGCGCCATCGCGAACCTGGTCCGCAACGCGGTGTCGGTGTCGCCCGCGGGCGGCAACGTGCGGGTCCAGCGGCGGGTCATCCGGCGCGAGAACCGGCCCCTGGCGGAGGTGCGGGTGAGCGACGACGGACCGGGCGTGCCGAACGACATCCGCGAGACCATCTTTCACCCCTTCGTGACCAGCGCAGTAGCCCACTCCCCCAAGAGCGTCGGTGTCGGCCTCGGTCTCGCGCTGGCGCGCGAGGTCGCCCTGGCCCACGGCGGCGACCTCACCCTCGACGACACCGCGGAGCGCGGCGCGTCGTTCGTGCTCTCGGTCCCCCTCGAGTCGCCGATCCCGCAGCGCACCTCGAGGCCGCCGCCTCCGCCCGCGGGAGCGCACGCATGAGCACGACCCCGGCCCACGTCCTCGTCGTCGACGACGAGGAGGATCTCTGTGAGCTGCTCTCGATGCGGCTCGAGCACCACGGCTTCCGCGCCAGCGTCGAGACCACGATCGGCGGCGCGATCGAGGTGATGGAGCGCGAGATCGTCGACGCGATGATCGTGGATCTACGCCTCGACGGAGAGAGCGGGCTCGATCTGCTCGACGCCGTGCAGCAGCGGTCGCTCGACTTGCCGGTGATCATGCTGACCGCGCACGGCAGCGTGGAGAGCGCGGTGGAGGCGATGGCGCGCGGCGCCTATGGGTTCCTCACCAAGCCCTTCCACGATCACGAGCTGCTCGAGAAGGTGCGCCACGGCGTCGAGCGGGTGCGGCTGCGGCGTGAGGTCGCGGGGCTGCGCCGCATCGTCGGCGGCGCCGAGACCGGGCGCCTCCTCGGCACCAGCGCGAAGATCGCCGAGGTGCGCGAGCGGCTGGCGCGGGTGGGACCGAGCGACGCCACGGTGCTGCTCCTCGGTGAGTCGGGCACCGGAAAGGAGCTGGCCGCGCGCTCGCTCCACGACACCAGCGCGCGCGCGAGCGGCCCCTTCCTCGCGGTGAACTGCGGCGCGCTCCCCGAGGCGCTCCTCGAGAGCGAGCTCTTCGGGCACGTGCGCGGCGCGTTCACCGGCGCGAACCGGGACCGGGATCGCGACGGGCTCTTCGCGTCCGCGGCGGGCGGCACGGTGTTCCTCGACGAGATCGGCGACGCGCCCCTCAGCGTGCAGATCAAGCTGCTCCGGGTGCTGCAAGAGCGCGAGGTGATCCCGGTGGGCGCGACCCGTCCGGTGTCCGTCGACGTGCGGGTGATCGCCGCGACGCACCGCGATCTGAACGCCGAGGTGAAGGCGGGGCGCTTCCGCGAGGACCTTCTCTATCGGCTGCACGTCGTGCCGATCCAGATGCCTCCGCTCCGGGAGCGGCGCGAAGACATCGCGCTGCTCGCCGAGCTCTTCTTGGCGCAGGTGGCCTCGCGTCACGATCTCGGCGCGCCGCACCTCTCGAGCGACGCGCTCGGCGCCCTGCTCGAGCACGACTGGCCGGGCAACGTGCGCGAGCTCTCCAACGTGATCGAGGGCGCCGCGCTCCTCGCGACCGACGGCGTGCTCCGGCCCTCGCACGTGCACGCCGTGCTGGTCCGCTCGCCGCGCGCCGAGGTCGCCAAGCCGAACGACGCGCCGCCGCTGCTCGAGCTCAGCAAGAACGACGAGCTGCCCCCGCTGCGGGTGGCGCGTGAGCGCTTCGATCGGGCCTACGTCGAAGAGGCCCTGAGGCGCGCGGGCGGCAACGTGAGCGCCGCGGCGCGCCTCGCCGGCCGCAACCGCACCGACTTCCACGCCCTGCTCAAGCGCTACGGCCTCTCGGGCGCCGACTTCCGCGACTGACGAGGCCGGTCGGCGCGGATGCGTGCCGATGTCACCGACGTCGGCTGTCGCTCGGCGCGCCGCCTTGGTACGGAGCGCGGATGGACAAGACCTCGCCCGTCGCGGACACGGTCATTCAGCTCGACGATGTCGGCTCGGCCCGGACCCTCGCCCACGTCCCCTCGGGTTCGCTCCCCGAGGTCGTGGTGCGGGACGCCGCAGGTCCGATCGAAGGCGCGCGCTACCGCGACAAGCGCCTCCTCGGCGAGGGCGGGATGGGCGAGGTGCGCCTGGTCGAAGATCGGATCATCGGGCGCGAGGTCGCGCTCAAGACGCTCAAGGGAGAGGCGCGCGGCGCGGCGCTCTCGCGCTTTCTTCGCGAGGCGCAGGTCCAGGCCCAGCTCGAGCACCCGGCGGTCGTGCCCGTCTACGACCTGAGCGCGGAGGGTGACCGGCGCTTCTTCACCATGAAGCGGGTGCGAGGCCACAGCCTCGAGACCGTGATCGAGAAGCTCGCGGCCCACGATCGCGAGGCGATCGCGGCGTTCGTTCCGCGGCGGCTGCTCAACGCGTTCGTGCAGATCTGCTTGGCGATCGAGTACGCCCATACCCGCGGCGTGCTGCACCGCGATCTGAAGCCGGCGAACGTGATGGTCGGCGACTTCGGCGAGGTCTACGTGCTCGACTGGGGCCTGGCCCGTGTGCACGGTGCGCCCGAGCCCGAGGCGACGCTG
>CAYZQM010000169.1:9955-14781 GCA_964480175.1 uncultured Sandaracinaceae bacterium
TCGGTGAGGTGCACGTGCTCGACTGGGGTCTGGCGCGGGTGCGCGGCGTCGAGGAGGTGGAGGGCGAGCGCAAGAGCCTCGAGGTGGCCTCGTCGGACGCCGGTCAGACCGTCGACGGCGCGCTGTTGGGGACGCCGGGCTACATGGCGCCCGAGCAAGCGCGCGGCGAGCTGCATCAGCTCGACGCGCGCGCGGACGTCTACGCGCTGGGCGCGATCCTCTTCGAGATCCTCTTCCTCGAGCCGCTGCACGGTCAGCCCACCGCGATGGCGCGCCTCACCCAGACGGTGCAGGGGCCGAGCCCGGCCCTCGACGATCGCGCCCGCGCCGGCGACGTCGCGCCCGAGCTGCGCGCCCTGATCGAGCGGGCGACCGCGCTGGATCGAGACGATCGATTCGCGAGCGCGCGCGCGTTGGCCGAGGCGGTCGAGAGCTACCTCGACGGAGAGCGCGACGCGCACCGGCGGCTCGAGCTCTGCGAGCAGCACATGCGCGCGGCCAAGACCCACCGGGACGTGGGCGCGCTGCCCGACGCGCTCCGCGAGCTGGGCCGGGCGCTCGCGCTCGTCCCCACCCACACACCCGCGCTCGTGGCGCTGCACCAGCTGATGACCGAGCTGCCGTCCGAGGCGCCGCCCGAGGCGCAGCGTGAGCTCGCGACGCTGCGCGCGAGCCACGCGCGGAGCGCGGCCCGCACCAGCACCACGCGCCTCGGGACCTGGCTGCTCGCCGTGCCGCTCGTCATCGCGTTCGGGGTGACCGACTGGACCCGCGGCGCGCTGGTGCTCGGCGCGCTGCTCTCGGCGATGGCGCTCGCAGCGCTCGCGTGGCGGGGAGAGAAGGTCTCGGAGGCGTGGTCGCTCGCGCTCGGCGTCACCTCGTTCTTCGCGCTCGCGACGTTCTCCTTCGTGCTCGGCCCGTTCATCGTCGTACCGGGCCTGGCGAGCACGAACGCGATGTTCTTCGCCATGACCACGGATCGAAAGCTGCGTCCCGCGTGGCTCGCGCTCGGTGGGCTCGCGATCGCGGTGCCGTTCCTCCTCGGGCTACTGGGGATCGATCCCCACTACACCGTCGAGAGCGACGCGCTCGTGGTGCGATCGAGCCTCAGCCACCTGCCGCTCGAGGGCACGTTGTTCTTTCTCCTCCTGACGAGCCTCGCGACCGTGATCACGCCGACGATCCTCGCAGGAAGGATGCGCGATCGGCTCGCGAGCGCCGAGGAGAAGGTCTTTCTGCAGGCGTGGCACCTGCGTCACCTCTTGCCGAAGGCCGCCTAGGCCCTCAGCGCTCGCGCCCGGCGCTCACTGAAGGAGCGGCCAGCGCGCGCCCTCGAGCGGCGCGAGGGCGCTCATGAGCCCGGCGTGCACGTCGGCGAGCTCGATGCGCTTTCTGGGATCGAGACGCAGCGCGCCGCGCAAGACCTCGGCGACGCCCGCGAGCTCGGGCACCATCGCCATCGCCTCGATGCCGAGCGCGTCGCCGTCGTGCTGCAAGTGCATGCCGAGGATCGCCATCTCGTTGGGTCCGTCGAAGAGCTCCTTGCCCGTCAGCACCTCGAACGCGAGGCAGCCGTACGCGTACACGTCGACGGCCATCGGCGAGGGCACGTGGCCTTTGGGCACCAACCCCCAGACCTCGGGCGCGCCGTAGTTCGCGGTCGCGCAGCCGGGCCGGACGTTGCGGCCCGCGAGGCCGAAGTCCACCAGCACGGGCGTCTCGAGCGCCGGTCCAGGGCCATCGGGATCGTTCAAGATCACGTTCGATGGCTTCAAATCGAGGTGACCGACCCCGATCTCGTGCATCGCGTGCAGGCCGCGCGCGACTCCGTCGAGCACGGTGATCGCGCGCGGCATGTCGAGCCCCGCGGTCTCCTTGATGCGCTCGAGCGAAGGTCCCTCGACGAGCTCCATCACCAGGATCGGCTTGGGCCGCGCGCCTGCGTCGAACGTGACGAGCCGGGCGAGGTTGGGGTGCACCGGCACCTGCAGCAGCGCGCCGGCTTCTTCGCGGAAGAGCTGGTGGAACTCTTCTTCCGACAGGGTGCGGGCCGCGGTGCCCCCGTACTCGGGCACCTTGAGCGCGAAGCGCGGCGCGTACTCGTTGGCGCGCTCCTCGGAGCGCCGCGCGATGAACACCGAGCCGACGGCGCCCGAGCCCAGCGCGCGCAGCACGAAGAAGCCGCCGAGGGTGCGGCTCGGCGGCATCCACGGAGGCAGCTCGGCGCGCCGATCCCGCTTCTTGTTGGTGAGGGGCAGCGCGCTGATGCGATCGGGATCGCCGTGCACCGGCAGCTGCACGGTCGCGACCAACGTCGTGCTGATCGCCTCGGCGACGTGGAAGGGCAGATCTTCGCGCAGGGTGTCCACCACGCTCGCGACCGCGTCCGCGTACGCCTGCTCGTTGCCGCGCACTGCGTGCAGCACCGACAGATCGACGAAGCGGAGCGCCGCGCCGCACGCAGGTGCCTCGGCCCGCGGCTCGCCGAGACGTCGCCGCGCGCCCTCGACGATGCGGGCGAGCGCGTCGCACGCCTCGCCGAGCGGTGCGAGCTTGGAGGTCTGGCCGTGCTCGCCCGCGAGCTCGGTGAGCGAGCCCGCGAGCGCGAGCGCGTCGAGCGCGGAGGTGAGCGAGAGCAGCGCGCGCCGCAGCGCCTCGACCCGCGGTCCCGCGGCGGCCGGGAGGTGCCGGACCAGCGCCCGCAGCGCGTCTTGCCCGGCGCGCGAGCGCGCCTGCGTCACCCGGGCGCCCCGCTCGGTGCGCTCGATCAGCGACGCGTACGCGCGGAAGAGCAGCTCGGTCTCCGGCATCATCGACGCTTCGGCGAACGTCGTCAGATCGTCCTCCGAGCGCAGGTGGGTGATCACGGTGAGGAGCAGATCGCTCAGATCGCCGATGTCGTCGCGGAGCATCGCCTCGCAGGCGCGCGCGGCGGCCGCGTGCACGATGCGCCGCAGGGGCGACGGCGCGTCGTCGCGGGCTCGCGCGAGCAACACCCGCACGCCTCGCAGTCTGCGCTCGCGCAGCTCGCTGCCCTTCTCCTCGCCGGTGTCTCCGTCGACCAAGTGCAGGAGCGCGCGCAGCCGCCGCACCCGCAGCGTCTTGTGGTGCACGGTCTCGCCCGGCGCGATCGGCTCACGCTCGCGGAGAAAGAGCCATCCCTGCAGGCGCTCGAGGCACTCGTGCAGATCGCGCAGCGGCGCGGGGCTCTTGCCCTTGGCCGTCTCGTCGGCCTTGGCGCCGAGCATCAAGAGATCCACGAGCGTCGAGGTCTCGAGCAGCGCCAAGTCCAGCTCGCGCAGGGCCAGGAACGCTTGGCGCCGCCCTTCGTCGGTGTCGCTCGAGGCGTTCTCCAAGCGATCGAGGGTGTCGTTCACCGCCTCGACGATCTGGGTCGCCTGCGCGTGCGCCGCGCGCGAGCCCTCGGTCGCGAACGCGTCGCGCGCGGCGCCGATCCGCTCGCGCAACGTCGGCTGTCGATCGACCTCCTCCGCCATCCGCAGCTCGCCCGTCAGCGCGCCGACGAGCGCCTCTTGTCCGTCGTCGTCGCTCTGCCCGCTCAGGTCGTTGAGGCGCGCGATCGCGAGGCGCGCCGCCCAGTCGCCGAAGTCCCCGCCGAGCTGCTCCTCGCGCAGCTCGACCAGCGCCTCGAGCGCATCGAGCCCGCCCTGCTGCACCAGCGTCGTCAGGAGCTCTTCGGCCGCGTCCGGCTCGGCCTCGGCGGCACGCGCGAGGCCCAAGATCATCGCGGACGCCAGGCCCGGATCGCGGGCCATCAGCTCGCCCGAGAGCAGCTCGCCGCAGCGGCGGATCGCGCGCTCGGGGTCCACGGCGATCGACGCCGCCATCGACGCCGCCGCGCGCCGCCACTCGGTCGGGGTGAGATCGGCCGAGAGCGCCTCGCCCATCTCCGCGTCGAGCCGGGGCACGATCGCCGAGAGCAGGCCGCGCGCGACGGCGATGTGGTGCCACACGAGCGGCTCGCGATCCTTGAGCAGCCGATCCCACGCGGCCACCACCGAGTGACGCTCGAAGATGGAGAGCACGCTCTCGTCGCCGGTGTCGACGCGCCGCGCCGCCTCGCGCGCGGCGCGCTCGACGAGGCGCGCGGCCAAGCGGCGCGAGGGCAGCGATCCCGTCGAGGGAACCGACAGCCACTCTTCCTCCAGATCACTGCGCGCGATGAGCGCGAGCGCGAGCGCGTCGGCGGACACGCCGGAGCCGATCGGCAGATCGAGCGCGAGCGCGACCCGGGCTCGGATGGCCGGGCCGCTCAGCCCGCGGCGACTCGACTGCGCGAGCAGGGTCCCGACGAGCACGAAGGTGGACGCGTCACCCTCGTTGAGCGAGCGCAGGACCCGCCGCCCCAGCTCGCGCTTCTCGTCGCCCTGCGGCAGCGCGGCGCCCAGCTCGTAGAGCGCGCCGAGCGCGTGGTCGGCGCGGAGCCAGCTCAGCTCGTCGAGCAGGTGGCTCTCTCTCGCGGCTTTGACGCTGTCGTTCAGCGCGGCGGGGTCGAGCCCTTCGAGCGGCACGGGCGTGTGCGTCGCGGCGGCCGCGGCCAGCGTGGCGAAGCACTGGCGAAACTCCGCGCGACGCTCCTCACCTTCGAGGCGGTGGAGCCTCGCGAGGCCGTCGAGATGAACCCGTGCATCGCGCATCGACTGGGGCGCTCATCCTACGGGAGAGCCGGTCGTTTGGGATCTCCGATCTTGGGCTCGTCACCACGTCCAGCGCGGCGAGATGCCCGCCCCGCCGATGAGGGGAAAGGCGAGGATCGTGGGGACCGCGCGGTCGATGCGGGGATCGTCGTGCGAGCCGAGGGCCAG
>CAYZQM010000170.1:0-10922 GCA_964480175.1 uncultured Sandaracinaceae bacterium
ACCACGTTCAGGTTCACGACCACGTTCACGTTTCGAGAACGCGCGCGCCGGCGTCACCCGTGAACGTCGCGGACTGGCTCCGAGCCAAGTACAACTTGGCTGGACGCCGCGGACGGGCTCTGCGCCCAAGCTCAGCTTGGCCGAGACGCCGCGGACGGCTCTGAGCCCAAGTAGAACTTGGCCAAGACGCCGCTAACGGCTCCCGGCCAAGTTGAACTTGCAAATCCGCCACACCCCTCGCGCCGCTCGAGAGCGGGACGGCACGTCGCGGTAGTCTCGCGGCACGCCCCGCCGGCTGGGTGCACTCCAGACCAAGGAGGCTTCGTGACGCCACGCATCGATCAGCCCGTCGCCGAGTGGAGCCCTTCCGCGCGGCTCGCCGCCGGCGAGCTCCTCGCGCGCGCCATCGAGCCGCACCGCGAGCGGGCCCACGCGATCGGCGTCGCGCTCGCCCCCGCGGTCGGTTCCTCCGGCCACCGCTACAAGGCGTACGGGGCGCACTTCGCGGCGAGCAAGAGCACGCCATACGTCACTGCGTTCGCGTCGATCGAGCCGTTCTTGGTGCTCCTGCGCGAGGGTGACCCTGGCGCTATCGAGCTCTCGTTTCGATTGCTCGCGCCGATCGACGCCGAGGCGTGCGTGGCCCCCGCGGCCATCCTGCTGGCCCACGATCCGTGGCGGGAGCTCGGCTCGGCGATGGGACGTGCGCTGGGCAGCGCGTGCAGCGAGGAGAGCTTCACGCTGCTCCTCGATCATCCCGAGGTCGCCTACCTTCGCGGAGGACTGAGCCGCAACGGCTACCCCGGCGGCGTGTCGCGCGCGTGGGAGGCGTGGCGTCGCGACCGCGCCCTGCCCGAGGACGAGCGCGCGCACGAGATGGAGTCCGAGCCGCTGCTCGAGTACCTGCTGAGGCACGACCGCGCGCGCGCCTATCCCGAGCTGGTGGCCGTCCGTGACGAGCACGCGGTGTTCGCGGCGCACTTCTTTCGAAACGACGACACCGAGGAGAGCCGCGCGCAGCTCCAGCGTGCGTTGGATGAGGCGGCACCCAGCAAGCCGCTCTCGCTGGTGGCGCGCTTCGGGTTGCTGCAGCGGATCGAAGCGGATCCTCCGCGCACGATCGAAGCGCTGGGCGGCGTGGCCAGGCTCCGCGCGCCCGAAGCGCGCGGTCTGCGCATCGCGCTCGTCGACGAGCTGATCGACGATCTCTTCCGACAGAAGCCGCCGCGAGGCTGGGCGAACGTGATGGTGGACCTGCCGATGGTGTTGCTCGCGGCCATGCGCGACGAGCCGAAGGAGATGGCGAGGCGCGCCAAGGACGTGTGGAGGACGCTGCCGCTGCCGGTGCGCAAGGCGGCCGAGAAGGAAGAGAAGCAGCATGGCGGCGTGCCGGTGAAGACGCGGCCGCCGCGCTCGACGCACCCCGCGCCCGATGCGGCGTTGCGCGACGAGATGCTGGCGATCCGCGCCGCCCTCGAGCGCTTGGTGGCCCACCTGAAGAAGGACGGCTACCGCTTCCTCTGGCCCAAGAACGCGCTGAAGAAGCCGAGCGCCGCCGACGCCAACGCCGTCGCGCGCCTCGAGAAGAAGCTCGGGCCGTTGCCTCCGGTGCTCGCAGCATGGTGGAGCGTGGTGGGCTCGGTGGATCTGCGCGGCGATCATGCGAGCTGGTCCCGCCCTGCGACGCTCGAGCGACCCGGCGCGACGGAGCCGGTGTGGCTCACCGACCCGCTGGTGGTAGCGCCGGCGGCGCAGGCGATCCGCGACGCGATGGAGCAGCACGACGACGCTCCGATGCCGCTGCGGATCGCGCCCGACGCGATCGGCAAAGCCGGCTACTCCGGCGGCGCGCTCACCATTTGGCTGCCCGCCGCCGCGGACCCCGTGCTCGACGCCGGCGCGCCGGGCGCGGACGTCTCGCTGCTGCAGCACGTTCGGCTCGCGCTCGAGAACGGCGGGCACCTCGGCTGGGACGCGATCGACGAGCGACCCGAGCCGTGGATCGCGCGCGCGGTGGAGGCGACGCGCACGCCAGCGAAGTCAGGCGGTCGCTGGCGCTAGCGCGCGGGCGAGGTGCGGGCGGGCGGCCGCGAGGACGGCCACCACGGCGGCTCCGACGCAGGCTCCGATCGCGAGGGTGGGAACGACGGTCCCCGTGGAACCCGCCTCCACGGCGATCCCCGCGCATGCCCACGCCACCACGGCGGCCGAGAACGGCTCGCGGCCGCGCGCCGTGAGCGCCACGCCGAGCATCACGACGGCGATCAGCACCACCGCCGCCCAGCCCACGTCGCCACCCGGATGGCCGGCGGCGCGCACGCACATGATGACGTTCTCGACGGTCGCGACGGACATCCAGCTGGTCAGCAGCGCGAAGGGCGCGAGCCTCCAGGGCAATGCACCAGGGCGCGGCGTGCGCATCGCGAGCGCGTAGGTCCGCACGGCGAGCGCGAGCATCACGAGGATGATCGGCAGCGCGAGCACGGGGGCGCCGCTGCCGAAGACCGCGATCCACCCGATGGCGAGCACGTTCCAGCCGATGAGCGCCGGCGCGATCGCGTCGTGCACCGTGGCGCTCCGCTGTGAGGGCAGGAGCGCGTAGAGCGTGTAGATGCCGAGCGCCCCGTAGATCATGCCCCAGATCGCGAACGTGAAGGGCGCGGGCGTGAGCAGGTGATGAAAGCGGTCGGAGACCGTGCGCATCTCCTCGAGGCCGAGCGACGGATACAGCGCGTTGAACACGACGTTGACGACGAGCGCGACGAGCGCGCCGGCGCGCGCGATGGAGAGGGACGCCATGCCCGACGGTTCGCAGGACGCGTGCCGTGGCCGGGCGCGCTCCCATCCGTGGGTTCGACAGGACCCGTGAGGCGTGAGCGCAGCACCTGCGCGCTCGCGTCGCATCGGGCTCGGAGCTCACTCGATCACGAACAGCGTCTCGCCGCGCTGCTCGAGCGTGAGCGGCGCGAGGTGCTCGCCGCGGCAGGGACCGATCACGCAGAGGCCGGTGCGGCGCGCGTAGAGCGCGCCGTGGGTGCCACACATCATGAAGCGCTTGGTGTGATCGAGGACGATGCCGGTGCCGCCGTCGAGCGGGACGGGGATGTGGCGGCACTCGTTGAGGTAGGCGCGGGGCACGCCGTCTTCGTCGAGCAGCACGATCGCTTGGCGGGGGCGGCCGTCTCGCGGAGCGAGTCGAACGAGCAGCGCGCGGCCTTCGGCGAGCTCGTCGAGGGTGCCCGCGAGCGTGGCGCTCACCGCTTGCGGTCCATCAGCGCGGCGACGCTCTTGCCGGGCTCGCAGTACACCTTCTTGGCGGCGACGGACGTGAGCTTGCGGGTGCCGAGCTCGATCGCGGTCAGGCGCCCGCCGTACACGCACGCGGTGTCGATGCCGGTGGCGAAGGGCCACTCTTGCAAGCCCCGCACGGCGTCGTGACCGAAGACGACGTGCTCGGGCCCGGTCCAGAGCGAGGCCCACGGCAAGCCGTCGTCGATGCGCTTGCTCGGCGTGCCGTCGCTCTGGATGCTCCGCATCGTCAGGAGATGGGTGCGCTCTTGGCGCGCGAGCGGCACGCCGGCGACCAGCCCTGCGTGCACCACGATCGCGCCGTGCTCGGCCAGCGGAAGAAAGAGCGGGCGCGCGGCGAGCCAGGCGAGGTCGTCGTCGTCGATCTTCTTGGCCGTCTTCTTGACGTACTCGGGGAAGTCGTCGCCTTCGCCGCGGCGCCGGGCCGCCACGCAGCGCAGCAGCAGATCGTCGTGGTTGCCCATCACCGCGCGCGCGCCGATCTTGCGGCAGCGCTTCAGCACCGCGATCGACTCGGGCCCCTTGTTGACCAAGTCGCCCACCAGCACGACGGAGTCGCCTTCCGTCGGCGCGAGGCGCTCGAGGAGCCGATCGAGCTCGTCCACGCAGCCGTGGACGTCGCCGATCACGAAAGTGCGGGGAGGCATCGGGGACCGGAGCATTCAACGGGGGCTCGCGAGTTGCCAGCGATTCCGAGGACGGAACGCGAACGGCGCGCCGCGAGAGCAGCGCGCCGTTCGAGAGGAGCGGTGTCGCTCAGCCGCCCGCAGGAGCGTCGCGGAAGCACACCTCAGCGCTGTTGCCGCAGGCGCGCGACATCACCGCCGTGTTGACGCACATCACCATCGTGTTCGCCTGGGCCGCGCAGGCGCCGCCGGACGCACCGGCAGCCTGCACACAGGCGGTCTCTCCGGTCGGGCACGCCTCCATCAGGCAGCAGTTCACGAGGCCGAGCTCGTCGTTGCAGCCAACCGCGGCCGTCGTGCACGAGGCGAGCACCTCGCCGTTCAGGCACGCGAGGCACTCGTCGCCCGTGCTGTCCGCATCGAGGCAGGCCATCTGCATCGCCTGGTTGGCGCCGGCGGCGATGAGGCAGTCGAGGGTCGCCGCATCGCTCTGATCCGGCGTCGGCGCGGGAGCGGTCGCCGGCGGGCACGTCGGCCCGGTCGGCGCGTCGACGGGCGTGGTCGGCGCGTCGGTGCCGGGCGTGCCCGTGTCCGTGCCGGGCGTGCCGGAGTCCATGAGCATGATGGTGTTGTCGCCGCAGCCGAACGAGGCGAGGGCGAGGACACAAGCGAGGGGGAGAACGGCGCGCATCGGAACCTCCAGAAGGTCTCGCCGGGCGACAGCGCCTCGACGAAGCGCGGCATCATGCCGAGGTGCCTCCCCCGTTGCAAGTGCGTGACGCACGAGCGCGCGCGCAGCTAGAGTCCCGGTCCTCATGGCCACCAAGAAGACCGAGACGAAGAAGGCAGCGACCAAGAAGGCCCCTGCCGCGAAGGCGAGCCCCACCGCGAAGGTGGCTGCGCCGACCCCGAGCGACGCGCCGCGCGAAGGCCAGAAGGCGCCGGCCTTCTCGCTGCCCGGCAGCGACGGCAAGGATCACCGCCTCGCGGACTACGCGGGACAGAACGTGATCCTCTACTTCTATCCGCGCGACGACACCCCGGGATGCACCCGCGAAGCGATCGCGTTCCAGGGCGCGGCCAAGGCGCTCGCGAAGAAGAACGCCGTGGTGCTCGGCGTGAGCAAGGACTCGATCGCGTCCCACGCGAAGTTCAAGACCAAGTACGACCTCGACTTCGTGCTGCTCTCGGATCCCGACCTGAAGGTCCACGCGGCGTACGGCGCGTACGGCGAGAAGGTGCTCTACGGAAAGAAGAGCATGGGTGTGATCCGCAGCACGTTCGTCATCGGCCCCGACGGCAAGATCAAGAAGGCCTTCCCCAAGGTGAAGGTCGACGGCCACGACGAGCAGGTGCTCGCGGCCCTCTGAGCTCGTCTCACGCGTGAGTTAGCGCAAGGGGCGCGATCGCCGAGGACTATCGGCGCGCGGGCGTTCGACGGTAAGGTGACCGTCTCGTCACTTGCCGTCCCACGAGGTGCTTTCATGTCCCGCTTCTCACTCGCTCACTCGCTCCTGCTCGCGCTGCCGCTCCTGGTCGCGATGATCGCCGGCTGCGAGAACGGACCGTCGTGCTCCCCTGCGTGCCCTGCCGGGGTCTCGCTGTGCTGCGACAACGGGATGGGCGGCGGCGGGTGCCGCGCGATCCTCACCGATCGGATGCACTGCGGCGCGTGCGGCAACGTGTGCCCCGGTGGCGGCGCGTGCGTGAACGGCGTGTGTGAAGGCGCGGGCGACGCGGGCCCGCCGCGCGACGTCCCGGGCGCGGACGTGCCGCGTGACGTGGGCGGCGGCGCGTGCGTCGGCGGCGTGCGGATGTGCGGTGATCTCGCGGTGTCGTGCACCGGCTTCAGCGGCGGCGCGAACGCGGACGGTCGGAGCGATCCCACCTTCACCAACTGCGCGATCTGCGGGCGCAGCTGCGACGCGGAGGTCGCGAGCCGCTGCGCCGTCGCACCGGGCGGCACCAACCCGAGCTGCCTCTGCGGCTCCGACACCTGCTTGAGCGGCGAGCAGTGCTTGAACGTCGGCGGAAGCTTCCGCTGCATCGACGTGAACACCGACCGCGAGAACTGCGGCACGGTGGGCAACGCGTGCGTCGGCACCGAGCGCTGCCTCGGCGGCATGTGCGTCTGCGGCAGCGGCGACGACGCGGCCGCGTGCGAAGGCGACACCGTGTGCTGCAACAGCGGCGCGGGCCCCGCGTGCATCAGCACGACCGCCGATGCAGCGAACTGCGGCGGCTGCGGCATCGCCTGCCCCGCGGGCGACATCTGCCAGGACAGCATGTGCCTCACCCCTTGCGGCGACGACTTCTGCGAGCCGCAGACGGCGGAGAGCTTGGGCGAGCTCTGCTGCGCGGACGAGTGCGTGCCTCAGGACAACATGAACTGCGGCATGTGCGGCACCGTGTGCGACGACCCCGAGGAGCCGTGCGCGGCGTCGATGGACTTCATCACGATGATGCCCGTCGTGTGCTGCGCGATGGCTGCGTTCCCGGGCTTCCCGCCGTTCTGCCCGCCGGTCTTCCCGGAGCCCTGACCACGTAGCGCGCGACGCGAGCGGCTCGGTGCGGTGCACCGGGCCGTTCGCGCTTCTGGAGCACGCGATCTCGCGTTCGACGCCAGCCGCGCTGCGCGCTATGTCGCCCGCCCCCGATGGCCAAGGACACCGCTCCCGAGCCTCTCGATCCCAACTTCCAGCTCTCGCTGCCGAAGTTCGAGGGGCCGCTCGACCTCTTGCTGCACTTGGTGCAGCAGCACGAGCTGGACATTCTGGACTTGCCCATCGCGTTCGTGACCGAGCGCTACCTCACCTACCTCAAGGTGATGCAGCGCCTGAACCTCGACGTCGCGGCCGAGTACCTGGTGATGGCGGCCACCCTCGCGCACATCAAGAGCAAGATGCTCTTGCCGCCCGATCCGAGTCAGGCGGACGAGGAGAGCGCGAGCGCGGAAGAAGAGATCGATCCGCGCGCCGAGCTCATCCGGCGCCTGCTCGAGTACCAGAAGTACAAGGCCGCCGGCGCCGAGCTCGCGTCGCGGGGTTTGGCGGGCCGCGACGTGTTCTTGCGGGGGACGCAGCCCGAGGAGGCGAGCGGGCCGGCGCCGCTCGCGGAGATCGGTCTGTTCAAGCTGCTCGACGCGTTCCAGGCGGTGCTGCAGCGGGCCAACAAGGAGCTCGCGCTGCAGGTCACGAGCGAGGGCATCGGCATCCAAGAGCGGGTCACCGAGATCATCTCGATGCTCGCGACGCGCCGCACGTGCCGCTTCGACGAGCTCTTCGAGGGGCAGCACTCGCTCTACGACTTGGTCGTGACGTTCCTCGCCATCCTCGAGATGGGCAAGCGGCGACTGGCGCGCATCTACCAGCCCGGGGTGCTCGAGCCCATCCACCTGGAGTACCGGGTGCTCGACGAGTCGGGCGAGGCGAGCGGCGGCTCGGCGAACGACGACGACACCATCGAGCCCTCCATCGCGCGGCCGGGTGAAGACCCGCTGGGTGAGGCGGAAGGCGAGCCCGAGCTGCCCGACGAGGGCGACGAGCCGCAGGAGCCTACCGATGCCGAGGCGCCGGGCGCAGGATCGCCCGAGGGGCGTTCCATCTCGCTGGATGGGCTTGAATCGGATGGCGAGGACGAGCACCATGCCGCCCCCGCTGCGGGCCAGGTCATCGAGCGCGCGGGCGGCGACGGAGAAGAAGAGTGAGCCGCCGGCGGTCGAAGAAAACAGAGCCCAACGAGCCGATCGTCGAGACCGAGGTCGAGGAGGAGCCCGTCGCCGAGGCGGAGGCCGTCGAGACGTCGGCTGTCGCCGAGGCCGGTGCCGAGACCGAGTCCGTGTCCGAGACCGAGTCCGTGTCCGAGACCGAGACCGAGACCGAGTCCGATGCCGCCGAGTCCGACGGCGACGCGGACGAGGAAGAGACCTACGAGGACGACGACGAAGGTCCCGGACTCGAGAAGGCCACCGCTGCGCCCGCCTCGAGCGATCACCTCAAGAGCATCCTCGAGAGCTTGCTCTTCGTCGCCGACAAGCCCCTGCCGATCAAGACGCTCGCCAAGATCGCGCGCACCCGCGTCGCGGACGTCGAGCCGCTCGTCGATCAGCTGCTGCTCGACTACCGAGGTCGCGGCATCGAGCTCGTCGAGGTCGCGGGCGGCTTCCAGTTCCGCTCGGCGGCCAGCTCTGCGCCGTTCGTGCGCGAGCTCGTCGCGAAGAAACCGCAGCGCCTCACCCGGGCGCAGATCGAGTCGCTCGCGATCCTCGCGTACCGCCAGCCGATGACCCGGCCCGAGCTCGAGGAGATCCGCGGCGTCGACTGCGGCTCGGCGCTCAAGGTGCTGCTCGACAAGGGCCTGCTGCGCATCCTGGGCCGCAAGGACGAGGCGGGTCGCCCGCTGCTCTACGGCACCACGCCCGCTTTCCTCGAGTTCTTCGGGCTGGCCTCGCTCGGCGACTTGCCGACGCTCCGCGAGCTCGGCGAGCTCACCGAGGAGAGCCGCGCGCTCTTCCAGCGCAAGATGGGCGAGCAGATCGACACCATCGGCGACATCGCGATCGAGCAGCACCACTACACCGATGAAGAGATCGAGGCGCTCGAGCGACAGGCGCGCGGGGAACCCGACCAGCAGGAGCTGCGCGATCTCGGCGCGAGCGACGACGAAGAAGACAGCGGACGCGGCGCGGCCGGCGACGGAGAAGAAGACGAATGAAGAAGGCCCTGAACTTTCAGGAGCTCATCCTCGCGCTCACGGACTTCTGGTCCAAGCGCGGCTGCCTCGTGGTGCAGCCCTACAACTCGGAGGTCGGCGCGGGCACCTTCAACCCGGCGACGTTCCTGCGCGCCATCGGTCCCGAGCCGTGGAACGTCGCGTACGTCGAGCCCTCGCGGCGCCCCTCGGACGGTCGCTACGGCGACAACCCCAACCGCCTGCAGCAGTTCCACCAGTACCAGGTGATCCTCAAGCCGGCGCCCCTCGACATCCAAGAGCTGTACGTCGAGTCGCTGCGCGCCATCGGCACCGATCCCGACAAGCACGACATCCGCTTCATCGAGGACGACTGGGAGTCGCCGACGCTGGGCGCGTGGGGCCTGGGCTGGCAGGTGTGGCTCGATGGGCTCGAGATCTCGCAGTTCACCTACTTCCAGCAGGTGGGCGGCCTCGACTGCAAGCCCATCTCGGGCGAGCTCACCTACGGCCTCGAGCGCATCGCGATGTACCTGCAGGACGTCGACTCGGTCTACGACCTCGAGTACGGGCGCTCCGGCGGCGAGGTGGTGAAGTACGGCGAGATCGCGCAGCGCGCCGAGTGGGAGTGGAGCACGTACAACTTCGAGCGCGCGGACGTCGCGTGGCACCTGTCGCAGTTCGACACCTGGGAGAAGCAGTGCCACGCGCTGCTCGGGCTCGACGAGAAGAAGGGCAAGGGCAACGCGCTGCTCTTCGCGAGCGAGGACGCCAAGACGCGCCTGGTGCTGCCCGCCTACGACTGCGTCATCAAGTGCAGCCACGCGTTCAACGTGCTCGACGCGCGCGGGGCGATCTCGGTCACCGAGCGCCAGCGCTACATCGCGCGGGTGCGGCACATCGCGCGCGCCGTCTGCGAGTCTTGGTATGCGCAGCGCGAGCAGCTGGGCTTTCCTCTCGTGAACGCCGCTGGAGGTGTGAAGTGAGCGCGCGGGATCTGATCTTCGAGATCGGCTGCGAGGAGCTGCCGGCGTCGTTCGTGAACGGCGCGCTGAAGGCCTTGCCGACGCTGCTCGGCGGCGCGCTCGACGCGGCGCGCATCGCGCACGGCGAGATCGTCGCGTACGGCTCGCCCCGGCGGCTGACGGTGCTCGCGCGCGCGGTCGCCGAGGCCCAGCCCGATCTCGACGAAGAGGTGCTCGGGCCGCCCAAGAGCGCGGCGTTCGGCGCCGACGGCAAGCCCGGCAAGGCCGCCGAGGGCTTCGCGAAGAAGAACGGCGCGCGCGTCGAGGACGTGCGGATCGTGACGACCGAGAAGGGCGAGTACGCCGCGGTCACCCGCAAGGAGAAGGGCCAGCCGACGGCGAGCGTGCTCCCCGCGATCCTCACCGCGCTCCCGGGCCGCATCCCGTTCCCCAAGTCGATGCGCTGGGGCACCGGCGAGTTCGCGTTCGGGCGGCCGGTGCACTGGCTGGTCGCGCTCTTCGGCAGCGAGCCGATCAGCGCGAGCTTCGCGAACGTGCAGGCGGGGCGCGAGAGCCGCGGCCACCGCTTCTACGCGCCGGCGGCGTTCGCGATCGAGAGCGCGGACGCGTACCTGCCTGCGCTGCGCGAGCGGCACGTGCTGGTGGACGAGGCCGAGCGTCGCGCCGCGATGCTGACCGCGCTCGAGGCCAAGGCGCAGAGCATCTCGGGGCAGGTCGTCCCCGACGAGTTCTTGGTGGAAGAGAACGCCTCGCTCGTCGAAGAGCCGCACGTGATCGCGGGGAGCTTCGATCCCGACTTCTTGGCGATCCCCAGCGAGGTGATCGTCGCCGTGATGCGCGGACACCAGCGCTACTTCGCGGTGAAGAAGGCCGGCGGAGACGAGCTCTTGCCGCGGTATCTGGCGGTGGTGAACACCGCGAAGGACGAGGCGAGCATCGCGCGCGGCAACGATCGCGTGCTGCGCGCCCGGCTGAAGGACGCGCGCTTCTTCGTCGACGAGGATCGCAAGAAGACCCTGCACGAGCGGATCGCCAAGCTCGACGGGATCGTGTTCCAGACGAAGCTCGGCACGGTCGGTGAGAAGGTCGCGCGCGTCGGCGCGCTCGCGGAGAAGCTCTCGGGCGATAGCCGCGCGCTCGACGCCGCCAAGCTCGCCAAGGCCGATCTCGTCTCGCTGATCGTCGGCGAGTTCCCCGAGCTGCAGGGCGTGATGGGGCGCTGGTACGCCAACGCCGAGGGCATCGACCCCGTCGTCGCCGACGCGATTCGCGATCACTACCTGCCGAAGTCGGCGAGCGACGTGGTGCCGAG
>CAYZQM010000170.1:10932-14760 GCA_964480175.1 uncultured Sandaracinaceae bacterium
GAGAAGCTGGCGGCGTGCCTGGCCGTCGCCGATCGCGCGGACACGCTGGTGGGCTGCTTCGGGATCGGCCTGGTGCCCACGGGCTCCGCGGATCCGTTCGCGCTGCGCCGCGCGACGATCGCGATCGCGCGCATCGCGCTCGAGGGACCGATCGACGTCGACGTGAAGGCGCTGGTGACCGCAGCGCACGAGGGGCTGAGCGCGCAGGGCAAGCCGGTCGCGCCCGCAGGGGAGGTGATCGCGAAGCTCGACGAGTTCGTCCGCACCCGCTTGCGCGGGCTCTTGGCCGAGAAGCACCCGACCGAGCTGGTCGATGCGTGCCTCGCGGCGTGGGACGGCGGCTCGATCCGGGATCTCAACGCTCGGGTGACGGCGCTCGCCGCGCTCGCGACCTCGAGCCCCGACGCGTACGCGTCGCTCGGCACCGCGTTCAAGCGCGCCTACAACATCGCCAAGGACGTGGCGCCCGGCGCGTTCGACGCGTCGCTCTTCGCCGAGGACGCCGAGCGCGCGCTCGGCGCGAAGTTCGCCGAGGTGCAGGCGAAGATCGAGGCGGCCTCGGCCAGCGGCCAGTACGGCGACGCGCTGAAGATCGTCGCGAGCGAGCTGCGCGCGCCCGTCGATCGCTTCTTCGCGGAGGTCTTCGTCATGACCGACGACAGCAACGTGCGCGCCAACCGCCTCACCCTGCTCGCGACGCTCGCGGGCACCCTCAACCGCATCGCGCACTTCCACCTGCTCGGCGCGTGAGCGCGTTCCCCAGCCTCGCGTCGCTGG
The DNA here is from genome assembly GCA_964480175.1 of uncultured Sandaracinaceae bacterium. Taxonomy (GTDB): domain Bacteria; phylum Myxococcota_A; class Polyangia; order Polyangiales; family Sandaracinaceae; genus CAYZQM01. Next base: position 11,710 of record CAYZQM010000170.1, read on the forward strand.
GCGCCGCCGCGGACGCGCGCGTCGTCGGGGTCAAGGCGCGCGGGCTGGCGCTCGGGATGTCGCTGGGCATGCGGGTGCCCGACGGCTTCGTGATCCCGATCGACGCGCCGATCGAGCGCGCCTCTTTGAAGGCCGCGATCGACGCGCTGCAATCGGAGATCGGCAGCACGCTCGGCGATCCACAGCGGCCGCTCCTGCTCTCGCTGCGCAGCTCGCCGCCGGTGAGCCGCCCTGGCGAGCTCGACACCGTGCTCTGCTTCGGTGCGACGCTGCCCGTCGTCCCCGTGCTCGCGGGTCGCCTGAGCGATCGAAGCGCGGCGCTGCGCGCGGTCCTTCAGGTCCGGACCGACGCGGGCCGCGCGTCTGGCGCGCCGCCCTCGCGCACCCGAGCGACGTCCGAAGCGGAGCTCGAGGCAGCGCTCGCGAGCAGCGCCGAGGTCGCGCCCGACCTCGAGACGCTGGTCGCGCTGCTCACCGCGATCCGCGCGCGCGCGGGCAGCCCGATCGCGTTGATCGTGCAGGTGATGGTCTTCGGCACGGCGAGCGGGGTCAGCGGCGGGCTGGTGGCCCACAGCCGCCATCCGATCACCGGCGAGCCCGGGCCGCGCGGCGAGTGGGTGCCGGGCGAGCTGGGCGATCAGCTCACGTCGGGAAGGGTCACGCCGGTCGCGCTCTCGCGCGCCGAGCGGCCTCGCGAGGCGGAGCGCTCGCTCGAGGCGCGCGCGGCTGGTGCGTTCGCCGAGGTCGGGCAGCTGGTCGCGCAGCTCGAGCGCGCGATGGCGCGACCGATCGAGGCCGAGCTCGCGCTCGAGAACGGCGCGCTCCACCTCCTTCAAGTGCGGCCGTCGGTGCTCTCGCCTCAGGGGCTCGTCACCGCGACCGTCGCGCTCACCGAAGCGGGCGTCCTCGATCGCCGCGAGGCGCTGCTGCGGATCGATCTGCCGACGCTGCTGCGCGCCGGTCAGAGCTCGCTGCCCGACGAGGCGTCGCTCGCGGCCCAAGGGGCGATCGAGCTCGGACGAGGGCTCGCGGCGAGCCCGGGCGTCGCGAGCGGTCGCCTCGTGCTGCGCACCGACGACGCGGTCGGCGCCGACGGCCCCGTCGTCCTGGTCCGCACGGACGCCAGCCCCGAAGACGCGCCCGCGGTCCGCGCCGCCACCGCGGTCGCCACGCTCGCGGGTGGGCTGACCTCGCACGCCGCGGTGATGAGCCGCGCGCTCCACCGTCCCTGCGCGGTCTCGGTCGACAGCCTGCGGATCGACGAGCGCGGCGGGATCCTCCACGCGGGGGCCCGACAGGTCGCCGTCGGCGAGTGGATCACGGTGGACGGCGGGAGCGGCCGGGTGATCGCCGGGCAGATCGCGCCGCGCTGGTCTACCCGAAGCCCCGCCGCGACCGCGCTCCTCGACTGGGCCCGCGCGCTGACGGACGACGCGGAAGACGATCCGGGGCCCTGGTACGACGCGCTGCGCGCCTCGCTCGCGTGAGGTGGCGGCGCGAGCCTCAGCCAATCCAAGCAGCGCGCGGGGCCCCGAGTCACAGCCGGCGCTTGACCCGAGGACCCCAACACGGTGAAGATCCCCGGGTTTCGGGTGTCAGGGAAACCCTTTGGGGTCCTGGCGCGTACGATACCCACCATCTTGGCTTGAAGGCGCGCTCTCCCGCAGGGCGGTGGGCGCCAGCGGCGCCGGGCGTTCGGTCCGCATCGAGGAGAAGTTCATGAGCGCGGAAAGGCACTTGCGACTGGTGGAGAACGAAGGCCAAGCGCCCGAGCAGAGCTCACCCGGCCACAGCGCCCAGAACGAGCAGCACGGAGGCAACGCTGGCGAGGGACTGCCGCTCGATCGGCCGCCGTCGATCCCGCCGCCCGATCCGCTGATCGGGCGCACCCTCGATGGCCGCTACCGCATCGAGAGCGTGCTCGGTGAGGGCGGCATGGGTCTGGTGTACCGGGCCAAGCACGCGGTGCTCGGCAAGACCCTCGCGATCAAGGTCCTGCGCGCCGAGGTCTCCAAGGATCAAGAGGTGATGCAGCGCTTCCAGCAGGAGGCGCAGAGCGCGTCCGCGATCGGAAGCCAGCACATCATCGACATCAGCGACTTCGGCTCGCTGCCCGACGGCTCGACGTACTTCGTGATGGAGTTCCTCGACGGCGTGTCGCTGACCAAGGCGATCGAGGACGACGTCCGGATGCAGCCGGGCAGGGTGGTCCACGTCGGCATGCAGCTCTGCGACGCGCTGGGCGCCGCGCACGAGCGCTCGATCGTCCACCGCGATCTGAAGCCCGACAACATCTACCTGGTGAAGCGCGGCAACGACAACGACTTCGTGAAGGTGCTCGACTTCGGCATCGCGAAGGTCGGCGGCGCGTCCAGCAAGCTCACCAAGGCGGGGCAGGTCTTCGGCACGCCGCACTACATGTCGCCCGAGCAGTGCGCGGGCACCGGCCTCGATCACCGCACCGACATCTACGCGGTCGGCGTGATCCTCTACGAGATGGCCTGCGGTCGGGTGCCGTTCGATGCCGACAACCTGATGGGCATCCTCACCAAGCACATGTACGAGCAGCCCATCCCGCCGCACGAGCTGCCGCCGCCCGTCGAGGTGCCGCCGGGGCTCGAGGCCGTGATCCTGCGCTGCCTCGCGAAGTCGGCTGACGCCCGCTACCAGACGATGGCGGAGCTGAAGGAAGACCTGGAGCGCCTGCTCACGGGCGCGACCCCCGAGGCGGTCATCCACGCGGTCAACCGCGCGTCGAACACCCAGACTGGCCTGCGCCCCGACGGCACGGGCCGGCTGAGCGCGCTGCAGGTGGGGACCGCGCCCCTCGAGGCGCCGCCTGCGCCGAGCCGCTTGCCGATGATCCTCGGCGGGCTCTTCGTGCTCCTGCTGCTCGGCGGCGGTGGCGCGTTCGCCGTGATGAACATGGGCGGCACCACGACGACGGTCGCGACCGCAGACCCGCCGCCCGTGATCGTTCCGCCGCCGGTGGTGGAGACGCCTCCCGTCGTCGAGACCCCGCCCGTGGTGGAGACGCCGCCGGTGGTCGAG
>CAYZQM010000171.1:0-1615 GCA_964480175.1 uncultured Sandaracinaceae bacterium
CTCGCCCGCGGCGACCGGACGCTCGCCGACGTGATCGAGCACGCGTATCGACACGGCGCGCGCTTCGACTCCTGGGAAGAAGAGCTGAAGTGGGACGTGTGGGTGAGCGCGTTCGAGGCGACCGGCGTCGACCCCGAGAAGTTCCTGCGCACCATCCCGGTCACCGCGACGCTCGCGTGGGATCACATCTCCGTCGGGCTCGAGGAAGGGTTCCTGCTCAAGGAGTACCGCAAGGCGCTGCAGAACCGGCTCTCGCCGCCCTGCGGCAAGGTCGCAGGCCGCTTCGTGCAGCACACCAACCTGCAGGAGGCGGAGGCCGATCAGCGACGCTTGGTCTGCTACGACTGCGGCGTGGCGTGCGACATGACCGAGATGCGCACCGAGCGGCTCGTGTTCTTGCGCAAGCTCGACGCGAAGGCGCCGCCGCCGCCTCGGCCCGAGCGCGCACCGGGCAAGGTGAAGCCGATGCACATGCAGGCGCCCGATCGGCTGCCGCAGGGCACGCCGGCGCGCCTGCGCTTGGCGTACAAGAAGATCGGCCCCGCCGCGTACCGCGGGCACCTCGATCTCATCCGGGTGCTCCCGCGCATCTTCCGGCGCATCGACGTGCCGCTCTACTACACGCAGGGGTTTCATCCCAAGCCCGAGATGGTCTTCGGCCCCGCGCTCTCGCTCGGGATCAGCTCGCTGGGCGAGTACCTCGATCTGAAGATCGACGGCGAGCGCGGCTTTCCGCTGGGGGATCCCGCGTCGCTGATCACGCGGCTGAATGCGGTGACCGAGCCCGGGATCGAGTGGACGGCGGCGGCGCTGCTCGGCGCCGAGGATCCCGCGATCACCAAGGTGATCGGGGGCGCGCACTACGTGATCGGCGTGCCGCACTCGGTGCTCGCCGAGCTGGGCTTGGCCGATCTCGACGCGCTTCGGGCGCAGATCGACGCGCAGCTGCAGAAGGCGAGCGAAGGCGGGCTCGTGGTGCTCCGCGAGATCGACGGGCTCGGCAAGAAGGTCGACGTGGGCAAGTACCTGAGCGCGGCGACGGTGGGGCAGGGCGCAGACGCGCTCGCGGCCGCCGGCATCGCTGGCCACCTCGTGCCCATCACGCTGCACATCACGGTGACGGGCGAAGGCACCGCCAAGCCCATCGAGGCGGTCGAGGCCCTGCTCGGTCGCAAGGACGCGCCCGTCCGCATGGTGCGCGCCGCGCTGCTCGCCGAGGGCGGGCACACTCCCATGGAGCTCGACGTGATTCGCGCGCTGCGCAAGGCCGCCAAGGCGGCGGCTGCGGCGCAAGCGATCAGCACCGAGACCATCGAGGCCTGACCGTCGCGGCCGATCGAGGCGACGACGCGATCAGCGGAACGCGCCCTGGGGCTGCGGGCTCTGCCCCGCGAGGCCGTCGAGCACCCGGAGCAGCGCGCGCAACAGCGCGGTGAGCGCGATCGAGTCGAGCATGAGCTCGCCCCGTCGGCCCTCGAGCCCCTCGTCCTTCAGCTTCAGATCCGCGAGCGACTCGTGGAGCGCGAGCAGATCCCCCGAGAGCCCGAGCAGCGTCGCGCGCACCGCTTGCTCGTCGCGCGCTTGGATCACGTACGCCTCGTCGAGCACCGGTACG
>CAYZQM010000171.1:1625-14687 GCA_964480175.1 uncultured Sandaracinaceae bacterium
ACGCCGATGGTCACGTCCTGCATCCCGAAGAAAGTGCCCACGGCGCTGAGCGCACCTGCGCGGTACATGCTCAGCCCTAGGTTCAGCGGCCGCGCGACCGAGACGCGGGCGTGGGTGACCAAGCTCGCACCGACGCCGACGAAGAGCTCGACGGTCCCCGCAGGCGCGCTCGCGCGCAGCACGCTGTGCTCCGCCACGTACTGAAAGCCCTCGGCCGCGGCGAGCGCGCCCCACACCCGATCGAGCTGGTGCTCCCAGTTCGCGCGGTGCCGTGCGCGCGACGCCGCGAGCGCGTCGACGACGGCGCCGAGCGGGCGCACGTAGCTCTCCATCGTCGCGCCCGCGGTGACCCAGCCGTCGTGCTGCGCGAAGGCCGCCTCGTCGTCCACGTGAAAGCGCGTGAGGTTTCGAGCGACGATGAGCGCGCGCGCGGCTGCGTCGTCGGTCAGCACCGCGCGCAGGTGATCGGGGTCGGCGCCCTTGATGCGGACGACGTCGTCGAGATCGGCGCGCCCCACCTTCACGTCGTTCACCAATCCGAGCGCGTCCGCGACGTCGCCGAAGAACGCGCTCTGCGCGCTGACGCGCAGCCCCATGCGCAGGCGCGCGGGGTGGGTGATGCGGTAGCGGGTCACCGAGACGCTGCGCCGGTTCTTGCCCGAGCCGCGGCTCTCGCTGGTCAGCGTGACCTCGAGCTGCCCTCGCCCGAACGTCCCGCGCATGCACTGCGGCCCGACGAGCGTGAGCTGGTAGTGCTGCGCGAGATCGGCGAAGGCCCGAAGCGATCGGTCCCGCTGCCAGCGGCCGAAGTAGATGATGCCGCCGATGAACGCGAGCAGCGCGGCGAACGACACCCCGAACACACAGAAGACGACCAAGAACTCCACGGGCCGAGCCTACTCCGCTGTCGTCTCTTCCACGCCGAGCACCACCCGCCAGCCCTCTTCTTCGCGCACCATCGGGACGTCGATCGTCCGCTCGTCGTCGAGGTGTACGGTCACGGTCGCGTGGACGCCGTCGGGGTCGATCGCCTCGCGGAAGCTCGCCGCGCGCGAGGGCAGCTCGCCTTCACGGGTCGCGTAGGCGGCGAGCATCTCCCACGGCTCGTGCGTTCGACCTCCGAGCGCGCCGGTCGATCGCGCGCGCGCAGCGAGGCGCTCCCGGCTCTCTCGATCGAGCAGCTCGTACGCGGCCTCGAGCGCCTCCGTGCGGGTGTTGCCGGTGCTGTCCTGCGAGGTCCCGATGGACTCGAAGAAGAGCCGCAGCGCGCCTGCGGCCGAGCGATCGTCGGGCGGCCCGCCACACCCCGCGAGCAGCACCACCAGCGCCACCGCCAACTGCAGGACCGAGCGCACGATCGCCGCGCTCAGTGACCCTTGCGCCGGCCGTAGGCGATGGCCTCGAGCCGCGCGAGATCGAGGATCTCGATCAGATCGGGCGTGACCTTCAGCGCGCCCTCGCGCTCGAGGTACGCCAAGCCACGCGAGATCTCCTCGCGCACGGTGCCCAGGCGCCCGGCGACCGTCTCGGTCGTCAGATCGCGCACCAAGTGATGCGGGTCCTCGCCGCGCAGCTCCCGCGCCGCGGCCAGCGTGCACAAGAACGACGCGAGCCGCGCCGGCACCGTACGGAGCGACAGATCCTGCACCAAGCGCAGGGTCTTGTCGGTGCGGTGCGCGCGCAGATCGAGCAGCGCCCGGAAGATGGTCGGCCGCTTCTCGCCTGCGGTCACGAGCGCGTCGTTGCTCACCAAGAGCGCGCTGCCCGTGCGCATCGCGACGGCGGTCGCGGGGTAGGCGCCTCCGTCGAAGCGGACGCCCTCGATGATCGGGCGGCCCGGATCGGCGAGGTAGATGATCTGCTCGCGCCCATCGCGGCCGGACTTGGTGAGCTTCATCTGCCCGGTGCGCACGATGAAGAGGCCCTCGGCCACCTGCCCCTCGTTGAAGAGGGGCGCGGCGCGCGCGACTTTGCGGACCTCTGCGGTCTCCGCGAGCATGTGCAGGTCGGGGGCCGGGAGCTGCCCGAGGACGGGGACGTCGCGGAGCAGCTCGTCGGCGGTGCGCGGGGCGATCGCCATGGGCGGCAAGCTACCAGCCCGAACGCGTTAGCTCACGGCTTTTCTATCCTCGCTGTCGCCTCTCCATCGGCGCGGTCCCTCGTCAGGAAAGTGACGCGTCCCGCGACGCCCTCGGCTGCACCCCCAAAAACCAGCCGGATCGAGTGGCACGCACGTTGATAGGAGCGGGGCGGCGTCGCCGGATTTGAAGTCGACCTCGCGGTCGTGTCACCCTGCACGCCCAACCTCGAAACACTCTCTCTGCGCTCCACAGCGACGACATCAGCGGAGGAACGGACATGGCGAAGGCGAAACTCTGGACGGCAATGGCCCTGGTGATGGGCATGAGCGTGGGCTGCGGCAGCGTCGGGGGCGAGACCAGCGCGCTCTATGCGGTCGACGCCGATCTCCCGAGCCGCAACGATCTGTTCCTCGACGCGGCGCTCGATGCGCGCCCCCTCACCGAGGACCAGTTCATCGCGCTCTACGGCGAGCTCCGGCCCCAGGCGGTGCCGGTCGAGGTCGAGCTGTTGAACGTCGCCGCGGTCGCGTGGCTGCGCCACGAGGACGGCACGGTGTCCCGCACCCGCGACGACGTCGTCGCGCTCTGGCGCATCGAGGGCTACCTGAACGACGTCACCCCGATCGACGGCGAGCTCTCGAACATCCCGGGCAGCCCCGTGTACGTCCCTGGCGATCGCGCGCTGGACGTCGGCGAGCTCCCCGATCTGACGGGCATCCGCGGTGGCGGCGACTTCGTGGTGGTGGACTTCTTCGATGGCCTCGACACCGCCATCTTCACCCAGCCCGACATCTTCAACGACTTCAACAACGCCCACCCGGGGTGCGCGTGATCGGTCTGGGCGGGCTCGCCTAGCGCGGATTCGCCCCCGCTGATCGCTCGCTCCTGCACGGCAGCCCCGATCGCCACGCGCGGTCGGGGCTGTTTCGTTGCGCGCGTCGCTCGTTCGTTGGGGCGCATCGCTTGCCGTTTGCTCGACCGAGGGCTAATCGGGTGCGCGATCGCGCTCTTCGGGCGCGGTCGCGCGCTCTCATGCACCAGCGGAGGCTCCTTTGATCGAGGTCCAGCACCTCACCAAGCGCTACGGCGATCGCACCGCGGTCGACGACGTCTCGTTCCGCGTGGAGCGCGGCGAGATCGTCGGCTTCCTCGGGCCGAACGGCGCGGGCAAGAGCACCACGCTCCGCATGCTGACCGGCTTCTTGGCGGCCTCGTCGGGGGCGGTGCAGATCGACGGCGTCGACATGTTCGAGCGCCCGCTCGTGGCCAAGAGCCGCATCGGCTACATGCCCGAGGCCTGCCCGCTCTATCCCGAGATGCGGGTGAACGAGTACCTCGCGTACCGCGCCGAGCTGAAGGGCGTCGCGGGCCGAGCGATCGCCGATCGCGTCGCGCACTCGCTGGCGCAGGCGAGCGTGAGCGAGGTGTCCGATCGGATCATCGGCCAGCTCAGCAAGGGCACGCGGCAGCGGGTCGGCTTGGCGGACGCGCTGGTCGCCGATCCTCCGATCCTCGTGCTCGACGAGCCGACCGCCGGCCTCGATCCCAACCAGATCCGCCAGGTGCGCGATCTGATCCGCGGCTTCGCGGGCAAGAAGACCGTGCTCGTCAGCACGCACATCCTGCCCGAGGTCGAGGCCACCTGTGAGCGCGTGGTGATCATCCACCGCGGCAAGGTCGTTCGCGAAGGCACCCCCGACGAGCTCCGCTCGGCGATGGACTCGCAGCGTCGCCTCGCGCTCAAGAGCAAGCACCCGGTGAACGTCGTGTCGCCGCTGGTGCTCGCGGTCCCCGGCGTGCTCGGCGTCGAGTCCGACAAGAGCGACGGCGCGACCCACCTCGTGCTGCGCGTCGAGGACGACCCCGAGGTGGCCGATCGCATCTTCACTGCGATCGCCACGGCGGGGCTGAGCCTGCGCCACCTGCAGCCGCTGAACGTCGCGTCGCTGGAGGACGTCTTCGGCAAGCTCACCACCGCGGACGCGGCGGCGGCCGCTCCCTCGGACGACGAGGAAGACGACGAAGAGGACGCGTCGGAGGAAGACGAATGAGACCGCTGTGGGCCATCGCCAAGCGCGAGATCACCTCGTTCTTCCTCTCGCCGCTGGCGTACGTGATGCTGACCGCCTGGCTCATCTACCAAGGCGCGAGCTTCTGGGTGCTGGCCACCTGGTCCGCGATGCAGCCGATGGGCACCGGCGGCGCGGGTGACAACCCGCTGAGCCACTTCTACGGCGGCACGACGCTCTTCTACATCCCGCTCTTGGTCTTCGTCGCGCTCGTCACGATGCGCCTCTTGGCCGAGGAGCACCGGCAGGGGACGATCGAGCCGCTGCTCACCGCGCCGGTGAACGAAGTGCAGCTGGTGCTCGGCAAGTACCTCGCGGCGATGGTCTTCTGGATCGCGCTCTGGGCGCCGACGTTCATCTACGTGATCATCACCGCGCAGTACGGCAGCGTGGACTGGGGCATCGTCGGCGCGACGTTCCTCGGCCTCTTCACGGTCGGCCTCTACTACATGGCGATCGGCCTCGTCACGAGCGCGATGGCGAAGAACCAGATGAGCGCGGCCATCCTCGCGTTCTCGGTGCTCGCCGGCCTCTTCGTGCTGAGCATGATGCAGTTCCTCGCGCAGGACGACGCGACCCGCACCTTCTACGAGTACTTCAGCGTCTGGCAGCACATGAGCAAGTTCTCCACGGGCCTGGTCGACAGCCGCTACTTGGTGTTCGAGCTCACCGTCGCCGTGCTCGGCGTGCTCCTCGCCATCCGGGTGGTCGAAGCGCGGAGGTACGAGTCGTGAGCGAGATCAAGAAGCCCGCCGCTGCGACGAAGGACGCCTCGAGCGTCGGCGCAGGCGAGAGCCGTCGCCTCTTCGGGCGCGCGAACGTCGTGGTCAGCTCGCTGCTGCTGCTGGCGATCGCCGTGATGTGCAACTACCTCGCGTTCCGGCACTACCGGCGCTGGGACTGGACCACCCAGGGCAGCTTCACCCTCAGCGAGCGCACCGAGACGGTGCTCCGGGACCTGAGCGGCGACGTCGACGTCTACCTCGTGATGTCGAGCGCCGAGGGCAACTACCAGGATCTCCGCGAGCTGCTCGAGCGCTACCGCGCGATCAGCCAGCGGGTGGTGCTTCACTTCGTCGATCCCGATCGATCGCCGGCCGAGTACCAGCTGGTGCGCGAGCGCTTCCACCTGGGCAACGCGATGCTCGCGAGCGGCGCGGTCGGGTCCGACGTCGCGGTCGTGCTCGTGGCGGGCGAGCGCCAGTGGGAGATCACCCGCGACGACCTCGTCACCTTCGACTTCGACGCGTACGCCGAGGACGGCGAGACCGTGATCGACGTCCGCTCCGAGCAGGCGCTGACGGGCGGCATCCTCGAGGTGACGAGCGGCCGCGAGACGAAGGTCTGCATCACGACGGGCCACGGCGAGTGGACGCTGGATGGCGGCGGCGAGCGGAGCCTCGGGGGTCTGCAGAACGAGATGCGCCGCGAGAACCTCGAGCTCGAGGTCATCGAGACGCGCGGCCGTAGCGAGCTGCCCGAGGACTGCGACGTCGTCTACGTCGTGGGCCCGACGCAGTCCTTCAGCACGGAGGAGGCCTCGCTCTTCCGCGAGCACCTGCACCGCGGCGGCAACCTGTTCCTGGCGCTCGATCCGGTGCTCGAGCGTGGGGACGTCGGTCCGACCGGGCTCGAAGAGCTGCTGCGCGAGCTGGGGGTGCGCATCGATCGCAGCGTCGTGCTCGAGCTCGACGCCGCGCGCATGCCGCCCTCGAACCCCGACCCCATCGGGCCCTTCTTGATCATGGACTACGGGGAGCATCCGGTGACCGAGTCGTTCGCAGCGACCGGGATCCCGATGGTCGTGAGCATGGTGCGCTCGGTGCGGCTCAGCGACGAAGAGCAGGGGACGGTGCTGCTGCGCACCAGCGAGAACTCGTACGGCGAGCTCGACGTGCCCCAGCTGGTCGAGAGCGGCGAGCCGCACCGGGATGACGGGGATTTGTCGGGCCCGGTGCCCATCGCGGTCGCGCTGGAGATCGAGCGCACCGATCGCCCGGCCGTGCGCGCCGACGACGAGGACGGCGAAGAAGGCGAAGAAGGTGACGAGGGTGAAGACGACGCGGACGAGGACGCGCGTGGCCGCCTGATCGTGATCGGCGACAGCGAGTTCCTCTCGTCGGGCTTCGTGTCCTCGACCGAGGTGGTGAACTACGAGGTCGCGAGCGCGATGCTCGGCTGGCTCACCCAGCGCCAGGCGCTCATCGCCATCCCGCCGCGCCGCATGGCGGCGCTCCCGATGAACCTCACCGAGGACGACGTGACCGGCATCATGTTCCGCGTCGTCGTCCTCATCCCCCTCGCGGCCATCTTCCTCGGCATCGCCGTGTGGTGGAACCGGCGGAGCTGACATGGATCCCGAGACCCTGAAGAAGCACCGCACCACCTTGATCCTCGCCGGCGTCGCCGCGGCGCTCTTCGGCTACATCGTACTCGTCGACGACGGCTCGCTGAGCAGCGGCGAGCTCGAGGGGCGCGGCACCCACGTGGTGCAGCGCTTCGTGCGCGCGCGCGTCAGCCGGCTCGAGCTCACGCACGGAGACGTGCACGTGGTCCTCACCCGTGACCAGACCCTCGAAGAGGACATGGACACGTTCGACGTCGGCACCTGGGCGCTGACGGAGCCGGTCGAAGGCGCCGCGGACGTCGACTCGGTCGACGCGCTCCTCTCGGCGGTCGAGTGGCTCGATGCCCGGCGCGAGCTCGAGGGGATCACCGCCGAGGACCGCACCCAGTTCGGGCTCGACGAGCCGCGCGCCACGCTCGCGTTCACCGTCGCCAACGAGTCGCACACGGTGATCGTCGGCGGCGACGATCCGATCGGTGAGGGCGTCTACGTGCAGGTGGACGACGTGCCGCACGCGTACATCGTCGGCGACGACTTCCTCGAGGCGCTGACCCACGACGTCGAGCACTTCCGGAGCAAGGAGCTCTTCCCCGACTTCCGCACCGCGGACGTGCGTCACGTCGCCCTCACCGCGCCGAGCGCGCTCCCCGAGGCCGAGGCCAGCGCGGAGCTCGAGCGCGAGGACGGTCGGTGGTGGCTGCGCGCCCCAATCCCGATGCTGGCGCGCGGCGGGACGGTCGACGAGATGCTGCGCTCGGTCGGGGATCTCCGCGCCGAGCGCTTCCTGGGCGAAGACCCCGACGACATCGAGGGCGAGCTGGGCTTGGACACGCCGAGCCGGAGCATCGCGCTCGCGTTCTCGCCGTGGCCCGAGCAGCCATGCGGGCGAGGACCGCCCCGAGCTCACGCTCCGCATCGGCGCCCCGTGCCCGGGCCACGAGAGCGAGCTGGTGGCGCGGGTGAACGAGGGACCGGTGGTGTGCGTGAGCGCGGCGGCGCTCGAGCGCCTCGATCAGCCGACCGATCGCTACCGCGAGCTGCGGATGTTCACCACGCCGGACGACGACATCGAGCGCATCGAGGTCGCGGCGGGCGACGCGGGCTTCACGCTCGCGCGCGACGCGGGCGACTGGACGCTCACCCGCGGCGAGCGCACCACCGCGGCCGATCCGGGCGCGATCGAAGAGTGGCTCGGCGAGCTGCGCCGCAGCGAAGCGACATCGTTCGAGGGCGCGACCGACGAGACGATCTTCGCGCATCGCCTCGGCGACGACGCGGCCCTCGTGCTCACGATCCATCGCACCGATGACGGCGGGACCGAGGTGGTGCGGGTCGGAAGCGCGGGCCCAGAGGGCGTGTGGCTCCGGCGCGGCGAGGAGGCGCAGCTCGCGCTCTTTCCCGCAGCCGCCGCTGACGTGCTGCGCGCGCCGTCCATCCGCTTCCGCGATCGCCTGCTCGCCGATCGCTCCCGCGAGGACCTCGCGTCGATCTCGATCACCCGCGCGAGCGATCCGGATCACGAGGAGCAGCTGCACAAGGAGGGCTCCAGCTGGATGCTCGCCGCGCCGATCGAGGCGCGCGCGGACGGCGCCGCCGTCGGTGACCTGGTCGACGCGCTCGCGCCCTTGAGCGCGCTCCGCTTCGTCGCCGAGAGCGCGAGCCGCGAGCACGGGCTCGATCGCCCCCGCTTCGTGGTGCGCGCCAGCTTCGACGCGGCGTCGCGCGAGGACGACGAAGAGGACGAGCACGATCACGGCCATGGCCATGAGGAGGAAGAGGACGAGGACGAGGACGACGAGGTCGCATCACGCCCGCTCGACATCGCGATCAGCATCGGGGCCGACACCGAGGGCGGCGCGTTCGCGCGCATCGACGATGATCCTGCCGTCTTCGTGATCCCCGCTGCGCTGGTGACCGCCATCACCGATCCCCTCGCGAGCCGTGACGCGCTCTCGGTCGCGGCATCGGAGATCGAGTCGATCGCGTTCCGGCGCGGCCCGACCACGTCGGTGCTGCAGCGCACGGACGCGGGCTGGACCTTCGACGGCACCGAGCCGCCGAGCGAGGAGACGCTCGCGATGCTCGACCGTCTCGCGGAGCTGCGCGCCATCGGCGCCGATCGCTACGACGAGAGCCCGATGCGGGGCCCCGTGCTGACCATGACGATCACCCGGCGCAACGACGCGGGGGTGCTGGTGCTGAGCTTCGGCGGGCTCGACGGCGAGGGAGAGGGCGCGACGGTGCTCGTGCAGAGCGACGCGAGCCCGGTGGTCTACCGGACGTCCCTCGCGTCGGTCGGCCCCATCCTCGGCTACGGCATCTGATCAGCTGCGCGGCGCGCCGAACTTCACCCGCGGGTCGATCACGCTGATCACCAGCTCGGCGCCGAGGTTGCCGACCTGCACCGCGATCGAGGCGATCAGCACGATGCCGAGGAGCATCGGGACATCCAGCGCGTGGATGGCCTCGATCGCGAGCCGGCCCATCCCGGGCCAGTCGTAGAGGCTCTCCGTGATGATCGCGCCCGAGACCAGGAGCGGCAGGCTGAGCCCCGCGAGGGTCACCGCGGGCAGGAGCGCGTTGCGCAGCGCGTGCCCCAGGACCACGCGTCGCGCATCGAGCCCCTTCATCTTGGCGGTGCGCACGTAGTCGCTGGAGAGCGTCTCGATCATCTCGCCGCGCACGAGGCGCGCGTACGTCGCGGCGCCCACGATCGCCAAGGTGAACGCCGGCAGGATGCCGTGGCGCAAGTGATCCCAGAAGCCCACGCCGTAGCCGCCGACGGGGAACAGGCCGAGCCGGAACGCGAAGACCTGCAGGAAGATCAGGCCGGTCAAGAACGTCGGCGCGCTGACCCCGAGGAAGGCCAGGCCCATCGCGAAGGTGTCGGCGCTCCGGTGCCGGCGGAGCGCCGCGAGCACCCCGAGGCTGACGCCCAAGAGCACCTCGAAGCAGAGCGCCATCGCGCCGAGGAGCGCGGTCCGCGGCAGCCGCGTGAGGATGACCTCCATCACCGGCTGCTCGTCGCGAAACGAGCGCCCGAGATCCCCTCGCGCCGCGTGCGCGACGTAGTCCAGGTACTGCACCACGAACGGTCGATCGAGGCCGTGGCGCACCCGGTACTGCTCGATCTGCTCGGCGCGCGCGTTCGGCCCCAGCGAGGCGATGGCGGGATCACCGATCAGGTTCGTCATCACGAAGACCAGCGTCATCGCCGCCCAGATCACGAAGACCGAGCGCAGCAGACGCAGCGAGACGCGGCGTAGCAGGCTCATCGCGACCCTCCGGGGATCGGCGCGAGCAGCTCGGAGAACGGACGCCGCGGCAGATCGAGCCACACATCGCGGTAGAGCTGGTTCCACACCGGGTTCGGCACGTAGCCCCGCACGTACGGCTGCCACGCCTCGAAGGTCGACTGGCTCATCACGAACGCCCACGGCGCGTCGGCGACGATGATGCGCGAGGCCTCGCGGTAGAGGTCCGCGCGCTCCGCGCCGTCGCGCACCCGGTGCGCGCGATCGAGGAGCTCGTCGACCGTCGGGTTCGAGTAGAACGCGCGGTTCTCCGAGTTGGTGTCGTGGATCGAGCGCGAGTGAAAGAGCGTGTCGAGGAAGTTCGCGGCGTCGGGGAAGTCCGCGCTCCATCCGGTGAAGACCATCGCCACCCGTCCGCGCGTCCCCGTCTCCTGCAGCTGCACCGGGAAGGCCACCTGCCGCAGCCGAACGGGGATCCCGATCGCCGCGAGATCCTGCTGCGCGAGCTCGCCGTACTGGCGGCCGATCTCGTTCTCGCCGACCCAGAGCTCGACCTCTTCGATGCCCTCTGCGACCCAGCGATCCCCTTCGCGCCGCACCGGGTGGCCTGCGAGCGCCATCTCTTCGCGCGCGCGCTCGACGTCGTAGTAGTGCGCGCCCGGCAGGTCGGGATCGTAGCCCGCCATCGAGCTCGGCACGGGCTGGTCGTGGACCACGATCCGGTTCGCGCGCGCGCGCCGCCACCGCGCGCGATCGACCGCGAACGCGACCGCGCGACGCACGTGCAGCTCGTCGAAGGGCGCGATCTCGCAGTTCATGATCAAGCCCCACACGTCGAGCAGCGGATGCTCGACCGAGTAGGGCGCCCACTCGGGCTGCCTTCGCATCCACAGGTAGTCGGTGTTGGGCAAGCGATGCAGGTGATCGATGTCCGCGTTCTGGAAGCGCAGGAACGCCGGTCCGCGCGGCAGGTTCAGCTCGTAGATCATGCGATCGACGTAGGGCAGGCCCGGCAGGTAGTAGTCGGGGTTGCGCACGAACGTCAGGCGCACGCCCGGCTCCCAGCTCTCGAGCAAGTACGCGCCGGTGCCCACGGGATGGCGCCGCACGTCGTCGGGGTGCGCCTCGTAGTTCTCTCGCGGCACCGGGTACGCGAAGATCATCGCCATCGCGTTCAAGAACGTGTGATCGGGGCTGGAGAGCGAGATGCGCACGGTGCGCCCGTCGATCACCTCGATGCCCGAGATGTGCTCTGCACGCCGGCTGGTGTACTCGTCGAGCCCGGCGATGCGGCTGTAGAACACCACGCCCGGTGAGCCGGTGTCGGGGTGCAGCATGTGCTCGAGCGACCAGCGGACGTCCTCGGCCACCAGCGTCCGACCATTGGAGAAGCGCACGTCGGTGCGCAGGCGGAACGTGTACGAGAGGCCGTCCTCGGAGACATCCGGCATCGCCTCGGCCAGGCGCGGCACGAGGTTCAGATCGGTGTCGTAGTCGATGAGCCCCTCGAAGAGCAGCTTGATCGCCATGCCCGACAGCTCGTCGTAGCTCACCTGCGGATCGAGCCCGCGCACGTCGGACTCGTGGTGGAACACGAACGTGCCGCCTCGCCTCGGGGTCTCGGCGCCGGCCCCCACGAAGAGCGGGTGCGTCGGCACCGGCGGAAGACACGTCGAGAGCCCGAACGCGGAGACGCCGAGCACGGCCAGCGCCGCGAGCCCGAAGCCCTGTGCGTTCTTGCCGGGCGCGGCGAGCACCAGCTTGGGATCGAACGCGTCGCGCAGTCCCTCGCCCAGGAGGTTGAAGCCGAAGACCGTCGCGAGGATCATCGCGCCCGGATAGAGGATGAGCTGCGGCGCGAAGCTCATCATCTGCTCGGAGTCGCGCAGCATGCTGCCCCACGTCGACTGCGGCGGCTGCACTCCCACGCCGAGGAACGACATCGCGGACTCGACCAGCACCATCTGCGCGACGAGCGTGGTGCCGAGCACGATCGCAGGGGCGAGCACGTTCGGGAGCACGTGCCGAAGGAGGATCGCGGTCTCGCCGACGCCGAGCGCGCGCGCGGCGTGGATGTAGTCGAGCTCTCGGATCGAGACGGTCTTGGCGCGGGTGACGCGCGCGAGCGTCGTCCACGAGAGCACCCCCAGCAGGATCGCGAGCGTCCACATCTCGGGCCGCGCGATCACGCGGTGGATGGCGATGGCGAGCAGCAAGAAGGGGATCGAGTTGCTGATGTCCGCGAGCTGCATCGCGACGGAGTCGAACGCGCCGCCGCGCCAGCCTGCGTAGAGACCGACCCCGACGCCGAGCAGCAGCGCGACGAGCGTCGCGGTGAGGGCCACGGCCAGCGAGATCTGTCCGCCGTGCAAGAGGCGCGAGAGCTCGTCGCGACCGAGGGCGTCCGTGCCCAGCCAATAGAGCGCGCTCGAGCCGACGGGCGCGCCCTCGGGGCTCAACCCGTCCGCGTGCTGATCGTTCGGCGGGTAGGGCGCGAAGAACGGCCCGAGCAGCGCGACCAACGTCACGAAGGCCACGAGGCTCGCACCGATCAGCGCGCTCTGGTTCTTGCGGAGCCGGTCCCAGGCGCGTGAGCCCACGCTCGCGGGCTATCAGGTCGAGCGCAGCGCGGTCAACGCTCGCTTTCGCACACGCGTACATGCGGAGACCTGACGCCATCATCCCTTCGCAGTGCCGCACCTCGGTACGGTCGTAGGGGCGACCCTCGTGGTCGCCCGCGGACGGGCTCGACGGGCATGAGGGCGCCCACGAGGGGCGCCCCTACATGCGGAGGGCGGACGGGCTCGACGGGCAGAGGGCGCCGTCAATGCGGGATGGGGACGGCGTCGCCGACGGCGCACACCACGATGCCCGAGCGGGTCACCCCGTGGCAGCTCCAGCCCTCGGGGCAGTCGCGATCGTTGCCGCAGCTCGGCGTGCAGATGAGCGGTCCGGGGCTGCCGGCGCAGAAGCCCGTGCGGCAGTCGAAGTCCGAGCGGCAGCTCGCGCCGAGCTCCGCGCTGCCGCGGGAACGGCCGCATCCGAGCGCCATCAGCGCGCCGACCACGAGGACAACAGCGAATCGCACGCGCGCATCGTCGCCGACACCCCGCGGCACGGCAACCGATCTGCTGGACTCCGAGCAGATCGGGATCGGCGTCGCGATCGAGCTCCGTGATCGCCTCGGAAGTCGGCGCAGCCGGCCAAAACACTGCGTGAATCCGCGAGCATCGTGCGCTTGAACAAATATTTTGACTGGATTCCATTGAGTGGAATACATTCCCGCGCACTTCATGGAACTGGGACGACAA
>CAYZQM010000172.1:0-14613 GCA_964480175.1 uncultured Sandaracinaceae bacterium
CGCTCGTCGCGTCGATGGACGCGTTCGCCCACTACGAGTCGCGCTCGGCCGCCGGCTGGGAGCGGCAAGCGTGGGTGCGCGCCCGCCCGATCGCAGGCACCGACGAGGCCCGAGCCCGAGCCCGCGAGCTGATCGCGTCTGCGGCCTACGGTGGCGCGCCGCCCGATCCCGCCGAGGTGACGGCGATGCGCCTCCGCATCGAAGCCGAAGTGGCGCACGAGAGCGAGCACGCGGTGCACCCGAAGCTCGGCCGCGGTGCGCTCCTCGACATCGAGTTCCTCGCTCAGTACCTGCAGCTCGAGGTCGCGCGCGACGCCACCATCGACGTGCCCGGCCTGCGCAGCCCGAACACCCGCGAGGCCCTGCGGGCGCTCGCGAGCCTCGGTGCGCTCTCGCGCGAGGACCTCGCCGCGCTGCTCGATGGCTGGCGCTTCTTTCGATCCGTCGAGCAGAGCCTCCGCCTCGTCGACGACGCGGGCGACGGACACCTGCACTTGCGTTCCCGGGTGGCCGACCGGGTGGCGCGGCGCATGGGCCTGCGCGACTGGGCTGGTCAGACCGCTGGCGAGGTGCTGGCCGCGCAGTTTCATCGACACCGAGACCGCATTCGGGGCATCTTTTTGCGCGTGGTGGCTCGGCCCGACAGCGTGGACGCCTCCGGGGCAGGCCCCGAGTGAGCGCGCCGCTGCGCGCGCTGGTGGTGCACCCCGAGCCGGCGATCGCGGTGCAGGTGCGCGCGATCGCCGAGGCGCTCGGCTACGAGGTCACGGTGTTGCCCGACGGCGAGCGCGCGATCGACCGCTTCGTGCAGGAGCCCTTCGACGTCGTGATCGTCGAGTACTTCCTCCCGGGTCGCGACGGAGTCACGACCGTCGAGAGCATCCGCTGGGCGCCGCACGGCAGGCAGATGCGCGCCGTGCTGCTCGCGGAGAGCGAGCCCGAGATCGCGCCGCTCACCGCGCTGGGCGCGCGCATCGACGCGGTGGACACCATCGTGGGCACGCCGAGCCCCGAGGCGCTGCGGCGCGCGCTGAGCCGAGCGCGCACCCCGACCGGACAGCTGCCGACCTCGCCCGCGACGCGCTCGCCCCAGCCGGCGCCGCTCGCGTTCGACGACGAGACGGTCGTCCCCAACGCGAGCGCACCGCTCACCGGCGCGACCGCCGCGCCGTCGAAGATCATGGCGACGCGCTTCGACGACGAGAGCACGGTCCAAGGATCGGCCGGCGTCGCGCGCGCGATGCTCGGCGCGCTGCCGCACAGCGGTGAGATCCCCGCGCTCCTCAAGAGCACGCCCGACGCTGCGCCGCTCGCCGAAGTGCCGCCGCGAGGGCCGAGCGAAGCCGACGACGGCACCCGCGTCGCGCGTCCCGGCACCGAAGATCGCACCACGTCGGAGTGGAGCGCGCAGCCCGCCGCCAAGCCCAGAGACGGCGAGTGGCGACGCGACGCGGGCACGCTCGCCGAGGCCCGCAAGGTGCGCGAACAAGAGGAGGCGAGCGCGAACGCGCTGGGTCTCTTGCTCCAAGGTCGCTTCGAAGACACGCCCTTCCCCGCGCTCTTGGCGCGCCTGGGCGAAGCGCGCACCAGCGGCGGCCTCATCTGCAAGCAAGAAGGCGGACGGCGCGAGACGACCAACGGCGACGCGCCGACGAAGATCGTCTACTTCCGCTCCGGACTGCCGACGCACGTGCGGAGCAACCTGCTCGACGAGTGCCTCGGCCAGCTTCTGCTGCGCAAGAAGCGCATCGGCCGCGCGACGCTCGAGGAGTCGATCCGCCGCACCCAAGCCGGCGATGGCCTGCAGGGCGAGATCCTCATCGACATGGGCGCGCTCTCGCCGATCGAGGTGTCGGAGACGCTCGCGGCGCAGGCCTCGGAGAAGCTCTACGACCTGTTCGGCTGGCGCAGCGGCAGCTACCGGATGGCGAGCAACGTCGAGGCGCCGCGCGACGGACTGACCATCGAGCTCGGTCTGCCGGAGATCGTCTACGAGGGCGTGTGCGCCGCGATGCCGGCGACGCTCCTGCTCGACTTGCTCACGCCGCACCTCGAGCACTTCGTCGTGCCCGACGCCGCGCGCCTCGCCCGCTTCGCGCGGGTGCGCTTGCCCCCGGAGCTGCGGCCCGTGCTCGCGCGCATCGACGGTCGCTCGCCGCTGCGTCTCGTGCTCGGCGCGGGCAGCCGCCCCGGCGCGGTCGCGCAGATGATCTACGCGCTCGAGTGCCTGCACGCGGTGCAGTTCGAGGATCAGCCCCGAGGCCGCGGCGCGCCGCGCGAAGAGTCGGATCTCCGCCCGCCCCCGACCCGTGGCCTGGTGAGCGCGCGCGTGCCCGTCGACGCCAACTGGGACGACGACGCGACGAGCAAGCAGCGCCCGCACGTCGTCAGTCACCCCGAGCCGCCCGCGAGCTTGCCGGAGAAGCCGCGCTTCGAAGAGGTCGCCACCGCCCGCGAGAACGCGGTGCGCGGCAGCAAGCCCGCGCGCCCCGCGTCGCGCCGCAAGGGCATCGCGGTGCCGATGGACGACGAGCCGCCGGCGACGCGCGAGCGACCCGTGCTGCCCGACATCAGCGCGCCGCATCGCGAGATCGCCGTGCCGCCCGAGGCGAGCGCACCGCACCCGACCGCCGAGCCCCAGGTGGCCTCCGCGGTGATCGCGGCGCCCGCGTCGGTTCCGCCTGCGGAGCTGGATCAGAAGGTCGATCGGCTCTTCGAAGCCGAGCGTCACTTCCGGCGCGGCAGCCGCGCGCTCGAGCGTGAGCGCTGGGAAGAAGCACTGAGCGCGTTCGTGCGCGCCCACGAGCTCGTGCCTACTGAGGGCGAGTTCTTGGCGTACGTGGGCTGGAGTCGCTTCTCGATCCCCACCGACGACGCAGGCTCGCGGGAGCTCGCGCTCACCGAGCTGGCGCAGGCCGCCGATCTCTCACCCGGCCTCTACGTCACCCACCTCTTGCACGCGCGCGTGCTGAGCAAGCTGCGCCGCGACGGCGAAGCCAAGCGCGCGTTCGAGCGCGTCCTCGCGCTCGAGCCCAACAACGAAGAAGCGCAGACGGCGCTGACCCGGATCTCGCGCCCACCGGACTGAAGCCTCACCAGTGGACCCGCCCGCGCCCGCGCCCGTGCCCGAACACGCGCCCGCGCCCGTGCCCGAACACGCACCGAGGCCCGCCCCTCTGGCCCGTGAGCGCACGCGGCGAATCGTCAGATGCACGTTCGCCCTCGCCCGCTGAGCATCCGATCGCCCAGACAGCGCGACCGTCCGCAGCGAATCAGGCGTGGATCGTCGCGCCGTTGGTGACGGGCTCTTTCTCTTCCGCCTCGGGCTCGTACTTCAGGCCGAGCTCCTCGAGGGGATCGCCGTTCCACAGCTGGCCGCGGACCATGTGGCTCCACATGCGGATGTCGGACACGAACGACCAGAGCGGGTACTTGAACGTCGCCGGGCGGTTCTTCTCGATGCCGAAGTGGCCCGCCCACGCGCACGCGTACGCGAACACCACGCCGCTGGGGAACGCGATCGGCGCAGCCGCGAGCGGCAGGCCGATCATCGCGGCCATGTGCCCCCAGCGCGGCGCCTCGGCCTCCCCTTTGATCGTGCCGTGCACCGCGAGGCCTGCGAACGCGGCCATCGCGGCGGGCATGCGCAGCGGCGAGAGCACGCTCCCTGCGGCGCACGACGCGAGCCAGCCGCTCGTGCCGAGGAAGTGCAAGCGACGCGACGTCGGGTTCCGGTGCTCGTTGAGGTAGTAGGGCCAGAACTCCTCGTACGTCTGGATGCGCTTGGTCATGGGGCCGAAGCCTAGCGGCCCCGAGGTGCGATGCACAAGCCAGCGACGTGATCGCGCGCGCGCTCGACGCCCTCGCAACACGCGCGAGCCTTGACCCCGTCGCAGAGCGAAGCTACCCCTTCGCCCCCGACCCTCCCCCAAGAAGCACAGGGCCGTTAGCTCAGTCGGTAGAGCAGCGGGCTTTTAACCCGTAGGTCGAGGGTTCGAGCCCCTCACGGCCCAAAGTCGACCAGAGCCAACCCGCATCGAACGCACACCAGAAGTCCCCATCGTCTAGTGGTCAGGACTCCACCCTTTCACGGTGGCTACCGGGGTTCAAGTCCCCGTGGGGACGTCCACTTCTCGCTCCGCCGCGCACCTGGCCGCGCAGCACCGAGCGCCTCGCTCCCACCTCCGTCCCCATCGTCTAGAGGCCCAGGACTCCACCCTTTCACGGTGGCTACGAGGGTTCGAATCCCTCTGGGGACGTTGTTCAGCGATCGCTCTGCGCGCGTCGCGACGCAGGGTTCAAGTGCGCTACGACAAGCGGACGCAGGCGCCAGTTGGCGCGAGCTCGGTCGGCTCGCGATGCAGCTCGCTGGCCGTGCGCTCCGAGGCGCCTCGACGTGGCTCGCTCTCGCCGTCGCCGCAGGAGCGATCGGCGTCGTGCTGCCGCTCGTGCTCCCGGGGCGCTGAGCGGCTGCCCAGGCAGAGGCCCGGCGTACGAGCGCGCGTTGCCCGCGCGCGTGCGGCACGCCATGCAGCGAGCGATGCACGATCTCGAGACACGCATTCGATCGGCCGTGGCTGCGAGCCCCGAGGCCCGGGTGGATCTCGCCATCGAGCTGCTCCGCCCCTTCGTCGGCCGCCCGAAGAAGCGGCCTACGACGCTGGACATCACGGCGCCGCGGCTCCTTCGCCGGGTGTTCGACGCGCTGGGTGAAGCCGCTGACGTCGGGACGCAGGATCGGCTGCTCGCGCCGTCGGGTTGGTCGCTCATCGAGGGCAAGCTGCGCTTCGCCGAGGAGAACCAGAGCGTGTGCGAGTGGGCTTGTGATCTCGAGGGCGACGACCCGCGCGTTTACTACAAGCACCATCGCGATAGCGCGTGGGCCGACGAGCACGTCGTGCTGTCGACCTTCCTCCTCCGATTTTCGATCGTGGAGATCATACTGGGCGCCGAGCACGTCGAGTCGGCGCCCGTGCTCTCGGACGACGAGCTAGCGCGGGTCATCGAGCCGATGCGGCGCCTGGATCTCGGCGACGCGAGCTGGCCCGAGCTCCCTACCCGCCTCTATGCCCGCAGCAACGCGCTCGCGTTCGTGAGCCCCAACGGACCCGGCGCCAGCACGGTGTACGCCGGCGCGGCCGAGCGCGACGACATCGCGTTCCTCGACGACCTGATCGACGGCGACTGGGACTGACGCACCCTCGGTATACTCACGCGATGTCGCACACTCGTGTTCCGATGCGCTTCGACGACGTGCCGCTCCTGTGGCGCGTCCCGAGCGTGTACTCGTCGGACGAGTGCCGCGCGATCATCGGAGACATCGAGTCGTGGTCGCCCACCCTCGCGACCAACAACCCGATCTACCGGAACCAGGATCGGGTGATGCGCGACGACCCGTCGTTCGCCTCCGATCTGTTCTCGCGCCTGCGGCCACACCTGCCCGAGCGGATGGGCGACCTCTCGTTGGTGGGGCTGAACGAGCGTCTCCGCTTCTACCGCTACCAGCCCGGGCAGCGCTTCGAGGCACACACCGATCACTGGTACCAGCCCGACGACACGCACATCACGCTGCTGACGGTGCTCGTCTACTTCAACGACGACTTCAGCGGCGGCGAGACCCGCTTCGTCGAACACGTGCAAGACGTCGTCGTCCCGCGCCCCGGCCTCGCAGCGATCTTCCAGCACAAGATCCGTCACGAAGGCTGCGAGGTCACGGCCGGGCGCAAGTACGCGCTGCGGACCGATGCGATCTACCAGGCGCCCCACCCCATCGAGCGCACGCTGACGTAGATCGCGGCTCGCGGGACGGCTCACGCCCTGATGAGCGCGCCGTGCACCGCGTGTCGGCCGAGTGTGCCGCACCGATCCTCCGCGGCCCACACCGCGCCTCACCGCGCGCTCCGTCATGCGGTATCGTCCGCGCGATGACGGTCGACGACGCGGATGCCCTGGACTTCTTCAACGAGCTCTCCATCCGGCTCGACATCGAGCTCGACCCGCCCGCGCAGCAGGCGGCCTCCCACCTGCTCAACCTCGTCGCGTCGCCCGGCGCGCGGGTGAAATCCGTGATCGCGCGGGCACTCGTAGTGGATGAGGACGACGACCGCGCACTCACGGAGGACGAGGCCGCTCGCGTCGTCCTTCGCGCTCCGTCGATTCGGCTCGGCAGCCTCGACGCAGAGGGGTCGGTCGAACACCGCGCACCCGACGGCGAGACCTTCACGGTGCACGATCTCCTCGGGGCCATCGCCGAGACCGAGCGGCAGCTTCGTGCCGAGACGAACTGGATGGGCGGGATCGACGTGCACCACATCTACTTCGAGGGACTCGAAGAGACGCCCGAAGGCGTGTGGGTGTGCGCGTGGGGCTCGTGAGCGCGGCAGAGAAGCAGCGGTCGCCACGGATGACGAACGCGGTCGCACCGCGGCGAGCATGGCCGGCGGCGTGACGCATGGCGGTCCGGTGGTGCCGCCCGCGAACCTCGATGCACTTCCCACGAAGCAGCTGCTCGGCGTGTTGCGGCGCCTGCTCCGCTGTGAGGAGAGCGTCGCGGCCAGTGATCTCTCGCCGAGTGATCTCGCGAAGCTCGATCCGCACGCCATCTACTTCAAGGACGATCCCCGGTGGAGTGCCTCGTACGAGAACGTGAAGCGGATCCTGGCCACGCGCGAGCACGTGCCCCGAACACCGCGGTCCGCAGCATCCACGAGCGTCGATCGCACCCGCCGACGCAGGACGTGATGCGCGCCGCCGGCCATGGCGGAGCGCGCTAGGCTCGCTCGATGACCCAGCGCACCGTGCGACGATGCGGCGAAGTGATCCGATGGGAGTACCGGTGCCCGCGCACGTGGGACGCGCTCACGGCGACCGAGGATCCGTCGGTACGGCACTGCGGCCAGTGCAGCCGCGAGGTCCACTTCTGCGCAGACGACGCTTCGACGATCGCGCACGCGCGGGCTGGCCACTGCATCGCGCGCGAAGAGCCCAGCGAGGGCGAGCTGCCGGCTGCCGTGCTCGGAATGGTCGAAGTACGACACACCCCGTCGGAGCAGGCCGCGCTCGATCAGCACATCCGAGAGAGAGGCATCACCGACGCCCTCCGCGTGATCGACACTGCGACGCGGACCTGCCCGCAGTGCAGCTACCCCGTCCCATCGTTCCGAGACCGCTGCTACGTGTGCATGCGCGTGATCGCGCGCTGATCGAGCGCGCTCCGATCGACGCCGACGGCGCGCGCTACGCTGGCGCGTGGCCGACGCGCTGGACGACGTGATCTGGGAGATCGAGGACCCCGACGAGGTCTTGTCGCGCGCCGGCATTCGCGCGCTCCCTGCAGAGCGGCTCGCGCTCGCCGTCCACGAGGCCGAGTGCGTACGCATGGGCCGGTCGATCGAGCGCGCCACCCATGCGCTGCCCGACCGTGAGGCTCGACGCTTCGCGGCCGCGTGCGTCGCCGATTTGCTGCCCCAATGGTCCGCTCGCTATCCCGACGACGCGCGCCCTTTGCGCGCGCTCGACCTGGTGCGGCGCATGGCGGCCGGTGAAGTCGAGGACGACGAGCGGCTCCCGATTGAGCGCGCGGCGCGTGCCGCCGGCGACGCCGCGTACGCCGACTGCTTCCCCGACGGGGCGCCGCCGCCAATCCCACCCGGCGTCTCGTTCCCCGCCATCGCGTACGCCGCGAGCTGCGCGTGCGCGCGGCCCCTCCGCGCGACGACCGTCGCCCGCTACGCATCGGTCGCCGACGATTCCGAGCGCCGCGCGCGCCTCGAGCGACAGCTCGCCTGGCTCGAAGCGAACACGCCCCCGACCGACCCGCAACGCTGACCCCACGCCCACCCGACGGGGCGCCGGCCTATCTGCTGGGATAGCGCCATAGCCTCGCGACTCAGACACGTCGCGCAAACACCGTGGATCCTCGTTGTCCGCGCTGGCACGTCTGCTGCTCTACGCCACGTCGAACGGAGGACAGGATGCAGGCGCTCTACAACTCGCTGAACCGTCGCATGCGACCCGAGGACGTCGCTCAGCTGGTGCTCGACCACATCGGAGACCAGCTGAGCGGCGCCGAGCGGCGAACACTCGAGAAGGCCGCGCGCGGCTCGCTCGCCCAGCGGTGGCTCGGCTTCACGTCGATGTCCGAGGACTGGCAGCGCGCCGTTGGCCTCGGCCCCCAGCTGGCGACCGCACGCGCGCTCTTCGCCTCGGCGCCAACCCTCACGGGTGACGACGCGGATGTTCCCGCGAAGATCGAGGCCTTCCTCGACGCGATCGAGCCCGAGATCGCGAAGGTCCGCGGCGAGAACGACTTCGAGTGGGACCGCCTCGATCGCAGCGAGCGCAAGGCCGCTGGGCTGTCGATCTCGCACCGCAAGTACAACCGAAAGTGGCGCCTGCTGCGTCGCATCGAGCGCCGGCTCTCGACGCTTCGAGGTGAGCTGCGCAAGCGTCACATGGAGAAGGTCGCGAAGATCGGCTTCGTCGTGGCGATGCCGGAGGACGCGTTCCTGCGCAGCCCGACGGCGGCGGCGTTCGTCGCGTACCTCGCGGCCAAGAAGGCCAAGCGCTCGATCTTCACGGTGTGGGGACAGGAGCGTCCCTTCGACGAGATCGCGGCGATGCTGCTCGCCCGCTGCGAGCGCGCGCCCGACACGGACTGGTTCGTGGTCGCGCACGCGTGGCCGACGACCGAGGTGCTCGCGCGGATCGACGACGACCAGCGCATGAAGCTCCTCGCACTCGCGACCGACACGATGATCGAGGCCGCGGGCATGCTCTCGATCCTCTACGCGTCCCATCCGCACGATCGCTCGTCGATGGTCGTGCGGCGAGGTGACGACTCGACGACGTGGAACCAGCTCGCGGGTGCGTTCAACGCGGCGCGCGATGGCTGGATGGCGCTCTGTCACGCGATGGGCGCCTCCCACATCGTCGAGGCGACGTGCGTGCCGAAGGCGATGCGGCTCATCGCAGGCGATGTCGCGTTCTGGCATCGCGCGGTGGGACACCGTGGTGACCCGAACGTTGCGGTGGCAGCGTCGCTGCCGACGCCGTGGGACGTGCTCGACGGTGAGGTCGAGTGCACCGCCGACGACGTCGCCGACCGCTGTCGCCAGGTCGGTCTCGATCCCGAGCGAAGCGGTTGGATCGCGCCACGTCCGCGCGTCGAGGTCGCGCCGTTCCGGCCCACGCCGGAGCTGGTGCACGGCGTGTCCATCGTGAGCCCGCACCTCGCGGCGCTCTTGAAGCGGGGCGGCGTGTTCTCGGGCAAGGAGCGGCAACGGCAGGTGGCGGGCGGGGTGCTCGATTGGCTCGGTCGGCTAGGTCGTCGTCCGCCCGACTCGAATTGACATGATGTGTGGCCGCCGCGACGGCGAGCCCAGAGGACGAGGTGGCGCAGTGGTAGCGCGGTCGGCATCGGACCGACTGGACCCCGGTTCGAATCCGGGCCTCGTCAGCTGGGCTCGCCGTCGCGGCGAGCCACGTGACGCTCATGGGCGCGTTAGTTCAGTGGTGGAACGTCCGGCACTTAACCGGTTCGACGCTGGTTCGACTCCAGCACGCGCCCGTCCCCAACCTCATCGTTCGCCCAACGAACCGCCAGCTTCGTCCAGTTCGACCCGTCGGCATCACGTGGGTGCGCGAGCGCGCCAGCGCCCATGGAGAAGCACAAGCACGTGCCGACGCGGAGCGCACAACGGAGACTGGGCGTGCACGCGCCGTCGCATCACCAACCGTCACGGGCTGCACTGAACAGCAGGCCCGCGCTGAACTGGACGTTGAACAGCCGGTAGGGGCGCCCGAGCTCGTCGGTTGCCCTGATGCCGAGGCCGTCGATCGCCTCGGACGCCGCGAACGCGGCCTCGCCTTGTTCTTCGTCCCACAGGCGGTTCACCAACCCGATCTCGCCGTTCAGTCGATCGAAGCCCCCCGCGGGATAGAACGTGCCCACCACGTGCGAGGTGTGCAGCGGATCGCACGACGGTGACACATCCACGAGCGCGATCGTGATGCCGTCGGGCCAGGTGACGTGCATGAAGCTCACCGCATCGAGAGCGGCCGTGATGCGCGCCCGCACCTGGGCGCGCAGCGCGCCTTCGTCGCGGAGGCCCTCCGCATCGAGCAAGCCGGTCGTGAACGAGTCGACGTCAGTGATGCCGCGTTCGTCGATGAGTGAGGTCCACGCATCCATCGACAGCCCGAAGCCGAGCTCGCTGCAGACCGTTTCGTAGAGACAGTCGAGGCGGCGCCGGCCACGCGCGCGCGCCGACGCCAACCGTTCCAAGTACGCATCCGCCTCGAGAACCACCACGCGCGAGCCTAGGCGCAGCACACCGATGGTGTCCACCGACCCGCGCGAGACACAGCCGGCGTTGCTGCTCCGCCCTCGTCAGTACGCGCCGCGGGCGCAGCCCGGTTCAGGCATGAACGCGGGGTCGGACGGAACGAACCAGTGCTGGTACTCGGTGCTCATGGTGCTCCTCAGCGGCAGTACATCCCGCCGCTGATGCAGGAGTCGAAGCGGTCGTAGCAGCCGTGGAAGGTGCGATCGCCATCCTCGTCGGGCTGGCAGATTTCGTAGCAGTACGACTCACCGGGCATCACGCTCTCGCGGCACTCGAACTGATGCTCGCCGAAGCGGGGGCACGTCGGCGCTCGCGTCTCGTCGCATCGAAGACGCGAGCATCGACCCATGATGCCGAGCGGGGCGTCCTCGTTCAGGCAGCGCTGGCAGGTCCCCGACGCCGTCGTGCACGCCGTTCCCAGCTCCTGCAAGCACGTGCCGGGGGTGTCACCGACGCCGTTGGTGCTGCAGTTCGACGTCTCGCAGTCCGCGTCGTCCAGGCACGCACCGCCCATGGCGCGCGGCGCACCACAGGTTTCGTCGGAGAGACACGACTCACTCACGCAGTCGGCGCCGCTGCTGCACGCCTCCCCGTCCGCACGCGGCGGTCCACAGGTCCCGGTGTCCTCGAAGCAGCGGGACGCCTGGCAGTCGCTCGCGGCCCCGCAGGTCTCCCCGTCGGCCCGCGGCTGTCCGCAGACGTTGGTGTCGCTGTAGCAGAGACCCGACGTGCACTCGCCGCTGCTCGCGCACGCGGTGCCATCCGGCGCGGGCGGCACACAGCCGCGACCGGCCACGCACACACCGCCGCCGAACGGCTCGCATCCACAGGCCGCGCAGTCGGTGATCGAATCCCGGGTGCTGCAGGCCACGAACACGTTCCCCACGCAGATCTCTCGCGCCGCGCCGGCGCCCATCACCGCACCGGGCGTGCACACGCCGCGGCAGATCCCATCGGAGCCGCACACGAACGGCGAAGGGCAGGTGTTCTCTGCGTCGCAGTCCTGGGTGCACACGACGCCCAACGTCGTCCCGATGTCCTGGCAGATCCCTCCTGCGCAGTCCTCGGGCACGTCGCAGGTCTCGCCCACTTCGCGCCCCGCGACGCAGCCCCCCAGCAACCCCAGCAAGCACACCATCGCACCGACGACCCGTCGTTCCATGACCCATCCTCCTCGGCAGACCGACGCGGCCCGCGGACGACACCCTACCCGCATCGACGCGGCGTTGGGAAGCCCAACGAGCGAGTCCCACAAACGCGCTCGGCGATCCTCCGCCACCGTGTCCGGTGGAAGAAGATCGCCGAGTCGGTCCCGCTGCTGCTCCGTTGCTGGAACGGTGCGGGGGCTATCTCAGAGGATCACTGGTTGAGCTTGTCGCCCAGCTTCTCCTTGAGCACGTCGCCCAGGGTCGCGCCGGCGGGCTTGCTCGGCCCGATCTTGCGCTCGCTCTGGTCTTCCTTGCCGCGGTCCTCGCTGTACTTCAGCGCCTCGACGCCCTCGAGCTCCATCTTCTTGAGCGAGAGGGTGATGCGGCGCTCCTGCGGGCTCACGTCGATGACCTCGGCCTTCACGATCTGGCCTTCGCTCACGACCTTCTTGGAGTCGTCGATGCGGTCATAGGAAAGCTCGCTCATCGGAACGAGACCCTCCACGCCGCGCTCGAGCTCGACGAACACGCCGAAGTCGGCGTGCGAGATGACGCGGACCTCGAGCATGGTGCCGGGCGGGTAGTCGCCCGGGATGCGGGTCCACGGATCTTCGTAGAGCTGCTTGATGCCGAGCGAGACCTTCTTGTCCTCGTGGTTCACGGACAGGATGATCGCCTCGACCTCGTCACCCTTGCGGTAGATGTCCGCCGGGTTGTTGATGCGCTGGGTCCAGCTGAGGTCCGACTTGTGGACCATGCCGTCCACGCCCTCTTCGATGCCGACGAAGACGCCGTAGTCGGTGACGCTGCGGACCTTGCCGCGGATGATGTCGCCCGGGTTGTACTTCTGGGTGAAGAGCGTCCAGGGATCCGGCTCGAGCTGCTTGAGGCCCAGCGAGATGCGCTTGTTGGCGGCATCCACGTCCAGGATCACGCACTCGACCTCCTGGCCGATCTCGAGGACCTTGCTTGGGTGCTTGGGCTTCTTCCACGACATCTCGGTGACGTGGATGAGGCCCTCGATGCCCGGCTCGAGCTCGACGAACGCGCCGTAGTCGGCGAGCGAGACGACCTTGCCGCTGATCTTGGTCTCCACCGGGTAGCGCTCCTTGGCGCTGTTCCAGGGATCTTCGATGGTCTGCTTGAGACCGAGCGAGACGCGCTCCGTCTCCGCGTTGTACTTGAGGACCTTGACGGTGACCTCGTCGCCGACGTTGAAGACCTCGCTCGGGTGAGCGACGCGGCCCCAGCTCATGTCGGTGATGTGGAGCAGGCCGTCGATGCCGCCGAGATCCACGAACGCACCGTACTCGGTGATGTTCTTGATCACGCCGGTCACCACCATCCCCTCCTCGAGGTTCTGGAGGGTGCGCGCCTTCAGCATGTCGCGCTCCTTCTCGAGGAGGACGCGACGCGAGAGCACGATGTTGCCCCGCTTCTTGTTGAACTTGATGACCTTGAACTCGAAGGTCTGCGAGATGAGCTTGTCGAGGTTGCGCACGGGGCGCAGGTCGACCTGGCTGCCGGGCAGGAACGCCTTCACGCCGCCGCGGATGGTCACGGACAAGCCGCCCTTCACGCGCGCGGTGATGGTGCCCGAGATGAGCTCGTCCTTCTCACAGGCGACCGAGATCTCGTCCCAGACCTTGAGACGATCCGCCTTCTCCTTGCTCAGGAGCACCAGGCCGTCGTCGTTCTCCTTGGTCTCGACCAATACGTCGACCACATCACCGACCTTGACGGCCGTGCCGCCTTCGGCGACGTGGAACTCCGACATCGGGATGACGCCTTCGGACTTGTATCCGATGTCGACGATCACGACGTCCTTGCCGAGCGCGATCACCGTGCCGCTGACGATGTCCCCTTCACGGAGAGAGTCGGCTTTGGCGACGGACGCTTCGAAGAGCGCTGCGAACGTGTCGCCGCCTTTGGCAGGGGTCTGAGTCTCGGTAGTGTTCATCTAGTGCGTTTGTCTTTCTGATTCGCGAGGGGTTGGGTTGAGAGCCGATTGGATCGTGTGCCCAGTGAAAACACCCGTCGCCTGGAATCGCGGCGCGCTTTGGTCGGTTGCTCGCCCGCCGTGCCTACGCGGGATGCGGAGGTCACGAAGAGCGCGGCCGACACGGGTGGTGAAGCCCCCAAAGAATTTGGGGGAGCGGAAGGGCTAGCAGCGGGCACTTTCAGTGTCAACGCTCGCGCCAAACATCGTTGCGAAAGGCGCGAACGCCCTGGCTGGACCGATCGGCGCGAGGCGCACGGACCACTGCTGAGCCACCGGGGCCGGGACGTCTCCGCGCTGCTAAGGTCGGCCCGCCGTGCCCGCGTCCGTCCCTTCTTCTCCTCGCTCGAACAGCCCCGCCCCGACCTCGCGCGCCGCCGCCTTTCAGGCGCTGAAGCGCCTCGATCACGAGGTCGACCTCGTCGTCGTGGGTGGCGGCATCAACGGCGCGGGCATCGCGCGTGATGCGGCCCGACGCGGCCTGAAGGTCGTGGTGGTCGAGCAGAACGACCTGGGCTTCGGCACCAGCTCCCGCTCGAGCAAGCTCATCCACGGCGGCCTTCGCTACCTCGAGCAGTACCGAGTGCACCTGGTCTTCGAGTCGGTCACCGAGCGCCAGCGCCTCTTGAAGTGCGCGCCGCACCTGGTCGCGCCGCTGGGCTTTCTCTTCCCGGTCTACGAGGGCGACAAGCAGCCGCTCGCGATGATCCGCGCGGGCATGTGGCTCTACGACGGCCTGGCGCTCTTTCAGCACGAGCGCCACCGCACCCTCGATCCGAGCGAGTGCGAGCAGCTCGTGCCGCAGCTCGACCGCGACGGCCTGAAAGGCGCGCCGCTCTACTGGGACTGCGCGACCGACGACGCGCGCCTGACGCTGGAGACCGCGATCGACGCGACGCGCTTCGGCGCGATCGTGTGCCCGTGGACCAAGGCCGTGCGCTTCGTCCGCGGCGCCGGTGGCCGCATCCGCAGCGTGGTGGTGAAGAGCGCGCACGATGGCGAAGAGGTCACCGTCGCGACGCGCGGCGTGATCAACGCGACGGGCCCTTGGAGCGACGCGACGCTCGAGACCTCGCGCGAGGGCAGCCCGCCCTTGCTGCGGCCCACCAAGGGTGTGCAC
>CAYZQM010000173.1:0-14547 GCA_964480175.1 uncultured Sandaracinaceae bacterium
CGTTGCAGATCGCGTTGCAGCCCGCGCCGCACGCGGTGTCGCACCCTGCGCTGTTGTTGCAGGTCGCGACGCAGTCGTCGCCGCACGTCATGTCGCACCGGTCGGCGCCGGAGCAGGTGCACGTCCCGCCGACGCACAAGCAGCCGATGTCGAACACCCCGCCGCCGCAGCGGTCGGGACCGCCAGGGTTGGGCACCGAGGGACCGCACCCCGAAGCGACCACGACGACGAACGAGAGGATGGCGCGCTGGAGCATGCGCCGAGGCTACGCCGGATCGCGTGCGATCGGGGCGCGAGACGAGGCCCAGACGCGACGACGCCCGGGCCATCGCTGGCGCCGGGCGTCGGTCACACGGTCGTTCGTTCGATCAGCGGGTGATCGATAGGTTTCTGATCCGCCATCCCCATGCGGCGCCGTCGACGTCGACCCGCACGTACGGGCACCCGTTGGGATCGAGGCCGCCGAGCTCGGTCACGCGCGCACGGCGACCGACGTACGGCCACATCGCGTCGTTCCACCAGGTCTCACCGTTCCACGGGGTGTGCGCGCCGAGGATGACCATCGAGCCGACGGTGAGCGGGCCGTAGTCCGGGTAGCTCATGCCGCAGTAGGTGGGGATCACCGCAGGCGCGCCCGCGGCCATGTAGGTCACGTTTCGGATCCGCCAGCCCCAGCTGCCTCCGTCGACGTCGACGCGAACGTAGGGGCAGCCGGCGGGATCGAGGCCGCCGAACTGGGTGATGGTCGCGGGGCGGCCGACGTAGGCCCACATCGCGTCGTTCCACCAGGTGTCGCCGTTCACCGCGTCGTGCGCGCCGAGGATGATGCGCGAGCCGATCGTGAGCGGCCCGTACATCGGCGAGCTCATGCCGCACCACGAGGGGATCGTCGCTGCGCCGCCGGTCGGACCCGACGCGATGCTCACGTCGCGAACCCGCCAGCCCCAGCTGCCGCCGTCCGCATCGACGTGCACGTAGGGGCAGCCGACGGGATCGAGGCCCGCGAGCTCGGTGACCCGCGCGACGCGGCCGACGTAGCCCTCCATCGCGCTGTTCCACCAGGTGTCACCGCCCCAAGGCGTGTGCCGACCGAGCACGATGTAGCTGCCCACGGTGACGGCGCCGTAGTCGGGATACGACATGCCGCAGTGGCGGGGGATGTACTGGGCCTCGGCGGAGCTCGCGCCCAACGACCAGAGCATCCCGACACAACAAGCGACCAACAGACTCAGCTTCGTTCCACGCATGCCGTAGCACTCCCTTCGCGGTGCGGCGTCGACGGCCGGTGATGTGGCCGCATTCATCAACTTCCCAGAGTTCGTCTCGGCGAGACCCACGGAACGGATACTCGTCGAGGCGCGCGATTTTGACCAGGCCCGTCGTCCTCGCAACCAGGATTGGACCGGCTGAGGCTACGCGGTGAGGTAGCGAACGCTTCCTTCGGGCCTCGCGCGTCCGTTGCGACTGAACGCGCGGGACGCTGGCGGGCCCCGAAGCGCCGACGCATCCTCGGCCGCGATGAGCGACCCCAAGCCCGATTCCAGACCGCGCGCCGTCGTGATCGGCGTGCAGCTGCCGGGCATCGACGAGACCGAGCATGCCTCTTCTCTACGGGAGCTGGAGCGGCTTGCGACGACCCTGGGCCTCGACGTCGTCGGGCGGGTCACCCAGAAGCGGGGCGGCCTCGGTCGCAAGACCGTGCTGGGCACCGGCAAGCTCGCGGAGCTCGCGGCGTGGACCGGTGGCTCGGGGATCGTGCCGAGCTACGCGCCCAAGAAGCATCGCAAGATCGACGCGGCCGACGGCGGCGAGGAAGAGGTCGACGACGATCTTCCGGGCGAGCTGGACGACGAAGGCGAGGACGATGGACCGACGGACGGCTTCGCGGCGCCGAGCCAGGCCAGCGTCGTGCTCGTCGACCACGATCTCAGTCCGTCGCAGGCCCGCAACCTCGAGCAGGCGACGGGCGCCGAGGTCCTCGATCGCACGAGCATCATCCTCTCGATCTTCCAGCGCCACGCGCGCACCCGCGAGGCCCGGCTGCAGGTCGAGATCGCGCGCTTGGTCTATCAAGCCCCGCGCATGCGCGAGACGGGCGCGGGCGGCGACCGCCAGCGCGGCGGCATCGGCGGCAAGGGCGCGGGCGAGTCGGGGCTCGAGCTCGATCGACGCAAGGTGCGCGATCGCATCGCCGAGCTGCGCGCCGAGCTCGCGGCGATCGAGCGCGACGCCGGCGTGCGACGGCAACAGCGTCGCGAGGCGCGGACGTGCGCGCTCGTCGGCTACACGAACGCAGGCAAGTCGTCGTGGATGCGCGTGCTGACCGGCGGCGAGGTGCTCGTCGCGGACAAGCTCTTCGCGACGCTCGACACGACGGTTCGCAAGCTCCACCCCGCGGTGAGGCCTCCGGTGCTGGTCTCGGACACCGTCGGCTTCATCAAGAAGCTGCCGCACGATCTCGTGGCGTCGTTCCGCTCGACGCTCGAAGAAGCGCAGAGCGCGAGCCTGCTCGTGCACGTGCTCGATGCGTCCGACCCGGCGTTCCGGTCCCAGCTCGAGGTCACCCGCACGGTGCTCGCCGAGGTCGGGGTGACCGACGCGCCGACGCTCATCCTCCTGAACAAGATCGACCTCGTCGGTGAGGGCGAGCGCGACGCGCTGCGCGCCGAGTTCCCCGACGCGCTCCAGGTCTCGAGCCGCCGCCCCGAGGACGTACAGAAGGTGCACGCGGCGCTCGTCGCGCACTTCGAGGCGGGGCTCACCGACGCCGAGCTCTTCGTGCCGTGGAGCAAGGCCGCGCTGAGCAACCAAGTGCACGAAGCGGGGAGGGTGCTCTCCGAGGTCCACGAAGACGACGGCACCCGGTACGTGCTGCGCGCGCCGTCGGACGAGGTCGTGCGCATCCGCCGAGCGCTGGAGCGCACTTGAGCCCGTTCACCGTCGTCTCGATCGCGTGCGTGCTCGTGATCGCGTTCGCGGTCGAGACCGCGCTGGGCTTCGGCGCCGCGCTGATCACCGTCGCGCTGGGCAGCTTCGTCGTCACCGATCTCGGCGAGCTCCTGCCGATGATCGTTCCGCTGAACCTGGTGCTCTCGACGTACCTGGTCGGTCGCTACCACCAGCACGTCGATCGGCGCTTCCTCTTCACCCGCCTCTTGCCGCTGATGGCGCTGGGGATGCCGGTCGGGCTCTACGTCTTCAGCGCGTTCGACTCGTCGCTGCTCAAGCGCATCTTCGGCGTCTTCGTCGCAGCGGTGGCGGCGCTCGAGCTCTACCGGATGCGCAAGAGCGAGACGCCCGCGCCGGTGAGCACCGCGGCCGAGGTGACGCTGCTCGTGCTCGGTGGTGTGGTGCACGGCGCGTTCTCCACGGGCGGACCGATGGCGGTCTACGTGACGGGCCGGGTGCTGCACGACAAGTCGGTCTACCGCGCGACGCTCTCGTCGCTCTGGCTGGTGCTCGGGACGATCCTGCTCGGGAGCTACGTGTGGGAGGGACGGGTCACGACCGCGAGCCTGGGCTCGACCGCGATCGTGAGCCCGGGGATCGTGATCGGAATGGTCTTGGGCGAGTACCTGTTCCGGAGGGTCCCCGTGCAGGCGTTTCGTCAGGTGGTCTTCGTCGCGCTGTTGCTCTCGGGGCTCGCCCTGTCCGTGAGGGGTTGACGTGTCCACACCGATCGCGTCGCGCTCGCGCCTCTTTCATGCGCTGCTCTTCTCGGCCGGGCGCTTCGTGCCGGTGCCGCTGCTCGACGACGTCGTGCGCGAGCAGGTCGCGCTCTACGCGGTGACCAAGGCCGTCGAGGGCAAGGGCGTGAGCGTGCCGCGAGCGCATCTCTCGCCGCTCGGCTCGCCGTCGGACGGATGCTTCTCGGGGTGTCTCGGCATGGCGCTGATGCTGCCGCTCAAGCTGATCCTGTTTCCGATCCGGAAGGTGCTGTCGGTGATCTTCGCGGTGCGGAACCTGAGCCGCGACATCGTGGAGATCGTGCTGCTGACGCGGCTGGTGGACCGTGCGCTCGAGCGCGGGGACATTGCCCCTGCGCGGGACCTCCAGGCGCAGCGGACCGAGTCGCTGATCCTGCGTCAGGCGCTCGATGCCGCGCTGAAGGGGACGAACCTGGAGATCCTGTCCGCGACGCTGCGCGCGGTGCTGGGTCCCCTCCGTGGGGTGATGCTCGCGGGGCTCTCGGCGCTGCGGATCATGCGGCGCGAAGGGGAGCATGCCGCGCCGCCGAGCGACGCGACGCTGTCCGAGAGTACGTCCCGGCTGGAACGCGCGTTCGACCGGCCTGAAGTCCGCGCGCTCATCGAGTCACTCGACGCGAAGGTCGACACCGAGCTGGCACGCATTCGCGCGCTCCAGGCCTCCTGATCGGCTGGCGCGCGACGAAGCGCCCCGCTACCCCTCGCGCCTTCGTGAGGGTGTCGATGAAGAAGATCACGTGGGCCGCGTGCGCGGCCGGGTTGTTCGTGTGTTCCCCTGCGCTCGCGCAGATCCCTTACGACGGCACGACGCCCGTCGTTCGCGACTTCCAGACGTTCACCGGCGCGGGCTTCGCACCGACGCCGGCGGCCGGACAACTGGACTCGGACGAGTTTCGAGTCGCCGGTTGGTCGGAAGGCTCGGGGACCTTCGGCGGAACGCATGCATCCGGTGACTTCGCGCGAGGAGCGGCTTCGGCACCCGTCAGCACAGGCGGTGTCTACGCTCTTCAGACTGACGTCTCGAACATCATTCTGGGTATGCAGCCCGGTGGTGGGGATTTCGATCCCGGTGCTTTGGAAGTCCGCTACGTAAACGCGGGCTCGACGGCCATCTCCGGCATTCGAGTTGGCGCGGCGTTTTTCGGACGGAATGACCAGGCTCGCAGTAGTTCGGTCACCGGATCGTACAGCGTCGACGGCGGTCCGTTCGCGCCGATCCCCGCATACACGGTGTCCACGGGCCTCGCGGCCGACACCCTCGGGTGGGTTCGGACGTCGCTCACCGCGGACCTCTCAGTGACTTGGTTGCCGGGCACGACGCTCGTTGTTCGGTTCGACCACATCACTTCTGGCAGCGGGACTCGCGACGAGGTTGGCTTCGACGACATCACCATCGCGCCGATCGGCCCCGTCGCCACGCTCGACTTCGGTGATGCGCCCGCGTCCTACGACGACCCGATGGCCGCGAGCCACGACACCACCGCGATGAACAGCCCCCGGCTCGGCGCGCTCGTCGACGCCGAGGCCGGTCCGCAGTCGTCGGCCGACGCCTCTGGCGACGGCGCCGATGAAGACGGCGTCATGCTGCCGATCGCCTTCACCCGCGGCAGCACCGTCAGCATCCCCGTCTTCGGCGAGAGCCCTGGCGCGGGGTATGAGCTCGTCGCCTACTTCGACTGGGATCGCGACGGCGAGTTCGAGGACTTCGAGGTCCTCGACGACACCATCACCGGCAGCTTCACCGCCAGCCTCGTCGTCACCGTGCCCCTGAGCGCGTCGCTCGGGACCACGTTCGCACGCTTCCGAATCGGCACCGCGCTCTCGCTCGATCCGGACGGCCCAGAGGCCGACGGCGAGGTCGAGGACTACCAGATCGCGGTCGTCGCCGCGTGCGGCGACGGCGTGGTCGACGCGGGCGAGACGTGCGACGACGCGGGCGCGACCGACGCGTGCGGCTGCCTCCCCGACTGCTCGGGGTTCGCGCCGAGCAGCACCGTGTGCGGCGCGGCGGGCGACGCGTGCGATCCGGCCGACCTCTGCGACGGCGCGGGCGCGTGCGTGACCACCGTCGCCGCGATGGGCACCGAGTGCCGCGCGATCGCGGGCGACTGTGACCTTCCGGAGGTCTGCGACGGAACCTCGCCGAGCTGCCCCGCCGACGTGTTGCGCTCGAGCGTCGCGCTCTGCCGCGGGACCGCTGGCGACTGCGACGTCGCCGAGTTCTGCACCGGCGCCAGCGCCGCCTGCCCGGCCGATGCGGTGCGCGCGAGCACCTTCGAGTGCCGCGCGAGCGCTGGCAGCTGCGACGCGGCCGAGTCGTGCGACGGAAGCACGGTCGCCTGCCCGCTCGATGCGTTCGCGCCCAACGGCACCAGCTGCAGCGACGGAAGCCTGTGCACCAGCGCCGACGCGTGCAGCGGCGGCGTCTGCGTGGGCGCCACGGTCGACTGCGGGGACGCCGACGTCTGCACCGCCGACGCGTGCGACCCGGCGACGGGCTGCAGCAACACGTTCATCACCGGCTGCTGCACCATCGCCGCCGACTGCTTCGACGGCACGGCGTGCACCACGGACGTGTGTGACGCCAGCACGAACCGCTGCGCGAACACGGCGCTCGACTGCGACGACAACGACGCCTGCACCGTCGACAGCTGCAGCCCGGCGTCGGGCTGCGCGAACGTCGCGCTGAGCTGCGACGACGCCAACGCCTGCACGGTGGACAGCTGCGATCCGGCGACCGGGTGCGCGAGCGTCGCGCTGAGCTGTGACGATGCCAACGCCTGCACGGTGGACAGCTGCAATCCGGTGACCGGCTGCGCGAGCACCCCGATCGCGGGCTGCTGCCTGACGAACGCGGACTGCGGCGACGGCGACGCGTGCACCACGGACACGTGCAACCCCAGCACGAACACGTGCACGAACGCGGCGCTGAGCTGCGACGACGGCAACGCGTGCACGGCGGATGCGTGCGACGCGGTGGACGGCTGCGA
The DNA here is from genome assembly GCA_964480175.1 of uncultured Sandaracinaceae bacterium. Classification (GTDB taxonomy): domain Bacteria; phylum Myxococcota_A; class Polyangia; order Polyangiales; family Sandaracinaceae; genus CAYZQM01. Next base: position 6,698 of record CAYZQM010000173.1, read on the forward strand.
GAACACCGCGATCACGGGCTGCTGCCTGACGAACGCGGACTGCGGCGACGGCGACGCGTGCACGACCGACACGTGCAACCCCAGCACGAACACGTGCACGAACGCGGCGCTGAGCTGTGACGACGGCAACGCGTGCACGGCGGATGCGTGCGACGCGGTGGACGGCTGCGAGAACACGACGATCACGGGCTGCTGTCTGACGAACGCGGACTGCGGCGACGGCGACGCGTGCACCACCGACACGTGCGACCCGAGCACGAACACCTGCGCCAACACCGGGATCACGGGCTGCTGCGAGACCGACACGGACTGCGCCGATGGCGACCTCTGCACGGAGGACGCGTGCAACGTGGCGACGAACACCTGCAGCAACCCCGCGATCGTCTGTGACGACGGCGACGTCTGCACGGTCGACGCGTGCAGCGCGGGCGCGTGCACCCACGACGTCGAGCCGGCGTGCGTCGATGCGGGCACACCCGACGCAGGGATCGATGACGACGCGGGCATCGACGACGACGCAGGGATCGACGACGACGCAGGGATCGGCGACGACGCCGGGACCGACGACGACGCCGGGACCGACGACGACGCAGGGATCGACGACGACGCTGGGATCGACGACGACGCTGGGATCGACGACGACGCGGGCACCGAGGACGACGCGGGCATCGTCGTCCTCGACGCGGCGCTCGGCGACACCGGTCCGGAGGACGCTGGACCCGGCGACAGCGGCCCCCGCGACGTCGGTGCGCTCGACGCGTCCCCCGACGCCGGCGGCGCCGTGGTCGAGATGGGCTGCGGCTGCCGAGCCCAAGGCGCTGGGCGCAGCTCCGCGTGGCCGCTCGCGGCGCTCGCGTTGCTCGGCATGCTGATCGCCCGCCGCCGCGCGCGCTGATCGCACCGAACGAGGCCGTCGCTCGCGAGCGGCGGCCTCGGGCTGTCATCGAGCGGGTCGGAACACCCCGTGGAAGCCGGGCGGCACGTGGCCTGGGAGCGACGCGCTCGCCAAGGGCCCGTCCTCGATGCGCTCCGCGTCGAACACCACGAAGCGGCTGCGCCGCTCGCGCGCGTCGTACACCAGCGTGAGCACGTAGCCGCGCGCCTCGTCCTCGCTCTCGCCGCGCGGCACGAAGACCGGCTCGGACGGATGTTCGTGCTCGCCCATCGAGAACGAGTGCGCGACGCCGCTCTCGGCGTCGAAGCGCACGAGCACGTTGGGCAGTCGGCGCGCCGCGTCGTCCGCGCTCGCGTGCTCGAGCAGATGGATGAAGCGGTGGCGCCGCGCATCGACGCCGGGTGCGACGCGCGGGAACTCGCCGGTGCGGTGGCGGAGCAGCTCGCTGCGCGCGTCGGCGCGCTTGGGATCGAGGGTGAGGCGCGCGAGCTGCCCCGAGCCCGCGCCGCCGGGGGATCCGTCGAGCATCGTCGAGAGCCAGCGCTGGCTCGTCGGGTAGTCCTCGTGGCGCACCAGATCGACCACGACGCGATCGCCGTCGTCGAACGCGTTCGCCACGTGCCACGCCCAGAACGGATCGATCGCGAACCGGATCGGCGTCGCTGGTGCGTCGAGCGAGAACACGAGCACCTCGGTCGGCGCGCCCGACACCCAGCGGTGGGCATCGACGAAGCTCCGCCGGCCGAACAGCAACGGCACCAGATCGATGTGCAACGGCGCGAGGAACACGATGGCGTGACGCTCGGTGAGCGCGAAGTCGTGGACCATCGTCGGGTAGGGAAGGGCCACGCTCGAGAGGCGCCCCGCGCTGCCATCGGTGCGGAGCAGCACGAGATCGAGCTCGGTCGGCCGCCCGATGCGCACGCCGATGTTGATGAGCGCGCCGTCGCTCGCGCGGCGGTGGGGGTGCGCGGAGAAGCTGCCGGGCAGGGCTCCCTCGAGCGTGGACTCACCGAGCGTCGCGAGGCTGTCCGGGTCGATCTCCAGCGGTCGCCCCGCCTCGCAGAGCGCGAAGACCCGATCGCCCCAGGTCATCATCGACGTGTTCGAGGGGTTCTTCCCTTCGCCCCGGGCGGTCCGCAAGGCCCGTAGCGGGTTGAAGCCGCCGGGCGCGCGCGTGCCGTAGCCTCCGAAGTACGCGCGTCCGCGGCGCCGCTCTTCGAGCAGACCGGGCGTGTCCAGGACGCGCAGCGCGCCCTGCACCCGTCCGTCCTCCATGCGCGCAGCGACCACGAGCGCGTCGCCATCGAACCAGTGGCCATAGCGTCGTCCGTGGTTCTCGAAGAGCCCGGGCCCGTTCCGGTAGAGCGTCCCGCGCAGGTCCCTCGGCCAGTCGCCGATCACCGGCAGGTCGGTGAAGCCGTGCTCTCGCACCGGCGTGCGGAACGCGTCGGACAGGTCTCGCGCGGCAGAAGCGGGCATCCCGCGATGTAGCCGCCTCCGAGGGGGCCGGCGAGTCTCCACGCGGCGCAGAGGAAACGTGCGCAACGGAAGCGATTGGCGGTAGCATCGCGCGATGGCCCACGGAGTGGCCCGCAGGCGCGTCGCGGATCGTGAAAAGAACCTCGTAGGCTTCCTTCTGGAGGACGTCCGCTACGCCGTGGAGATCCGCAGGGTGCGCGAGATCGTCCGACCGTTGCCGCTCGTGTCGCTGCCCCACGCGCCGCCGACGATCATCGGGGTCACCGATCATCGAGGCGAGGTCATCCCGGTGCTCGACGTGCGACGCCGCTTGGGCCTGCCGCCCGCGCCGGTGACCCGCAGGACCAAGTGGATCCTGGTCTCGGTCGCGTCGCGGGGCGTCGCCCTCGTGGTCGACGGAGTGAGCGACGTGTTCGCGGCCGCCGAGAGCGAGCGCCGTGAGGTCCCGACGACGGGATCGGGCGACGCCGCGAGGGGCATCAGCGCGGTCTTCGGCTACCGGGGGTCGCTCGTCTTCGTGCTCGACGTCGACAAGGTCGCGGCCGGCACCGAGGACCTCGAGCTACCTCCGTCCGCGAGTGAGCGTCCCGGCCTGGGACTGCCGCCGCGAAGCACGCCCGGCAAGGGCTTCGTCGCGCCCGCCGCGCCCGCGATCCCGGCCATGCCTCGAGGACGACGTTGAGCGACGACGTCGAGGTCCGGCGCGCGGCGCTGCGCGAGCTCGAGGTGGCCCTCGCCAGCACGAGCGCCACGCGCGCCACGCTCGCGGACGAGATCGCCACGTTCCTCAGCGACGACGACTGGCGGGTGCGCAAGGACGCCGCGAGCGTCGCGGCGCGCAACCTCGAGCACGAAGGCCTCGCGCCGTCGCTCGCGCGCGGCGTGCTGCAAGGCGACGACGTGGGCCTGCGCAACGCGTGCATCGAGGCGCTCAGCATCGCGGGCACCAGCGCGGAGCGGCAGCAGGCGATCCACCGCGCGCTGAGCGCCCTCGAGGCGGACGCCCCGCACACCGCGCTCAAGTTCTTGTGCGCCGCGTGGGTGGGCGGAGGCAGCTTCGGTCTGCCGAACCTCTCGCATCACGCGCGCGATCCGGACTCGACGACGGCGACCGCTGCGCTCGAGGCGCTCGCGAAGATCGGCGGGCCGCGCGCGGAGGCCGAGCTGTCGACCGTGCTCTTCGCCAGCGGCGACGACGTGGTTCGGCTCGCGGCGCTCGAGGGCCTGCTCTCGCTCCGCGCGAGGCTCGCCGCGGCGCAGCTCGTTCGCCTCTCGTCCCACGCGCTCTTCCTTCGCCCCGCGCTGCGCGCGCTCGGGTTCACCGCCGACCCCGCCGCGATCGAGCCCCTGGTCGAGCGGCTCGGGGATCTACGTCTCGGCGGCGTCGCCGCGAGCGCGCTCGCGCAGCTCGCCGACGCGGGGGAGCTCAAGCCGCGCATCGGCGCGGCCCTCGCCAAGCTCGAGACCTCGGCGCGCCATCGGCTGCTGGCGCTCGCGACGGAGCCCAACGAGGACACCGCGCGCTCCGCGCTGCTCGTGCTCTTGCTCGCGCGCGACACCGACGCGCTCGCCCTCGTCGGTCCCTTCGCCGCGCAGAGCGAGCCGGGGCGCGCGCTGCTCGAGTCGCTGCGCCGGTTCGGGAGTGACGCGGTGCTCCCGCTCCTCGATTCGCTCGAGCAGCAAGATCCGCCGGCCGCCGCGTGGTCGCTCGAGGCCGCCGTCGAGCTCGCGGCGAGCCATCCGGACGAGGCGATCGTGGAGCGCATCCGCAAGGCGCTGCGCGCCGCGGTGGGTGCGTCGCACGAGGCGCTCAAGGTCGCGGCGCTGCGGGGCCTGAGCCGCTTCGGACAAGCGGAGGACGCGGGCCGCTTGGTGGCGCTCGGCGCGCACGGCGGCAGCCAGGTCGCGCGCGCTGCGTCCGATGCGATCGCTGCGCTGTCGACGGCGGCGCCCCGCGCGCTGGGAGAAGCGCTCGAAGGGCGCGCGCTCGAGGGCAACGAGGCGCCGCTCGCGTGGTCCATGGCGGTCAAGGCGCTGCCTCGCCCGCTCGCGCTCGAGAAGCTGAGCGCGGCGGCTGCGGGCCGCAGTCGCGCTCGCGGACGAAGACGAAGGCGTGCGCCTCGCGGCGGTACGCACGCTCTCGGAGCTCGCGCCCGACTCGGTGCGCGCCGCCGGGGCGCTGCGGATGGCGCTGCGCTCGCAGGAGGCGGCCATCCGAGCGGCCGCGATCCGCGGCGCGAGCGCACGCGGCTTGAACCTCGACGAGGAGGCCACCGCGCTCGCGAGCGACGCCAGCCCCGAGGTGCTCGCCGCGCTCTTCCGCGCGGGCGCCAAGCCGACGGTGCTCGGCGCGTCGGGGCGCACGGTGCTGCTCTCGCGCGTCGAGCCTGCGCTCGAGCACCCAGACGACGAGGTGGTGAAGGCCGCGCTCGCGGCGCTCTTCACCCTGCAGGCGGAGGGCCTCGCGACGCACCTCGTGCGCGCGCTCAACCACCGGGCGTGGGACGTCCGCCTCGACGCCGCGCGCCTGCTCGGTCACGCGCTCGATCGACAGGGGGAAGGCGCGGACGCCGACGCGATCCGGCGCGCGCTCGCCGCGCGTCGCGCGATCGAGGTCGATGACTTGGTGCGCGCTGCGATCGACGCGACGCTCTCGGGTTGGGGTGCGGGGCGCACGTGAGCGTGTTCTTCGACGGTGGGCCCCGCCTCAAGCCCGAAGACTTCCGCTTGCTCCGCGATCTCGTGAACCGCCACTCCGGGATCTACTTCGAGGACGGTCAGCTCTTCGTCTTCGAGCGGCGCCTGCGCGATCGGCTGCGCGCGCTCTCGATGACCGACTTCTCTCAGTACTACTCGCACCTCCGCTGGGGTGCGGGCGCGGCCCAAGAGCTCGAAGAGGCCGTCGACGCGCTGGTGACCAACGAGACGTACTTCTTTCGCGAGGAGTACCAGCTGCGGGCGTTCGTGCGCGACGTGCTCCCCGATCTCAAGGCGCGCGCCGAGCAGCAGGGCAGGCGGCGCTTGGTGCTCTGGAGCGCGGGCTGCTCGACCGGCGAGGAGGTCTACACGCTCGCGATCCTGCTCTTGCGCTCGGGGATGTTCGAGGGCTGGGATGTGCGGGTCTTCGGCAACGACGTCTCACGGCGCGTGCTCACGGTCGCACGCCGCGCCGTCTACCCGGCGCACAGCTTCCGCGCGACCCCGAGCGAGTACGACGAGTATTTCGTGCCCGACCCGGAAGGGAGGCGGGTGCACCCGCGCGTCCGTGCGCTCTGCCAGTTCGGGCAGATCAACCTGCTCGATCGCGAGCGCGCCTCGGTGCTCGGCAGGGTCGACGCGATCTTCTGTCGGAACGTGCTCATCTACTTCGACAACGAGTCGCGCAAGCGCGTGATCGAGACCTTCTTCGAGCGCCTCCAGCCCGGTGGGTACCTGATGCTCGGTCACAGTGAGTCGCTCTTGTCGCTGTCCACCGCGTTCGAGCTCGCCCACCTCTCGTCCGACATGGTCTATCGCCGCCCGGTCGAGCCCATCCTCCTCAGGCGCACCAACGACGAGGGGACGCCATGAGGCCGCTGCGCGCGCTGGTCGTCGACGACTCCAGCTTCAACCGACGCACCATCTCCGATCTGCTGACGGCGCTGCCGGGCGTGCAGGTGATCGGCAAGGCCGCCGATGGCGAGGAGGCCCTGCGCATCGTGCTCGCCGAGTCACCGGATCTCGTCACGCTCGACCTCGAGATGCCGCGGATGGATGGCTTCACGTTCTTGCGCATGCTCGCGTCGCGCAAGCCCACGCCGGTGATCGTCGTCTCGGGGCGCGCGGCCAAGCCGGACGTGTTCCGTGCGCTCGAGCTCGGCGCGCTCGACTTCATCGTGAAGCCGACGACGTTGGCGAGCCCCGAGCTCAACTCGATCCGCGCCGAGCTCGCGGCGAAGGTGAACCTGGTGCGTCAGCTGCGCGCGCCGAAGGTCGAAGCGCGCCCCTTCACGACGACGGGCCTCACGCTGCGGGTCACCGGACACGAGGAGCGGCCGATGCCGCCCGATCCCATCCCGCGAAAGATGTTCGTGATCGGCGCGTCGACCGGCGGCCCGCCCGCGCTGGTACAGGTGTTCTCGCGGCTGCCCTCGGATCTGCCTGCGGCGTTCGCGATCGCGCAGCACATGCCGGAGCGCTTCACGACCACGTTCGCCGAGCGCCTCGAGCGCCTGGGCGGCCTGCGGGTCGGCGAGATCGAGGGCTCCGAGCCGGTGCGCGCCGGACGCGCCGCGGTGTGTCCCGGCGGTCGAGCGGTCGATGTGGTGCAGAAGGGCAGCGGCGCGTGGCTGCGATCGGTGTTCCCCAACGGCGAGGATCGATACGTCCCCTCGGTCGATCGCCTCTTCCGCACGGCGGCCGCGGTGTTCGGCGCGCGCACCGTCGGCGTGATCCTGACGGGCATGGGCGACGATGGGACCCGCGGCGCGGAGGCGATCAAGAAGGCAGGCGGCCACGTGCTCGTGGAGTCGGACGAGACGGCCGCGATCCCCGGCATGCCTTCGAGCGCGGTGCGCGCAGGCCACGTCGACGAGATCCTGCCGCTGCATGCGATCGCAGACCGCCTCATCCGCATCGCCCGCAGCTGATCGGAAGGCGGGCGCACGTACCGCGTCTGTTGCCGTCGCCGCGTCTGTTGCCGTCGCCGTCGCCGCGTCTGTTGGCGTCGCCGCGTCTGTTGCCGTGGCCGCGTCTGTTGCCGTGGCCGTTGCCGCGTCTGTTGCCGTTGCTGAGCCCGCTCGCGATGCCGTCGCGTTGACCGCCGTCGCGGATGTCGAGACGCTCACAGATCTCCGCGAGCGCCGCGCCCGCGCCCGTGCCCGCGCCCGTGCCCGCTCTGGATCCGCCGCCGAGACCGCTCATGCACATCTGTGATCGGCGGCTGCAGGTCCGTACCTCCGGGGAGCAGAAGAGCGCTCGGAGATTCCCAGCGTGCCGGGGCGCGGCTCGGCGGTAAAGGTCGGCCTTCGGCCGCCGCTCCGCGAAATCGACAGAGCAAACGACGCTCCATCGATTTCGCTCCTCGGTCGCTCCGCGAACCTTGACCGCCGAGCCGCGCCCCGGCGGGGGGTGCTTCGCACCCGAGCGGTTCGGGCTTGCACGACACGGAGAGTCTGAGATGGCGTTGCGAATCTATGGTGAGGTGATCGAGTTGGGGCGGCGGATGCGCGGCGTGATCGCGCAGATCGCCAAGCACGACGGGGATGCGGCCAAGCAGTGCCGTCGCGCGCTGATGAGCATCGCGTTGAACGTCGCGGAGGGCAGCCAGCAGCGCGGCGGTCACTCGCGGCTGCGCATGCAGACGGCGATGGGGAGCGCCGATGAGGTCCGGGCCTGCCTCGAGATGAGCGAGGCGCTGGGCTACATCGACGAGCAGCGCGAGCTGGTCGACGCGTTCGATCGGGTGGCGCGGACGCTGTTCAAGCTGATGCGG
>CAYZQM010000174.1:0-2247 GCA_964480175.1 uncultured Sandaracinaceae bacterium
CCGCTCACCTGGAACAGGAACGCGCGCAGCATCTCCGCGCCGCGCGGCGTGTGGGCGACCTCGGGGTGGAACTGCACGCCGTAGATCTTCCGCTGGGCGTCGCCCGCGGCCGCGAAGGGCGCGCTCGGCGTGGTCGCGAGGGGCGAGAAGCCGGGCGGCAGCGCGGCGACACGATCGCCGTGGCTCATCCACACCTCCACCTCTTCGCCGGTGGTGAAGCCGCCGAGCAGGCCCTGGCCGTCCCTCACGTGGATCTTCGCCGGGCCGTACTCGCGCTCGGGCGCGGGCTCGACCTTGCCGCCGAGCAGGTGACAGAAGAGCTGCATGCCGTAGCAGATGCCGAGCACCGGCACGCCGAGTGACAAGACACCGGGAGCGACGCTCGGCGCGCCTTCTTCGAAGACGCTCGAAGGTCCGCCCGACAAGATCACCGCGCCCGGCGCCTTCGCCTTCACTTCGCTGAGCGAGAGCGTGCACGGATGGATCTCGCAGTACACGTGCTGCTCGCGCACCCGGCGGGCGATGAGCTGGGTGTACTGCGAGCCGAAGTCGAGGATCAGGACGAACGAGCGCGTCATGGTGCGCGCCTCCTACCACGGCGCGCCGCCGGGGGGATCGCCCGGGGCGCCGCGTCGTGCGTCGTCACACCTCGGCCGTCTGGGCGGCGATCGCTTCTTCCTCGTCGTGCGCGGCGCGCGCGATCCCGATGCTGGAGGCGGTGCCGGCCATGCTCGCGTAGGCCTCCTCGCCGTGCAGGGCGACGTCGAGCCCTTCGTGCTCGTCCTCGGGATCGGGGCGCAGGCCGACGAGCTTCTCGGTCAGCTTGATCAGCACGAACGAGAGCGCGCCCGCGTAGACCGCGGCGACCACCACGCCGAGGGCGTTCTCGAAGAGCACGTCCCAGCCGCCGAACATCGCGCCGTCGCGCGCCGCAGGGTTCCAGTAGCTCGAGGCCACCACGCCGGTCGCGAGCGCGCCGAACGCGCCGCCGACGCCGTGCACCCCGAACGCATCGAGCGCGTCGTCGTACGCGAGCTTGGTCTTGGTGAAGCGGCCCTTCATCAGCACGGCGCCGAAGCAGATCGCGCCCGCGCACAGGCCGAGCACCAGCGCCGCGCCCGGGCCGCAGAAGCCCGCCGCGGGCGTGATCGCGACGAGGCCCGCGACCAAGCCGGAGGCGACGCCGAGCGCGGACGGCTTCTTGTGGCGGAGCCACTCGAGCAGCGCCCACGAGAGCCCGCCTGCAGCGGCGGCGACGTGGGTGTTGACCAGCGCGAGCGCCGCGATGCCGTCGGCCGCGAGCGAGCTGCCCGCGTTGAAGCCGAACCAGCCGAACCAGAGCAGGCCCGCGCCGAGCATCGTCATCGTGAGATCGTGCGGGAGCATCTTGCGGGTGGGCCATCCCAGACGCGGACCGACGACGCGCGCGAGGACCAGCGCGCTCGCGCCCGAGCTGAGGTGCACGACGGTGCCGCCCGCGAAGTCGAGCGCGCCGCGGGCCCCGAGCCAGCCGCCCGGTCCCCACACCCAGTGGCAGAGCGGCGCGTACACCACCGTCGTCCAGAGCAGCGTGAACACGCAGTAGGCGGAGAACTTGAGGCGCTCCGCGTACGCGCCCGCGATCAGCGCAGGCGTGATCGCGGCGAACATCAGCTGGAACGCGCAGAAGAGCAGGTGCGGGATGGTCCCGCCCTCGCGCGGCCCCAGACCCACCCCGTTCAACATCACGTGATCGAAGCCGCCGATCCAGCCGCCGCCGAACAGGTCCGAGGTGGGAGCGAACGAGAGCGAGTAGCCGATCACCACCCACTGCACGGTCACCAGCGAGAGCGCGAAGAAGCAGTGCATGAACGTCGAGAGCACGTTCTTGCTGCGAACGAGACCGCCGTAGAAGAGCGCGAGCGCAGGCGTCATCAAGAGCACCAGCGCGGTCGACACCAGGACCCACACCGTGTCGGCGCCCGAGATCGCGGACGTGTCGTTCAGCTCCAAGCGCTACCTCCGAATGAGGCGCGGAGCCTAGAAGGAACGTGTTTCGGACCCGTTTCCCCGCAGCAACTTCTCTCGGCCCGCCTCAGAACCGAATCGTGAACTCGAGCCCACTGCCCTCGGCGTACGCAGCACGGATCACCCCGTGAGCGACGTCTGGGTGCTCGAGCGCGTCGGCAGACAGGTGCACCTCACCGAGGCGCGCCGTCAGCGCCTGTACGCTGCGACCACAGTAGGGAGCTCTCGGTGCGTCCGTTT
>CAYZQM010000174.1:2257-12034 GCA_964480175.1 uncultured Sandaracinaceae bacterium
GGACGGTCGATCTGGTACCAGCGCCCCTGAAGCCCGACGGGCGCCTCCCACACCTCGAGCACGTACGAGCGACGCGCGATGTCCAGATCGTCTTGCCGAAAGTGGAGCACCAGCGACGCGCCCGAGCGACGCCGCTCGACGAGCCGGAGCGCACACTCGTTTCCGGAGAAGGATCCCTCGCACGTCACCTGCACTTCGCTCGGTGCAGGATCGGTGAAGTCGAGCGTCACCGGCATCCCCTCCGGCATCGTCGAGGTCAGGACTCCCTGCATCAGCAGATCGACGTCCGTGGCCTGCTCGAGCACCGCGCCTTCCGGCATCCAGTCCGCGAAGGGCCAGCGTCCCGTTCCATTGGGCACCGACTCACAACACACGCCCGTGGACGGACACTCACTCGCGACGTATCCGCGCGCGACGGTTCCCCCAGCGAACCAGCGACACTCGCCGATCTCCACATCGCATCCGACACGCGGTGCGCCCGCTCCCCCGCAGTCCGCCCAATAGCGCCCCCACTCGCAGTCAGCGAGCTCGGGGCGATCGCCGTCGGGATCGGGTTGGCAACCGACAAGACCGCGCAGCAGAAGCGCCCAACCGACGAGCTGCCACGGCCGTGTCCACCCGAACTTCACTCGCAGGAGATGTCGCCTCCGCCGCCGAGCTCGCAGAGGCGACGGTGGATCTGATCCGCGTTGGGACCGGTGGGGAACTCGGTGAGGTAGCGGACGTAGTCGGCGCGGGCGGCGGCGGTGTCGTGGAGATGGCGGTCGAGGATGCGCGCGTGCTCGGCGAGGGCGTTGGCGCGCTCGTCTGCGTCGCGTCCCAGCGTGAACGCCTGATCGAACGCCCGGAGCGCACCTCGGTAGTCGCGGCGGTCTCGCCGGAGATCGGCGACCATCATCGCGGCGCGCAGGCGGTCGGTCCGCCGCGCGGCGCCCGCGACGAGCTGCTCGAGGATCACCTCTGCGCGCGCTTCCTCTTCGTGCTCCAAGAGCGACTCCGCGTGCGCCAAGCGCGCGCGATCGCTCGGGGCCGCCTCCCCCGAGGGCGCGGCCCCCTCCTCGCCCGCCAACGCTGCGCCCGCCCCCGCTTCGCTCGCCCCGCGCTCACCCACGCTCCCTTCACTGACCGCCGACGTCCCCGACACCATCCCGTCTACATCTTCACTGGGCGTACTCGCCTCGCGCGCTTCGCCCGCGATCGCGATCGCATCGACCGCCTCGTCGCTCGCTGCGATCGCGATCGGGACCACGAGCGAGTCGCCAGCGTGGACCAGCGTCGCTTCGCCGGTCGTCGGAATCACCCGGACCACGCCCTCGTGCACCACGACCTCGGTGCCCCGATCGCTCACCCGCACGGTGAGCTCGGTGCCCACGATCTCCACGCGCGCCGACGGCGTGCGGATGGTGACGTGCTGATGACCTCGGTCGCGCGGATGGAACGCGAAGCGCGCCTCGCCGTCCGTGAGCGCGACCCGCACGTCGGCGATCGACACGGCCTCGACCGTGAGGCGAGAGCGCTCCGACACCGACACCGACAGATCGTGCAGCGTCACCGACGCCGACTCACCCGCCGAGAGCGCGAGCTCGGTGCCAGGGGTGACGAGACCTGCGCTCGACCGGATGCCGCTCGAGCCCGGGACCGCGCTCGAGCCCGGGACCGCGCCCGGAACCGCGCCCGAGCCCGGAACCGCAGAGTGCACGGCGTACGAAGGCGCCGGCTCGCCGCTTCCTTCTCCGCCGAAGTGCAGCGCGAGCAAGACGCCCGCCGCGAGCGCGAGCGCTGCGCCCGCGCCGAGCAGGGCCCGCGACCGCGGGGCGACCGCAGGACGAGCGGGCGGGACCGACGCGGTCAGCGGGCTCTGGGCCTGCTGCGCGGCCGCGGCGAGGAAGAGTCGCTCGCCTCGCGCCCGCTGCAGATCGTCGAGGGGCTGGGGATCGTCGCGGAGCAGCTCGGCGACGAGCTGGCTCTGCGGCTTGCGAACGGCGCTCATCGCGAACCTCCTGGCGGATCCGCCGGACGAACGACCGCATCGAGCCTCTTCTTGGCCGCCTGAAGGCGCGCGTGCAGGGTCGAGATCCCGGTGCCGGTCATGTCCGAGATCTCCTGCAGCGTGTGGCCCTCGACCTCGTGCAGCACGAAGACCTGCCGCTGCTCGGGGGTGAGGTGGCCGAGCGCCCACTGCGCGAACGTTCGATCCTCGAGGTCGGCGGGGCGCTCTTGGCGCGAGGGAATCAGCGTCTCGATCCACTCGGGCAGCCGGCCCCAGCGCGCCCTCCGCTGTCGCTCCCGGGCCGCGTCCAGCGCGCGTCGCGACGCGATCCCGATCAAGAACGTCGAGAGCTTGCTGCGACCATCGAAGCGCGGCGCCGCCACCAGCGCGGCGAGGAAGGTCTGCTGCACGACGTCGTCCACGTCCCCGTCGCCGGCGCCAAGGATGCGGGTGACGGTCCGGTGCACCCGATCGACGTTCTCCCGGTAGATGCGGCGGCTCGACGCCTCGTCGCCGGCCGCGGCCGCGAGCAAGAGCGATCGTCCCTCCGGTCCCTCGATCGCGAGCCGCTCGTTCATCGCCTCCCCGTCGCCCCGGCCTCCCCGTGCGCCGCCGCCTGGGATGCTGCGGAGCCCCCGCGGGCTCGCGAGGTCCGGCCGAGCGCTCGGCGGCGGAGGCGGTAGAGGGTTCGCACGTTGCACGCCCCCTGGGTCGTCGGCCGCGAGCACGTTTTCCAAGCCCAGCGCGCGGAGGCGAAGCGTCGTCATGGCCGGATCCGGAGCGCGGTCACGCCCCACACGGTGACGTCGTCGTCGAGCCGCACCTCGGGGCCGTCCTGGATGAAGCGGGCCTCGCTGCCCTGGAAGGGCGCGTCCACCCCGCCCTCGACGACCCACTCGAAGGGCCGCTCGAACTGCCACGCCATCTCGATGCTGGAGCGCACCCCGAAGCTGGAGATCACGCGGTCGCTCCCGTCCGACGCCCACGCGCCGCCGACCCGGCTGAGCAGGCCGAGGGTCGCGCCGATCGTGACGTCGTCGATCCGGATGGGACGGAGCTGCAAGCGCAGCGCGAGGTTGAGCGCGCGGTAGCTGAACGTCAGCCCGGACACGACGTCGACGCGCTGCGACTCGAGCACCGGCAGCTCGCCCTCGATCACCACGCACTGATCGCCGATGCACAGGCCCACGCCCACGCCGGGTCCCACGACGAACCCCTGGCCCGACGAGGAGAAGCCGATCAGCGCGCGGAAGTAGATCGTCGGGCGCGCGATCGACTCGATGGTGCGCCGCCGACCGAAGAGACCGCCCGGAGGCTCGAGGTAGACGTAGCCGCCGCGTCCCTCGCTCGCCTCGGGGGCGAGCTCGAAGATGGGCTCGTCCTCGAGCGGCGGCGCCTCGAGCACGGCGTCGCGCAGATCGACCACCGCGAGCACCAGCGCACGAAGGGCAGCGGCTCGGCCTGCGGGCAGCACCACCTCGGTCTCGAACACCCGACCGCGCTCGCCGACCCACACCACGGTCGCTGCGCCGCGATCGTGCGCCTCGGTCGGGACGATCCCGACGTGCCCCACCGGGAGCGCCAGCGCGTTGCGCCCGGGCGGCGCGGCGCCGAGCTCGACCTCGATCCCGATGCGACGCGCGAGCGTTCGCACGAGCGCGGCTCCGTAGCTGCTGAGCTCGGCGTCGAGGTGCACGATCAGCGGCGGCGGCGCTTCGGGCGTCGCGCTCGGCTCGGGGATCGCGGCGAGGGGCTCGAGCTGCGCGCGCGCCGACGAAGGCACGACGAGACACGCCAGCAAGAGCGCCAGAGGGAGCCGCACGGGCCGAATGTAGCAGAGGCCCTCCGCAGACAGGAAAGGCCGCTTCGATCGGAGATCGAAGCGGCCTCTCGTCAGGGGACGCCGGAGCGTCGATGCAGATCAGAAGCGGTAGGTCGCGCCGAGGCGCGGATAGATCCGGATCTCCGGACCCTCGCCGACGAGATCGCTCAGCAGGCGGCGGTGATCCGGGGGCTGCCAGAGGATGCCCTCGAAGATCAGGTAGAAGCCCCAGTTGCGGGTGATGTTGAACTCGGCCGCGCCGCCGAGACGAACCCGGAACTGATCCTGGCGGTCCTGCACGCAGTCGATGCCCATCGTGCTGTCGGACGTGCAGATCACGTCGCCGCTCGGGCCATAGTCGAGGAACGCGCCCTCACCGTGGGGGTGGCCGTAGTACTGGTCGGAGTTCATGTCGAAGCCGAGCCAGAGGGTGACGGTCGCGATCGGCTCGAGCAGGAGGCTCATGTTGCCTTCGACTGAGAAGAACGCGGTGTTGACCGCGGTGGAGAACGGCGCGCCCACGCCGTTCGGCTCGAGGTCCTGGTTGGAGCAGGTGCGCGGATCCGAGCCGGGCGCCGCAGGCGTCGTGCACGCGCGCATGGACATCGTCTCGTCGTGCGACGTCGGCCGACCGACGCCGATGTTCGGGCCGATGCCGCCGCCGAAGCGCGCCTGCACGCCGAAGCCGAGCTGCTGGAGCACGCGGACACCGAAGCGGGCGCGGCCCTCGAACTCGGTGATGCGACCGAAGGTGCGGATCGAGAAGCCCGCGTCGACCAGCTCGTGCAGGCCGATGTTGAGGCGCAGCTCGGCGAGGTAGGGCCAGCCGATCGAGACGTCGATCATCGGGTGGTTCATCGGGATCGGGATCGCCGAGTGGGTGGTCGCGCCCGCGGCCGCGGCCTCGGAGCTGTCGACCATGTTCGCGCCGATCGTGATGTCGCCCTCGCCGTACTCGACCACCACCTGCTGGCGGTAGGTCTCGTAGCCCGGCGCGCGCACCTCGAAGACGTGGCTGCCGACCGCGATGCGTCCCTCGTACGGCAGCGTGCTCACCTCGACGTCGTCGATGTAGAGCGTCGCCGGCTCGCGCGTCGGCTCGCCCGCGACCTCGGCGCGCAGCCGCACCTGCAGGGGCTCGAGCTCGATCGTGCGCTGGCAGTCCGCCGCGTCACCGGCGCCGTTCACCGTCGTGCAGGTGAACGCCACCTCCTGGTAGCCGTCGGCGCGCACCACGACGGAGTGGGTGCCGCCCTCGGTCTCGTCGGCGACGTACGGCGACGGGTGGCTCTCGCCGTCGACCACGATCGTCGCGCCGGGCACGCTCGCCTGCAGGTTGATGTCGGTCGGCTCACCGCGAACGGCCTCGAGCCGCATCTCGACGGTGCTCGACTGACCCGCGGTGATCGTCACCGTCTGGCTCGCCTCGACGTAGCCGGGCGCCACGACCTGCACCACGTGGGTGCCGGGCTCGAGATCGCTCCGCGAGCGCACGCCCGCGGGCATCGGCTCACTGTCCACGAGCACCGTCGCGCCCGCGGCCGCTTCGGCCGGCGAGATGATCACGGTCAGGCGACCCGCGGTCGGCGCGGCCGGGCGGATCGTCGCGTGGACCTCGGCGCGCTGACCGCGCTGCACCAGCACGGTCTGGCTGAAGGTCTCCATGCCGGTCATGCGGATCTCGAGCGTGTGCGTGCCGATCGGGATGTCGTCGAGGACGGTCGTCGTCGTGCGACCCGTGTCGCGCCCGTCGATGAAGATCGCCGCGCCTGCGACATCACAGCTCACCAGGATCGAGCCGGTGTCGGGGGCCACGGCCTCGAGCATCGCGGTGACGCGCACGGTCTGCCCGCCCGCGACCTCGACCCACTGCTCGAAGGTCACGAAGCCGCTGCGCTCGACGCGGACCTGGTGGCGACCGGGCGGCAGGTTCGGCACCCGGATCGGCAGCGAACCGAGCGTGCCCCCTCCGACGGCCGCGCCGTCGACGTACACGGTGCCGCCGTTGGCGCCCGCGTTGCCCGGGCTCACCTCGATGGTGCCGAGCGCGCGCAGCACCGCGCGGAAGGTCTCGCGGCGGCGCGCGACGGTGATGGTCAGCCGCGCCTCCTCGTAGTTGTCCAGGCGGAAGATCAGGGTGTGGGCGCCGCGAGCGATGCGGATCGCCGAGAGCGGCGTGGTGCCGAGCGGCGCGCCGTCGGTGGTGTCGAGGTAGACCGTCGCGCCGGGCGGCACGGACTCGATGTTGACGGGGATGGTGCCCTGCGCGGCGGCCTGGCTGACGCCGGCGGAGAGAAGAAGCACCGCGAAGAGCGATTGAAGACAGAAGCGGACCATTCGTGACTCCCTGGGGACGAGGTCGAGGTGGCCCGGCTTAGCCCGAGCGAGCGGGGGGATTCAAGTAGGAACGAACGGACCACTCGACGCGCCGCGCCGTCAGCAACGACCGGGCCATCGATGCGCGAGCGAGCGTCTTCACTCCAAGAGCGCGAGCAGCTGACCCTCGTCGATGACGGTCACGCCGAGCGCTTGGGCCTTCTCGAGCTTGCTGCCCGCGTCTTCCCCCGCGACGACGTAGTCGGTCTTCTTGGAGACCGAGCCCGACACCTTGCCGCCTCGCGCCTTGATCCGATCGCCCGCCTCGTCGCGCTTGAGCGTAGGGAGGGTGCCGGTGAGCACGAAGGTCTTTCCTGCGACGCCTTCCTTCTGCACCACCACGGGCGAGTCGGAGACGAGCGACACCCCGGCCGCGTCGAGCCCCGTGAAGATCGCGCGCATCGCCGGCGCGTCGAGCGCGGCGAAGATCACGTCGGCCGTCTTCTTCGCCATGCCCTCGATGATCCCGCTGCCGCTCTCGGGTGCCGCTTGGGCCACGGCCTCGGGATCGCCCGCCGCATAGCGTCCGGCGAACGAGAGCAGCGCGTCCGCGCTCCCGAAGTGCCGCGCCAAGAGCGCGCTCATGGTCTGGCCCAAGTGGGGAATCGAGAGCGCGTAGAGCACGCGCGACAGACCGCGCGTCTTGCTCGCGCTCAGCCCCTTCAACACGTTCTCCGCGCTCTTGTCGCCCATGCGCGGCAGCGCGGCCAGGTCGGTCTTGCTCAGCGCGTAGAGCTCGTGCGGCGCGCGCACTCCGAGCTGCTCGGTCACCAGCGCGACGAGCGACTCGCCGAGTCCCTCGATGTCCATCGCGCGGCGCGAGGCGTAGTGCGAGAGCCGGCCTTGCACCTGCGCGGGACACGTGGGGCTGGGACACGAGATGAAGATGTCGTCGGTGACCACGGGCGTGGCGCACGCCGGGCACACCATCGGTCGATCGACCTTCGCGCTGCCCTCGGCGTGGCTGATCGAGCGCACCACCTGGGGGATGATCTCGCCCGCCTTCTCCACCTCGACGAGATCGCCGATGCGCACGTCCTTGCGCTCGAGCTCCACATAGTTGTGCAGGCTCGCGCGGGTGACGGTGGTCTGCGCGAGCTCGACGGGCTCGAGGATCGCGACCGGCGTGATCTTTCCGCTCTTGCCGACGGAGGCCTCGATCGACACGAGCTTCGTCGCCTTGCGCTCGGGGGGAAACTTGTAGGCCACGCCCCAATGCGGGTGATGGCCCGTACCCCCCAGTCGATCGTGCAGGGCGAGCTCGTCGATCTTGATGACCATCCCGTCGATGTCGTACTCGAGCGCGCTGCGCTTGGGGGCCCACGCATCACAGAACCCGATCACCTCCTCGGGCGACTCGAACACGGCGAACGACTCGACGTACACCGGCGCGCCCGCCGCGCGCAGCCACGCGAGCACGCCGCTCTGGGTCGGAGGGAGCTCGACGTCCTCGTGCCACGGCACTTGGTAGAGGAACGACTGGATGCCCGCGGCGGCGATGCCCGCCGGATCCTTGCGCTTCATGATGCCGGCGCAGCCATTGCGAGGGTTCGCGTGCGGCTCCTCGCCCGCGTCGATCAGCGCCTGGTTCCAGGCCTTGAACTTCGCGCGTGGCCAGTAGAGCTCGCCGCGCACCTCGAGCTTGCCACCGAGGCTCAAGGACAGCGGCGCGGCCTTCGCTTCGCGCACCTGCTTGGTGATGTCGTCGCCGCGCTTGCCGTCGCCGCGGGTGATCGCGCGCACCAGCTGCCCGCTCTCGTAGATCAGCGAGAGCGAGATGCCGTCGATCTTCGGCTCCACGATCAGCGGCAGCGGCGCGCTCGGACGCTCGAGATCGGCGCGCCTGCGCTCGACCCACTGGGTCAGCTGCTGAAGCAGCGTGACGTCGTTGCCCTTGCCGTCCTTCTTGCTCGGCGAGAGCTTCTCGAGCGAGAGCATCGGGACCCGATGCGCGACCTGCACGAAGCCCTCGGTGTGCTCCGCGCCCGGTGCCGCATCGATCCGCTCGTCCTGCGCGAGCCCCAGCGCGTCGGCCAGCGCTGCGTAGCGATCCATCAGATCGTCGAACGCACCATCCGAGATCTCGGGCTTACCCGAGCGGTACGCGGCCTCGTGGTGACGGATCTGTTGCGCGAGGAGGTCGAGCTCGGCGCGGGCGTCGGGCATCGTCACGTCCTCAGGCCAGGCGCTCGGCGATCGATCGCTGGATCTCCGCGGCACGCGCGGCCGAGACCTCGAGGCGCTTGCCGATCCCGGTGTAGAAGTCGCGCTCCGCGCGGTCGATGCGTCCATCCGCGGACGCCAGCTCCCACGCGAGCGCCAAGAGCAGCTCACGCAGCACGGGATGGGTGAGCCGCTCCTCGAGCCCGTCGAGCGAAGGCAGGTCGTGGCTCGCGGCGACGAGCTCGTCCTGCACGTCCTCCGAGAGGCCGCTGTGACCGATCAGCTCGCGAAGCATCGCGGCCTCTTCGGCGTCGAGGTTGCGATCGACGTTCGCCATCCAGATGCACACCTCGATCGCGGCGCGGCGCTCGCGCAGGCGCACCTCCTCGGTCTGCGCAGCGAGCCACTCGCGCAGCTCCCCGACCTTGGCCTCGCCCACGACGAACGACGCGAGCGCGTCGTGCCCGTCCCCTTCGATCACGCCTCCGCTCGCCAGCGTCCCGAGCCACGACGACATCACGTTGCGCGCTGCATTCGACATGGGGCGCGGTGTACCAAGAAGTCGCACCTCTCGGGAAGCGCTCCCCCCGTCGAGTCGAGCACCCCACGGGTCGGAATCCGTGTCCCCACACGGTCGCCACGCTGTGGCAGAGATGCCGCAGCTTCGGGTGGCGTGGCGGTATCAAACCGTCACCAAGCGCGACCGCGAAGTGGCATCGATGGTGCTTTGGGGAGCACCGATGATCTCGACTTCCTCGCTTCCCCCGCCTCCCGAGCTGTCGACCGAGCCCGAATCGCTGGATGCACGACGAAGCTCGGGCGATGGCTGGGCACCGCAGGAAGGTCAGTGGATCGCGGGGACCTACCGCCTCGGCCCGAAGGTGGGCGAGGGCGGCCTGGGGATCGTGTTCTCCGCGCGCGACGTGACCCTCGATCGGCTCGTCGCGATCAAGGTGCTGCGCCCCGAGATGGCCTCGCGCCCGGAGCTGCGCGGCGCGCTGGTGCAAGAGGCGCGGCGGCTCGCGGGCGTGCGTCACGCGCGCATCGTGACGGTGCACGCATGCGGGACCCACCGCGGCTATCCGTACGTGGTGATGGAGCTCGTCGAGGGCACGAACGCGCTCGCGCGGCTGCGCGAGGCGGGCGGCAAGCTCGAGACCGGCGAGGCCGTTCGCATCCTGACCGCGGTCGCCGAGGGCCTGACCGCGCTGCACACCCGAGGCATCGTGCACGGCGACGTGAAGCCGTCGAACGTGCTCCTGGGGGTCGGAGAGCGCGTGAAGCTCACGGACATCGGGATGTCGGCGGGCCCCGACGAGCACGGCGCGCTTCGCGGCACGCTGCCGTATCTCGCGCCCGAGCGGATCCTCGGCGAGCCAGCGGGGATGCCCGCGGACGTGTACGCGTTCGGAGTGACCGCGTACCA
>CAYZQM010000174.1:12044-14502 GCA_964480175.1 uncultured Sandaracinaceae bacterium
CCCCTTCGCGAGCCAGGGCAACGCGATCTTGCGCGACGCGGTGTGCGAGCGGCACCGCCCCGCGCGCTCGTTGCGACCCGAGCTGCCGATGGCGCTCGAGTCGATCTTCGATGCGCTGCTCGCCAAGGAGCCCGCGGAGCGGCCGCCCACCGCGACCATCGCCGTCGCCGCGATACGACGCGCGCTCGGCGTGGGCACGGGCACTCGGGTGGCACGGCAAGCCACCTCGATGCGCCGCCTGCTCATCGCCGACGACGATCCCGACTTGGTCCAGATGCTCTCGATCGCGATCGCGAGCTCGCTGCGAGGGTGCGCGGTCGAGGGCGTGGGCACCGGCGACGACGCGCTCGTCTCTGCGGAGCACCAGCTGCCCGACGGCGTCGTGCTCGACCTCCAGATGCCGGGCCGCAGTGCACCCGAGATCACCCGCGCCCTGCGCGCGCTGCCGGGCGGCGAGACGATCCCGATCCTCGTGGTGACGGGGAGCGGGAGCGCGAGCGACTGGCGCGAGGTGCGCGCAGCGGGCGCGGACGCGTGCTTGCTCAAGCCCTTCGACGTCGCCGAGCTGGTCGCCTCGCTCGAGCGCTGCGCCACCCAACGCCGACCCTCGCCCACCTGAAGCAAGAGATCGGGTGGCGTCTCGTCGAGCACTGCCCGTCGACCAGGTAGTGGCCAAGCGCGACCATCGTGAACGTGATCGTGATCGTGGTCGTGGTCGTGAACGGTCTTTCTCTCTCAATCGGACCGCGCTCTCATGCGCGACCGTTGTGAACGTGAACGAGGGCCCTGAACGACAGCCCGCGTCCAGCTCACATGCAGACCCGCGCCCGCGCCCGTGCCCGCGCCCGCTCTGAGTCTCTCCACCGTCAGCACGTGGGTCGAGGCTGATGAACGACAGCCCGCGTCCTGTTCACATGCAGACCCGTGCCCGCGCCCGCTCTGAGTCTCTCCACCGCGCTCGGGTCGAGTGGCAGGCGTTGGTCTTGACGCCTCGGCTCGGGTCGCTTCACCGTGCGTCGATGACGCTGCCCTTTGCTCCTCCGCTCGAGCCCATGCTCGCCAAGCCGCTGAGCGAGCTCCCGAGCGGCGACTTTCTATTCGAGCCGAAGTGGGACGGCTTTCGAACGATGGTCTTTCGCGACGGCGACGAGCTCTACCTGCAGAGCCGCGAGCTCAAGCCGCTCCTCCGCTACTTCCCCGAGCTGCGCGCGCCGCTGCTGGCGCAGCTGCCCCAGCGGGTGGTCCTGGACGGCGAGCTGGTCGTGGCGCGGGACGGCGCGCTCGACTTCGAGGCGCTGCAGCTGCGCATCCATCCGGCCAAGTCGCGGATCGACAAGCTGAGCCAGGAGCTCCCTGCGCAGTTCGTCGCATTCGATCTGCTGGCGCTGGGCGATCACGACCTGCGCTCGACGCCGCAGCGCGAGCGGCGCTCGATGCTCGAGACCGTGCTCGAGGGCGCGCGTCCCCCGCTCTACGTCACCCCCGCGACGGTCGAGCGGGACGTCGCTGCGGATTGGTTCTCGCGCTTCGAGGGCGCGGGGCTCGACGGCGTGATGGCCAAAGATCCGCTCGCTCCCTACACGCCGGGCAAGCGCACGCTCTTCAAGATCAAGCACGCGCGCACCTGCGACTGCGTGGTCGCGGGCTTTCGCTGGCACAAGGACGGCGTGAACGAGCGTGTCGGCTCGCTCTTGCTCGGCCTCTTCGACGAGCAGGGCGCGCTGCAGCACGTGGGGATCAGCGCGACGTTCACGATGCAGAAGCGACGTGAGCTGGTCGAGGTCCTCGCGCCGCTGCGCGACGGGGCGGAGAAGCACCACCCGTGGGCGCGGTGGATGGAGGCGGAGATCGATCGCCGCCAGCCCGGCATGCAGAGCCGCTGGTCGCAGGGCAAGGATCTCTCGTTCGTGCTGCTGCGGCCCGAGCGAGTGATCGAGGTGAAGTTCGATCACCTGGAGGGCCGGCGCTTCCGGCACGCGACGACGTTCGTGCGCTGGCGTGACGATCGCGAGCCCGCGTCGTGCACCTACGACCAGATCGAGATCGTCCCGCCCTACGAGCTGTCCAAGATCTTCGGCGGGTGAAGCGATACCTTCTTCCGTCCTACGGGACCGGCTACGCTGGCGCGCATGGCGGACGCCTACGAGCGAGAGCAGATGCCCGGTGTCGGCGCGATGTTGCTCCGGCGCAAGATCAGCTCGCCTCGCTGGATCATGGCGATGATGTCCGGCGCGCCGCTCGCGATGGGCACGCTGGGCGGGGCCGCGCTCGCCGGCCTCGCGTACACGGTCGGGCCGCCCGATCTGCTCTGGGGAGCGCTCGGCTCGGTCGTGGGCGGCGGCGCGCTCGCCGCACTCTTCACGGCGATCAACGTCACGTTCGCCAGCGCGCGCATCGCGGTGTCCGAAGGCGAGCTGCACGTGCAGCTGGGCATGGCCGGCCCCCGCATCCCGATCGG
>CAYZQM010000175.1:0-14497 GCA_964480175.1 uncultured Sandaracinaceae bacterium
CGTCGCCGCCCAGGCAGCGCGAGACGCCGCTCGAGGACGGCTCGCACCCGGTGCCGCCGCCGCCGTTGGGGCAGCAGTTCATCGTCGCGCCCGCGCCTCCGCACACTTCACCCGCGGGGATGCACGAGCCCGTGTTCGCGCAGCGCAGGATCGGTCGCCCATCGACGCCCGTGCCGCGCGGCGTGCAGCCGCCGGAGCAGCAGTCGCCATCGGTTCGGCACGGCTCGTCCTGCACCCGGCAGCCGCCGAGCGGCTGGCAGACGGGCACGCCGGTGCCCGAGGTGTCGAGGCATGCCGTCGAGCAGCACGCGCCGTTGAAGCCCTCCGTGGTGCACGGCTCACCCGCGACGCCGCACGCGCTGCCGCTCGCGCAGGTACCGACCGTCGCGCCGCCCGGTCGATCGCAGAGCCCGATGCAGCACTCGCTGTCGCGGGTGCAGAGATCGCCCGCGGCGCGGCACGACGCCGCGCCGGCACAGCGACAGTCCCCGCCGGCGCACGCCGAGCCATCGGACGCGGCGCAGCGTCGACTGCAGCAGCTGCCTCCGCCCGTGCACGACTCGCCCAGCGGGCTGCACGTGGTGAGCGGCGAGTCCACGCAGAGCCCGCCCGCGCTGCACGAGAACGAGCAGCAGTCTCCGTCGGCCTCACAGCTCTCGCCGAGCACCGCGCAGAGCCCGACTGCGCACACGCCACCTCGGCAGTTGGTCGAGCAGCAGTCGCCCCCGATCGAGCAGCTCTCGCCGTTGCTCCCGCACGCCGCCGTACAGACCGTGCCCGTCCCGTCGTCCTCGCAGGTCAGGCCTCCGCAGCACTCCGCGGTGCTCCCGCACGCCATGCCCGTGCCCCGACACATCGCGGCGTCGACGGGCGCGTCGAGGCCCGGCGCATCGAGACCCGGCGCATCGAGACCCGGCGTGTCGAGACCCGGCGTGTCGAGGTCGCCGCCGTCGGGCCCGGGACCGGTGTCGCCATCGGACGGTCCCGCGCAGTCACAGCCGGCGAGCGAGACGAGGGCGCCCGTGAGCGCGAGGAGGTGGATGCAGTGACGTGACATCGCGGCATCATGCGCGATGTGCGGGACTCGACTCAATAGAGCGCTGGATCGCAGCCGGTGAGCAGCGTGAGCGTCGCGGCAGGATCCGCCTCGATCCGGGCACACGCGTCGGGGCAGAGGACCACGCGGTCCTCCTCGAGCAAGAACCCCGCGTCGCTGCACGACGCCGCGTCCGTCGCCCGCAGCAAGACCTCGGTCGCGCTCGCGCTGCCGTAGCGCACGGCGAGCGTCGCCAGATCGAGCGTCATGCCCTCGGGCGGCTCGGGCAGGAGCAGCTCGCACGAGACGCTGGCGCGCTCGATCGCGCTCTCGGCGATCCGGCGAAAGACCGCGTCGAATCCATCGGAGAGGCACAGCGGGAAGCGCAGGCCGCCCGTGCGGCGTGCCATCTCCTGCAGCGCCGTGGGGTTCACGAAGCTCCCCGAGCAGCTGCCGCTCACCAGCGGATCGCTCGCCTCGTAGGGCTCGGTGCTCGGCGTGTTGGGCGTGAGGCCGACGAACGTGTGGTAGACGAAGCGGTAGTCGCCAGGCGTGCCCCACACCGCGGGCTCGCGCGCCACCAAGACCTCGTCGAAGGTGCCCGTGTATCCCGTGATCGAAGCGCCGCTGCCGCTCGTGGCGTCGGTGAAGTGCACGAACACCTTGAGCGCGTCGTCGCGCAGCGCGGGCCGCCACGTGTCGTACGTGTCGAGCGCAGGCTTGAACATCGCGTCGTCCCCGCTGCCGAGGCCGATCGGGTTGCGCGTCAGCCGCCCGCTCGCCTCGAGCATCGGCAGCGCCGTGGTGCCGTTCCAGATGACGCGGTAGTCGATCCCCGCACCTTCCATCGTCGTCCGAAACGTCGTCTCCATCGCGTTGGCGACGGCGGCCCGGGCCACGCCCATCGACGCCGACTCGTCGGGAAGGACGATCGCGTCGATGGGCCGCCGAACCTCGACGGCCGCCGACTCGACGGCGCCGCACACCGCGTCGACGGGCGGGGTGTCGCTCGGGGGCGCGTCGCGCGCCGCATCCAGCGTGCCGACGTCGCGCGAGCCAGCGTCTTCGGGAGGGCTGCAGCGGCCGTCGACGCACGCGCTGCCAGCCATGCAGTCGCTCTGCGACGTGCAGGCGTCGGTCGGCGGGTCGCCACCGCAGCCAGCGAGGAGCACGAGCCCGAGGAGCAGCGAGGTGCGCATGCCGCGGAGGATACCGTCAGGCCCCCGCCAGATGTCGAGCGGCTACGGGGCGCGGACGAACTGGGAGAAGAACGTCCACATCTGCTCACTCGCGAAGTCGGGCCAGACGTGGCCGGCGGGGTGGCTGCAGAAGGTGACGGGCGTCTCGGGATCGCACGCTTCGTACTCCTCGCACGTCGCGGGGTTGCCCATCGTCGAGGTCTCGTCGCAGCCCGCGCGGTCGCGGAAGAAGTCGCGGTACGCGACGCGGCCTGCGTTCGTCTCCATGTCCCCAATCGTGATCCACGCCGCGCTCGATCCGATGCAGTCGGCCTCGTCGAAGTAGATCACCGAGACTCCCACGGCGATCGCGCGGATGTCGTCGCGGCGGCACGCCAGCACCCCGGAGAAGCTGCCGCCTCCGCTGAAGCCCATCGAGAAGATCGCGTCGGTGTCGATGCAGAGCGCGCTCTCGGCGCGCTCGAGGATCGCGTCGAAGTACGCGAGCTCTTCGTCCATGCGCGCGGGCCACGACGCTTCGGGCATCGTGTAGTCGCGCCACTGCCCGTCGATGGCCTCGGCGATGATCAGGACCGCATCCTCGCGGAGCACCGAGCGGATGTCGCGGGTGCCGCTCGTCGCGTCCCACTCGCTCACGCTGCCGCCGTTGCCGTGCAGCGCGAGCACGAGGGGCCAAGCGGCATCGGACGAGTAGCCCTCGGGGAGGCGCACCACGTAGCGCCGCTCGATCCCCCCGAGCATGAACGTCGCCTCGCCTTCGGGCAGGCCCGCGCCATCGATGCAACCGGCGCTCTGCCATGCGGGTGGGCCCGCGTCCGTCGGGGCATCGCTCGGAGCGTCGGCGAGCAGCGCATCGCGTGGAGCGCCCGCGTCGCGCGGCGCATCGGTGGGGACGCCCACGTCGGTGATGGGGAGGCCGTCGTTGCAGCCGGCGATCAGGGCGAGCGCCAGCAGCGGCGCGACGGGCTCGGCGAGACGTCGATGCGAGGACATCGCGCGACTCTACGCGATCGCGGCTCGAACGATCACGGGTCGAGCGGGTCGCTCGGCGCGACGCCGAGCGATGCGCGTGACGCCGCGATGCAGAGGTCCTGGCTCGACAGGCGCAGCATCGCGACGAATGGCCGGTAGCCGAGCTCTTCGTCGCAGCGCTCGCCGAAGCCGTCCGAGCCGATGTACGTGCTCTGGAAGAAGTCGGTGGTGATGAGGATCGGGCGGTCCATCGGTGCGCCCGCCCGCGCGAGGACCCGCGTGACGTTGCGCAAGTTGGTCGTCGTGTGGCGCGCGTAGGGCTCGACGAGAATCGCCGAGCCTGGCACCGCGCGCTCCTCGATCAGGTAGCGGCGCATCTCGATCGCCTCCGAGTAGATCGTGCGATCGGGGTGTACGTGCCCACCGCTGAGCACGAGCACCGGCGCCATGCCCGCACGCCAGCGCTCGTAGCCGAGGTCCGCGCGGGCGCGCCCCGCCGGGTTGAGCGCGGTCGTCGCGTCCGTCGGTCCTTGCCCTGGCACCGCGATCGCGATGAAGGGGAACGTGTCCCAGTCGACGTCGCGCAGCGCCGCGATGGCGGCGGCGTTCTCGTCCTCGAGCGGCTCGTAGCGCAGCGGCTCGGGGCGATCGGCGAGCACCAGCCCCCGCTGGACGAGCGCGGTGATCGCGAAGCTGAACGATGGCGCGCCCTGCGCCTCCGTCGCGATCGTCCCCACCAGCTCGGCCAGCGCCTCGGCGGGGATCTCGCCGAGGACGCCCATCGCTACGCCCAGCTCGAGCAGGGTGCGGGTGATGCACCCCGACGCGTCGGCATCACGCGCACAGCTCCCGGAGGCGCTGAGGTCGGCGTCGAACGAAGACCGGTCATCGATCGCCTCGAGCGCGGCCTCCGCCGCGGCCGCCGCGCTCACTTCGTCGAAGCCGATCTGCATGCGGACGCAAGCCAGCTCTCCGTCGCACGCCGCTGCCGCTTCGGCGCGCGCTCGGCGCTCGGCGAGCACGTCGCTCGGGCCGCCTCCACCGTGCCGATCGACGATCACGAGCGAAGCGAAGAGCCGCCGCGCGGCCGGGTCTTCACCGAAGTCGTAGCTGGCGTAGTCGGCGCCATCGAAGCCCAGGCCTTCTTCGAGGACACATGGCGCGAGCGCGTCGGGCACGAAGCCAGCGTCGATGCGCGGGACGTCGGGCCGATCGCCGGCGCCCGCGTCGACGACGGCGGTCGCCTGGCAGCCCACCAAGAGCAGCACTGCCGCGGCGCGCTTCATGGCCCGGGAGCGTATCCGGTCGGGGAACGCCCGCGTCTATTCTTCGCGCGCGAAGTGAAACACAGGCAGCGGCGGCGCCGGGGCGTCCGGCACGTACTCCGCGCCGAGCAGTTCTGCGTCGGATACGTGCCGCGAGGCGAGCGACGCGAGGCCGGCCGAGCAGCGGTCGGCGGCCTCCGAGAACCAGCGCACCTGCTCGGCGTAGCGCTCGCACTCGCCGAAGTGTCGCGTCGCGCCCGCGATGAGCGGCGAAAGCGCGGCGTCCATCGCGTCGTCGAGAGCGAGGCCGAGCTCGTCGTCGTCGGCCCACGCGGGCACCACCAGTTGCCGCGCCCGAGCGATCGCGTCGCGGTACAGCGCGCCCTGGCGCGCTCTGGCCTCGACGACCCAGGACGGGATGTCGACGGCGATCGCGTCCGCGTAGCGCTGCTCGTGCGCGGTGATCACGGCGAGCGTCCGCTCGACCCAGCGCGTGAGCGGGCCCGTGGTCCAGCGCTCGATGCCCCTGGTGTCGTGTGAGCCTGTGAGCGCCGGCACCCCAAGGAGCACGGGCGCCTCCAGATCGGCGAGGCGCACATACGTCTCCGCGAGCGCCTCGTTGGCCCGGACTCGTGTCAGCCATCCGACGTCGGTGCTCGGGAGGGCGGACACGACGCTCGGCGCGACGAGTGTCACGACACGACGGAGCTCCGCCTCGCCGTCGGCGCGGCGGCCCAATGCGAGCAGCGCGCGGGCCCGCTCGACGCGCACCCGCGCCTCGACGTCGAGACGCATGACCCCTGCGAAGTCGGTCAGGAACGTCGCGCTGAAAGCTTCGATCACGGCGGGATGTTCGAGCTCGACCTCGGGCGCGGGGACGCTGCGCGTCGAGAACACGACCAGGGCCGCGTCGCTGGGGTGCGAGGCGCCGTAGATCGCCGTGTACGTGACGGCGTCGCTCACCGCGTCCTCCGTGAGCCCAAGCGACATGCGAAAGAACACCGCGTTCTCCAGCGCGCGGCGCGCCACCGCGCAGGCGCCGGGGTCGGGCAGCTCGTCTCCCGTGCACGAGCTCCGCACCGAACCGTCGGGGTTCAGGAAGCGAGCGAGCGGCAGCTCCGCGGCGGGGTAGTCGCGCGCGAACCGCTCGTACCACTCGGCGGCGTGAGAGTAGATGGCGAGCCGGTGGTAGAGGCTCGCGATGAGGTAGGCCGAGCGAGAGAGAAGGTCGCTCCGAGGAAAATTGCGAACGAGCACCTGGTGCACTTGGATGGCTCGCCCCACCAGGCGCGCCGTCTCGTAATTGGTCGCGGCGTTATAGAGGACGCGATCGAGGCCGGGGCAGCTCGACATCTCCCGCGCGATCGCGACGTACGCGTCCGCCGCCTCGCTGTACTCGCCCGCGTCGTGGAGCCGCCGCGCTTCCGCGGCGCGCGCGTCACACGCGTCTTGCGCGCGCACCACCCCCGCGAGCAACCACAGACAACCGACCACCCCGAGGATTCGCATGGCGGGACGGTACCACCGCGCTCCTCCGGCCGTCAGCGGCGCAGCGTCTGCTCGCGATCCGGGCCGACGCTGATCATCCCGATCTTCGTCTCCGCGAGCTCGGCGACCCGATCGATGAAGCGCTGCACGGTGAGGGGAAGCGCGTCGAACGTGCGGATGCCCGTGAGATCCTCGGTCCAGCCAGGCAGCTCCTCGAAGATGGGCTTGCAGCGCTCGAGACCGATCGGGGGCGGCACCTCGCACCGCTTGCCGTCGAGCTCGTAGGCGACCGCGATGCGCACGGGGCCGACGCCCGAGAGCACGTCGAGCTTGGTGATCGCGAGCTCGGTGATGCCGTTCATCCGCACCGCGTGGCGGAGCACCGCGACGTCGAGCCAGCCGCAGCGCCGAGGGCGTCCGGTGACGGATCCGAACTCGCCGCCCGCGTTGCGGATCGCGTCGCCCAGCGCGTCTTCGAGCTCGGTGGGGAAGGGCCCTCCGCCGACGCGGGTCGCGTACGCCTTGGTGATCCCGACGACCGCGTCGATCGCGTTCGGCGGCAGCCCCGCGCCGCTGGCCGCGCCGCCCGAGAGCACCGTCGAGCTGGTCACGTAGGGGTACGTGCCGTGATCGATGTCGAGCATCGTGCCCTGGGCGCCCTCGAGCACGATGCGCTTGCCCGCGCGCCGCGCCTCGGCGAGGACCTCGCTGCTGTCCCCGATCATCGAGCGCAGCGCCTCACCCATCTTCATGCAGTGGCCCACGAGCGCCTCGAGGTCCGGCTGCGCCGCGCCGAGCGCGCTCATCGTGGGCGCCCAGCGCGACAGACTCCGGCCCAGCTGCGCGCGCAGCGTGGGCTCGTGCAGCAGATCGCACATGCGCACGCCGGTGCGCGCGACCTTGTCTTCGTACGCCGGCCCGATGCCGCGCTTGGTGGTGCCGATGGGATCAGCGCCTTTCTCGCGAAGCGTTTCGAGCTCGACGTGGTGGGGCAGGACGACGTGGGCCCGATCCGAGACGATGACGCGGCTTCGGTCGGGGAGCGCGCCGCGCTGGGCCAGCGTGTCGAGCTCGGCGAGCAGCACCTCGGGATCGATCACCATGCCCGGGCCGAGCACACAGGTCGTGTGCGCGTGCATCACGCCCGACGGCACCAGCCGGATCACCGTCTTGTGCCCGCCGATCACCAGCGTGTGCCCCGCGTTCGCGCCGCCGCCGAAGCGCACCACGACGTCGGCCTCGTGGCTGAGGATGTCGACGATCTTGCCTTTGCCTTCGTCGCCCCACTGGGCGCCGACCACCACCATCACCGTCATCGAGACCTCTTCGTTCGTCCGGGGACCCCGCGCGCACGCGCGGGTGGATTCGCCTGGGCTTCTAGCCAGCGCGCCGCGTCGCTCGCGCGCCCGATGGCGACCGCGGCGTCGCCTCGGGTCGGATGCAGCGTCGTTCCGCGCGTCGAGACCTCGACCAGCGCCGGTACCGACCACGCCGCGCACCACGCGCGTGCCGCCGACAGCGAGCGCACGCCGAGGTCCGAGACGCGAAGCTGCTGGGCACGCAGCGCGCCCGCGAGCGCGCGCGCATCGTCCGCGTGCTTGCTGCTCGAGACGATCGCGCAGTCGATCTCCGGCCCGGCGTGGGTCTCGACGTCCGCGGCGCGCAGGGCCCACGCGAGGTGATCGAGATCGAGCGCGAAGCCCGCACCGGGCGCGGTGTGACCGAAGCGTCCGAGGAGATCGTCGTAGCGTCCGCCCGAGCCGATGGGCTCGCCGGGGCCGTCGGCCAACAGGCCGAAGCTGGGGCCGGTGTAGTAGCCGAAGCCGCGCACCTCACCGAGATCGACCACGAGCCGCTCGCCGCGCCCGCGCGACGTGAGCGTCTTGGCGAGCGCTTCGAGCGGGCGCAGCGCGGCGAGCAGCTCGGGCTGCGCTCGCACGACCTTGCGCGCCTCGCGCAGCACGGAGAGATCGCCGTGCAGATCGATCAGCGCGGAGAGGACGCCGCGAGCGCGCGCATCGGTCCCGCGGAGCGCGACGCGCAGGGCAGGCCCGTCTTTTCGCGCGAGGGCCTCGGCCGCCTCCGCCCGATGTGCCGTCGGCACCCGGTCGAGCAGCGCGCGCACCAGCGGCACGAGCGCGAGCTCGACGCTGAACTGTGGCAGGCCGACCCGCTCGAGCGCTGCGATCGCGACCTCGATGATCTCCGCTTCACCCACCGCGCCCGGCAGCCCGATGCACTCGAGACCGCACTGCGCGATCTGCCGCTGGCGGCGGGCCCGTCCGAGCCGGCGCCGCAGGACGTGCCCTTCGTAGGCGAGCCGATGGGGCGGCGGACGATCGCGCAAGCGCGTGGCCACCAGTCGGGCGATCTGCGGCGTGATGTCGGGCCGAAAGACCGCCACCTCGCCCGTGTCGCCGTCGACGAACTGCAGCACCTCGGATGCACGCAGGGTGCCCAAGCGCTCGAGCACGTCGATGCGCTCGAAGGGCGGCGTGGTGACCAGCGCGTACCCGTGCTCTGCGTACACGGAGAGCAGGCCCCGCGAGAGCGCGCGCCGCTCGCTCGCCTCGGGCGGCAGGACATCGCGGGTGCCAATCGGTGGCGTCAGCCACGGCGCGGTCTGGGCAGGTTCACTCGGGCTCGTCGTGCCGCGTGGGCTCGGGCTGGCTCGCCGGAGCGCGCTGTTGCTCTTGATCATCCAGCCGACTTTCGGCGCGACTCTAGCCGCCGTCCCTGGCCGCCGCTAGCGCGTCCTCCCGCCCGCGACGCGCCGTCCCGGACCCCAGTGTTTGGCGATGAGCGTGCCCTCGGGATCGTGGTCGTGGTCGTGAACGTAGGGAGGACGCGCGTCGATCGACATCCCTCGTTCGGACGTGGGCTACTCGTCGCGCGCGTCACTGCGCCACGGTCAGTGCGCCGATCCCCACCAAGAGCGCCACCTCGCGCTGTCCTCGCAGCACGTCCCGCCCGTTCGGGTCGCGCAGCGCGTGCAGCAGATCGCCGAGCTGCGGCGTCCGCTCCGCGAGCTCGAGGGCGCCGCGCAACAGCGGCCCCAGCTCGGCGTGGGCGAGGCCCCGTGGCGCGGGGCGCGCGAGCGACACGAAGAGCCCCCGTCGGCCTTCGAGCAAGTCCCTCTCGAGCCCGGCGGCGATGCGCCGCTCGACCCCGCGGGCGAGCATTCGCCACGCGTCGAGCCCCAGCGGGAACGCGCTCTGCGGCTGGGGCACTCCGCGGAAGAACTCGGCCTTGCCGACGCGCCAACCGAAGAGCTCGAGCAGCTTCTCCTGCACTTGGAGCCCGATCTCGCGGAAGAGCTGCACGGGCTCCACCAGGCCGAGCGCCGTGAGCGTGTCGCCCAGACGGCCCTCGAAGCGCGGCATCACCGCGAGCGCCATGTCGAGCTCGGCGCGCGACACGAGCGAGCGCCGCACCAAGAACTCGCCGAGCAGCTCGCTCTGCACGTTGGACGTCACGAACACCGGTACACCGTTCTCGACGTAGACCTCCTTGCGCACGCCGCCCTGGGCGCACAGCAAGAGCCCCGACTCGCGCTCGAGCAGGAGCTGTCCCATCACCTGCACGATCGAGATCTGATCGAGGCGCACCTCGCGATCGGCGCCGCCCGTGCTGCTCCGATCGCGCGTCGTCTCGCTCAGGCTCGACGCGGGGAGGTGGCGGAACAGGTCCGGGTGCTGTGCGAGCGGCGAGAAGGGCCCGCCCGAGAGCGACACCTCGTCCGTCATCCCGACCTCGCGGGTCGCGATCGCCTCGACGATGCGGGCGTACGTGAAGGGACCGAGCACCTCGCCTGCGTGACGCACGCGGTAGAGGATCGTCGGGGCGTCCTTCGTCACCGCCTCCTTGGGTGCGCCCAGATCCGGCGACGTCGTGCGCTGCAGCGACGCGGCGCCGGAGATCGCGGTGCCCACGGCCTCGCGCACCAGCCCTGCGAGCCGCCGCATCACCAGCTCGGGTCGCGCGCTCTCGAAGGGGGCCATCGCGTCCGAGAGCTCGGTCGCGCTCGCGGTTCGCGCGTCGGGCTCGGCGTGCAGCGCGGCGAGCACCGCGCGGTGGAGCTTCTCGGGCAAGCGGCTCGCGAGCTCCTCGAAGGGCCGCACCTGCGCGTCGCGGATCGCGAGCAGGATCGCGAGCTCCGTTCCTCCGGCGAAGAGCGGGCGGCCGAGGAAGAGCTCGGCGATCACGACGGCGGCGGAGAACACGTCGGCCCGTCGATCGGCGGACTCGCCGCGTACCTGCTCGGGCGACAGGTAGCCGAGCTTGCCTTTGGCCCGCGCCAAGAGCGCCGCGTGGCGCGGCGACTCGCGCAGGCTCGCCTCGGCGATCCCGAAGTCGGTCAGCTTCACCTCGCCGCCCATCGACAAGAGGATGTTCGACGGGCTCACGTCGCGGTGCACCAAGCCCAGCACACGTTGATGCGCGTCGCGCGCGCCGTGCACCGCGTCGAGCGCCTCGAGCAGGCGACGCGCGATGAACACGACGGTCGACAGATCGAGGCTGCGCCCGTGGCGGGTGAGCCACCGGTTGAGGCGCCAGAGATCGAGCCCCGGCACGTGCTCCATCACCAAGAAGGGCTGGCCGTCGTTCTCGTCGTGCCCCAGCACCCGCACCACACCGGGGTGCTGGACCAGCGCGCCCAAGCGCGCCTCTTCCGCGAACATCGCGCGCGCCGCGTCGTCGCTCGCGAGCGCGGGCAGCATCCGCTTGATGACCACCGTGCGGCGCGGGTGCTCGCGAGCATCGTCGGCGCGGAAGACCTCGGCCATGCCGCCGACCGCGATGCGCTCGAGGACCGAGTAGGGACCGATGCGCGCGGTGCGGGGCGCGACCTCTCCCTCGACCTTCGGCGGTGCAGGTGGGCGCGTCGAGCGCACGGCGCGAGTGTACACCGGCACTCCGCCGGACCAACATCCGCCGATGGCCGACACCACTTCCCGCAAGGGCAGCAGCTACTCGACCCCCGAGGTCCTCCGCTACCTCGACGGGCTTCACGCGCCGCACGACGCGGGCCTGTCCCGGGCGTTCGATGCGCCGGGCAACGAGGGGATGCCCGCGATCCAGCTCGGCGTGTCCGAGAGCCGCTTCCTCGAGTGGCTCACACGCCTTCATCGCGTCGAGGTCGCGGTCGAGGTGGGCACGCTCGCGGGCTACTCCGCGATCCGGATCGCGCGCGGCATGCCCCGCGCCTCGCGCCTGTACACCATCGAGCACGAGCCCAAGCACGCCGCGGTCGCGCGCGAGAACATCGCCGCAGCGGACGTGGCCGATCGCGTCGAGGTCGTCGAGGGCGACGGCCTGGCCGCCCTCGAGAAGCTCGCGCGCCTCGGCCCCTTCGATCTCGTCTTCATCGATGCCGACAAGGAGCGCTACGACCAGTACGGGCGCTGGGCGGCACGGCACCTCCGCAAAGGCGGGCTGCTCGTCGGCGACAACGTGTACTTCTTCGGACGCCTCCTCGAGGAGAGCCCGGCCGCAGCGGCGATGCGGCGCTTCCACACCGAGGCCAAGGAGCACTTCGACACCTGCGTGATCCCGACGCCGGACGGGATGCTCCTCGGCATCAAGCGCTGAGGGCCCGCGTCAGAACGACTGCTGCATTCGGCCGCGCGGGAGCCCCGCATTCGTCGTTGCTCGTCGGTCGCTTGCGCCCGGCAAACTCCTTCCTCGCGCTCAGACTGCGTGGCTCCGGCGCGCCCTCGGTGCTCACGCAGTCATTCTCACGCGGGCCCCATCACTCGCCCGCCGCCTCCGGGACGAGCGCGCTGCCGTCCCACACGTAGTCGACGTTCGCGCCGCGCCCGCGCACCCGCACCGGCACGAAGCGGTCCGCGTCACGGTACGGGCCGCCGATCCCCACGCGGCGCCGGTCCGGCAGGTTCTGACCGCTCCGCAGATCGAGGCTCAGGACGCTTCGCGTGATGTCGCCGATCGGATGGACCGACCAGCTCATCACGCCGTCCGCGTCGACCCCGCGCCGATCCGGCCAGCGCCCGACGGCGATGAGCGTGTCGCCGTCCTCGGCGGTGCGAGTCAGGAAGAGATCCGCGAGGGCGCCCGCAGACAAGGTGAGCGTCGCGAGCGACTCGGTGGCGCACACCGAGTCGACAGCCTCGACGCGCACGCGCCCCGATGCCGCGCCGCTCGCGGGCTCGAGCAAGAGCAGCACGTCCGTCGCCGCGCCGCCGCGGAACACCCGGTCGCGCACGATCCAACTGCGCGGCGATCCGATCTGCGCGTCGCTCGGGATGCAGCCCGCGTCCGTGATGAGGAGCGAGCTCGCGATGAACCCGGTCACGCCCTCGGCGATCACCACGCGCGTCCATCGCTCGTCCCCTTCCGCGCCCTCGCCCCGCAGCGCGACCGCGAGCGTCCCTTGAGGTACGGTCGCCAAGAGCGCGCCGTCCTCGCTCGGCTCGCGCCGCACGTTCGCACGCACGTTCGTCCGCATGACGCTGGGGACGAAGCGCTCGGCGTCGCTCGGCGCCGCCCCTTCGAGCGGCATCGAGAGCGCGTCGCCGAGCGCGGCCGGCGCGATCAACCACGCGTCGTCACCGTCCAGCACGAGGCGTAGCGCACCTCTATCCGCGGCGGGGAGGGCGCGGGCCGCGAGCGCAGCGCGCGTCAGCGACGAGCGCGTGGCGCGCTCCGCGACCGCCGGTGGCCCGAGCGCGTCGTCGCCGCCCGTGATCGCATAGCCCGGGCTGCTCGGGGGCGGCGCCGCGGGCAGGGGACCGAGCTCTGCCGCGCGCTCGGGCGAGTCCATCGCGACGGTCGTGCTCGGCGCGCTCGCGGCGGGCGCGCCGTCACCGGTCTGCATCACGAGGCTGCCCGCGAGCCCCGCGACGAGGAACATCGAGAGCACGCCGAGCATCGCGAAGAAGCCCCGCCGGCCGGTTCGCGCGCGCCTCGGAGGCGCCGCGTCGCCGGTCATCTTCGACGGCGGATCCGCGATCTCCGTCGGTGCCTGGGTGAAGCTCGGGCGGTCCGCGGTCGTGCCGAGCCCGACGCCGGTCTGCGCGTCGATGAGCGCCTGTCGCATCGCGCGCGCGCTCTCCCAGCGAGCTGCCGGATCGCGCGCCATCGCGCGGTGCACCACCGCCGCGAGCGCGGGGGACACGTCGGGACGCAGCGTCGCGATCGGGACGGGATCGTCGGTGACGATCGCCGCGATCACCGCGGTCGCGCTCGGTCCGTCGAACGGGAGCTTTCCGGTGATCGCTTGGTAGAGCATCACCCCGACCGCGTAGAGATCGCTGCGCGCGTCCACCGTCTTGGCGGAGCGCACCTGCTCCGGCGACATGAAGTGCGGCGTGCCCAGCGTCTGCATCGTGTGGGTCAGCGCGCTGGCCTCGACGGTGGGCCGCGCGATGCCGAAGTCGAGCACCTTCGGCACGATGCCGTCGGCGTCCTCGGCCAAGAACAGGTTCGCCGGCTTCAGGTCGCGATGGACGATCCCGGCGTCGTGGATCGCGGCGAGGCCCGAGAGCGCCCCGGCGATCCAGTCGATGAGCTCGTGGATGGCCGGCGGAGGCGGACGCTTCAGCCGCCCGTCCAGGCTCTCGCCGCTCAGCCGCTCCATCACGAGGTACGGCCGACCGCGGGGCGACGCGCTCGGCGCCGCCTCGCGCCCGTAGTCGAGCACGTTGACCACGTTGCGGTGATCGACCGACGCCGCGCTCTTGGCCTCGCGCATGAAGCGCTCGAGCGCCTGCTCGCTCGGATCGTCCGAGCGCAGCACCTTCACCGCGACGACGCGCCCGAGCTCGAGGTGCGTGGCCGAGAAGACGGCGCCCATGCCGCCTTCGCCCAGCGGGGCGTCGATGCGGTAGCGCCCCGCGATGATGTCACCCGCGCTGGTCACGTTCCGAACACTTCGGCGAGCGTACTACCAACGCACGCGTTCACGGGGCAGTGGACACGGCTTTGTCGGCGACTTTGATCGGGGCTTACGTCGCCCTGACGCCTCGTCACGTACGAATGTACGCGCCTCGACACTCGCTTGCGGGCGCACTCCCGCTGAAAGCCGCCTGAAAAGCCGAATGCTGGGAGCGACGGTACCTACCAACGCAGTGGGCGCGAGGTTGGGAACGGCGCAGCGATCAGAGCTTCGGTCCGGCGTTCCGGATCTCCGCGCTCGCGCCGGCCTCGTACTTCTTGAAGTTGTCGATGAAGTGCTTGCCGAGCTTCTTCTGCACCGCGTCGTACGCGTGCTTGTCGTCCCAGGTGTTGCGGGGGAGCAGCATCGCGGGCGGCACGTTCGGGCAGGCCTTGGGGACCTCGAAGCCGAACACGGGATCCGCCTCGGTGGGCGCCGACTTGAGCTCGCCCGAGTGGATGGCGTCGATGATCGCGCGGGTGTGCTTGAGCGACATGCGCTTGCCCACGCCGTAGCCGCCGCCCGACCAGCCGGTGTTCACCAGCCATGCCTGCGCGCCGTGCGCCTTGAGGCGCTCCGCCAAGAGCTCGGCGTACTTGGTCGGGTGCCAGACCATGAACGCGGCGCCGAAGCACGCGCT
>CAYZQM010000176.1:0-241 GCA_964480175.1 uncultured Sandaracinaceae bacterium
GTCACCGCCGAGCTACCCGTCGATGCGCACGACGCGACCTTGGCGACGGTCCTGGCGACGCTCGGCCCGAGCCAGCCGCTCATCACCGTCGGCCAGCTCGACGACGCCCGGCGTCTGTTGCTCTTGACCGATCATCGCGGCGCGAAGGTGCAGGTCGAGACCGCGACCAGCAACGCACCGCGCTGGATGGAAGAAGCGCAGCTCGCGACCGCGATGGGCATCGGCGAGAACGACGAAGCGG
>CAYZQM010000176.1:251-14342 GCA_964480175.1 uncultured Sandaracinaceae bacterium
ATGCGCCGCTGCCGTCCGCGGCGGGCGCGCACGGTCACGCGGCGCACCCCGATCCCCGCACGCGCCTCTGGTCGTGGCTCAGGCTCGAGCGTCACGACGTCCTCACCGTCCTCGTCTACGCCGTGTTCGTCGGTCTGCTCACCCTGACCACGCCGATCGCCGTGCAGGCGCTGGTGAACACCGTCGCGTTCGGCACGCTGCTGCAGCCGCTCGTCGTGCTCTCGCTGCTGCTCTTCGCCGCGCTCGCGTTCGCCGCCACGCTGCGGGGGCTGCAGTACTGGGTGGTCGAGGTCATCCAGCGCCGGCTCTTCGTGCGCGTGGTGAGCGATCTGTCTCGGCGCCTGCCGCGGGTGCGCCGCGAGGCGCTGGACAGCCGCGACGGCGCCGAGCTGGCCAACCGCTTCTTCGACGTGGTCACCCTGCAGAAGGCCGCGTCGAGCCTGCTGCTCGATGGCCTCGAGATCGTGCTGACCGTCGCGGTCGGCATGCTCGTGCTCGCGTTCTACCACCCGTTCCTGTTCGCCTTCGATCTGGTGCTCATCGCCGCGATCTTCGTCGTCGCGTGGCTGGGACGGAGGGGCCCGGCGACCGCGGTCGACGAGTCGAAGCTCAAGTACGAGATCGCCGCGTGGCTCGAGGAGCTCGCGCGCCACGACGTCGCCTTCAAGCTCGGCGGCGGCCTGGACTACGCCGAGATCCGCGCCGACGGTCTCTTGCGGAGCTGGCTCGCCGCGCGCAGCGCCCACTACCGCGTGGTGCTGCGGCAGTTCGTGCTGGTGCTCGCGATGCAGGCGCTCGCAGGCGCGTGCATCCTGGGCATCGGCGGCTGGCTGGTGATCGAGCGGCAGCTGACGCTGGGCCAGCTGGTGGCCGCAGAGCTGATCGTGACCGTCGTCGTCGCCTCGGTCGCGAAGCTCGGCAAGTACCTCGAGATCTACTACGACCTGCTCGCTGGCCTCGACAAGCTCGGCCACCTCGTGGACCTGCCGACGGAGCGCGAGGGCGGCACGCCGTGCAGGCCCACCGACGCCACGCGGGGGATCGCGCTGAGCGCCGAGGGCCTCGTCGCGGGCTACGAGTCGGGCCCTGACGTGCTGCGCGGCGCGACGCTCTCGCTCGAGGCCGGCTCGCGCACGGCGCTCGTGGGCGGAGACGGAAGCGGCAAGTCGCTGCTCGTCGAGCTGGTCGCGGCGATGCGCGAGCCGAGGCGGGGGCGGATCTCCGTCGACGGCTGGGACACCCGCGCGCTCGAGCTGCGCTCGCTGCGATCACGCATCGCCGTCGTGCGCACCGCGACGATCCTGCCGGCGAGCGTGCTGGAGAACGTGCGGATGGGTCGCCCCGAGATCGACGTGCAGCGGGTGCGCGACGTGCTCGCCGACGTCGGCATGCTCGACTGCATCGATCGGCTGCCCGACGGCATCCACACCATGCTGAGCAGCACGGGCGAGCCCCTCTCGCCGGGCGAGCGCGCGCGCCTGGTGATGGCCCGCGCGATCGCCGCGCGTCCTTCGCTCCTCGTCGTCGACGACGCGCTCGACAACCTCCAGCCCTCGCTGCGAGGCGAGCTCTTCGCGATGCTGTGTCGCGCCGAGCAGCCGTGGACGCTGCTCGTGGTGTCCGATGATCCGCAGCTGCACGCGCTGTGCGACCACGTGCTCTTGCTCGAGCACGGCGTGGTGCGCGGCGACATCGAGCGCCCCTCCCTCGTGCCAGGAGCCCCGCGATGAGCGCGACGACCACGACCGACGGAGGCGGACCCTTCCGCGAGCAGGCCGCCAGCGACTTGCCGGCCCGTCGTTTGGTCCCGCCCCCGCTCGGCGCGCGCCGCGTCGCCCGGGCCTTGGCGCTCGCGTTCTGCGCCTGCGCGCTGCTCACCGCGCTCGCCCCCTGGCAGCAGAGCGTGACCGGGAGCGGTCGGGTCATCGCCTACGCGCCGCTCGAGCGCCAGCAGACGATCGAGGCGACGCTCGGCGGCCGGGTGATGCGCTGGTTCGTGCAAGAAGGCGATCACGTCGAGGAGGGCGAGCTCCTGCTCGATCTCTCCGATAACGATCCCGAGATCATCGACCGGATCGAGCGCGAGCGCGCGATCACCGAAGCGCGCATCGAGAGCTACCGCGAGCGCGTCGCGAGCCTCGAGCTCCGCGTGGGCTCGATCGGTCGCTCGCAAGAGGCGGCCGTGCGCGCGGCCGAAGCGCGGGTGCGGGTGGCGCGCGATCGGCTGTCTGCGGCCGACCAGGCGGTCACCGCGGCCGAGGCCGATCTCGACACCCAAGTACTGAACCTCGCGCGTCACCGGGTGCTCGTCGATCAGGGGCTGGTCTCACAGCGCGAGGTCGAGCTGGCGATCCTCGCCGAGGCGCGCTCGCGCACCGCGCGCGACGCGAGCCGCGCCAGCCGCGACGCCGCGCGCGGCGAGCTGGAGGCGGCGCGGGCCGCGCTCGATCAAGCGTCCGGCACCCGCAGCGCCGAGGCCGAGAACGCGGCCGCGTCGCTCGCGTCGGCGCGCACCGATCTGCAGAACGCCGAGGCCTCGCTCGTCCGGCTCGAGACCCGCATGGCGCGCCAGGAGACCCAGCGGATCGTCGCGCCGCGCGCGGGCACCGTGCTGCGCATCCTCGCCAACCAGGGCGGCGAGCAGGTGAGCGCGGGCGACCCGCTGCTGGTGCTGGTGCCGGACACCGAGGACCGCGCGGTCGAGCTCTGGGTCGACGGCAACGACGCGTCGCTCATCGCGCCCGGCGAGCTGGCCCGCCTGCAGTTCGAGGGCTGGCCCGCGGTGCAGTTCACCGGCTGGCCCTCCGTCGCGGTCGGCACGTTCGGCGGCGTCGTGTCGTTCGTCGACGCGACCGACGACGGGCGCGGTGACTTCCGCGTGGTGGTGACGCCCGATCCCGAAGACGACGCGTGGCCCGCGACCCGCTTCTTGCGACAGGGTGTGCGCGCCAACGGCTGGGTGCTCCTGAACCAGGTGAGCCTCGGCTTCGAGCTGTGGCGTCAGTTCAACGGCTTCCCC
The DNA here is from genome assembly GCA_964480175.1 of uncultured Sandaracinaceae bacterium. Lineage (GTDB taxonomy): Bacteria > Myxococcota_A > Polyangia > Polyangiales > Sandaracinaceae > CAYZQM01. Next base: position 3,271 of record CAYZQM010000176.1, read on the forward strand.
CCGACGCTTCGGCCGATGCCCACCACCGGACCCTCGCGCTCGAGCAGCAGCAGCTCGACCAGTCGCTACAGCGGCAGCAGCTCCTCTGGCTACGGAGGCGGCAGCTACGGCGGCGACAGCTACGGCGGCGACAGCTACGGCGACGAAGAGGGAGGCGGGTACTGATGCGCGCCGAGGTGTGCGCCGTGCTCGCGCTCGCGACGTTCGTGGTGCCGAGCGCTGCGCGCGCGCAGGACATCGCGCCCGCGGATGCGCGCTTCCCCGACGGCTACGAGATGGGACCGCTGGGTCCCGGACCGAGCATCCCCGCGCTGGGCGGTGGCCCCCCGCTGCGCTTGACCGACGTCCTGGCGTCGGTGCGCGCGCATCACCCGCCGCTCGAGGCGCTGGAGGCGCGGGTGCGCGCCGCCGAGGGGCGCGTGCTCGCCGCGGACGGCGCGTTCGATGCCACGCTCGCTGCGAGCGGCACGCTCTCGGTGTTCGGCTACTACGAGTACGGCCGCCTCGACGTCTCGGTCACCCAGGCGACGCCGCTCTACGGCGCGAGCTTCTTCGCGGGCTGGCGCATCGGTCGCCCGGTCGACGAGAACAACTACTTCCCCGACTACTACGGCGAGTACCGCACGCTGGATGGCGGCGAGCTGCGCGCCGGGCTCACGGTGCCTCTCTTGCGCGACGGCTGGACCGACTCGCGGCGCGCAGGCGTCGCGCGCGCCGCGCAGGCGCGCGACGCGGCGCAGGCCGAGCTGGACGCGCGTCTGTTGCGGGTGCAGCTGGCCGCGACCGAGGCGTACCTCTCGTGGCTCGCCGCCGGGCGCAAGCTGGAGATCGCGCTCGCTCTCCTGGCGCTCGCGGAAGAGCGCGACGCGCAGCTCGAGCGCAGGGTCCGCGCTGGAGCGCTGGCGGCGATCGAGCACCTCGAGAACCGCCGCGCCGTGCTCGAGCGGAGGCAGGCGATCGTGGCCAGCGTGCGCGCGCTGGAGCGCGCGGCGATCTCTCTCTCGCTCTACTTCCGCGACGAGACGGGCGCGCCCCGGACGGTGGACCCCTCGCGCATCCCCTCGCTCGAGCTCGACGTCGTCGAGGCGATCGCGCTCGACGAAGACGGGGCCCTCGATCGCGCGCTCGCCGAGCGACCCGAGCTGCGCCGCTGGGCCGCCGCGCGCGCCAGCGCCGAGGTCTCGCGCGATCTCGCCGAGAACCAGATCCTGCCGCGCCTCGATCTCACCTTCGCCGCGTCCATCGACGTCGGGTCGAGCGACTCGGAGTCGGACCGCACGACGCTCGGCCCGCCGGTGGGGACGGGCATGCTGACGTTCAGCTGGCCGCTCTTCATGCGCGCGGGCATCGGCGGACGCGACGCGGCGGCGGCCGAGCTCGGCGCGGTCACGGCGGAGAGCGAGCTGGCGCGCGATCAAATCGCGCTCGAGGTGCGCGACGCGTTCTCCGCGCTGCGCGCCGCGTACGAAGCGCTCGCCCTCGCCGAAGAGAGCCAGCGCGTCGCCGCCGCGGTCGCCGCCGCGGAGCGCGCCCGCTTCGAGGCCGGCGCGAGCAGCCTCTTGATCGTGAACTTGCGCGAGGCGCTCGCCGCACAGGCGGCCTCGGCGTTCATCGACGCGCGCGTCGGGCTGGAGCGCGCGGAGGCCTTGGTCATCGCGGTCACCGGCGGCCTCTGAAGCCCTCCCTTGGGTGCGGGCGCCTGTGCACCTGCAGTCGCCGATCGGAGGCCTGCATGCGAGGTCTCGGCGTCGGATCAGAGCGGGCACGGGCGCGGGCGCGGGCGCGGGCGCGGCGCTCGCGGAGATCGGCTCACGTCCCGTCGGCGTCGGCCCCGGTTCCCGGCCCCGGTTCCCGGTCCCGGCTCCGGTTCCGGGTACGGGTCCGGGTTCGGTTTCGGTGACCGGCGACGCTTGCCGCCGGCCACCGCCGCCACGCTACCGCATGACCTTGAACAGCGTCCGCGCCACCTTGTCGAACGCGTCGACCAGCTCGACCTCGTCGTCGATGTAGCCGAGCGCCGCGCTCATCTCGAGGCACGCCCTGACCTCATCTGCGCTGCCCATCGCGGTCTGCATCCGCATCCGGTGATGCCCACCGCGCTGCATCGAGCCCTCGGCCGTGTTCAACGCGATGCTCATCAGCGCGCGACGGCACTGCTTGGCCGCGTCGCTGTCGCTCTTGCCGATGCGCTCGATGACAGGCCGCATCCGCCGCCCCAACGCAATCACCTCACCGTAGATTCGCAACGCCATCTCAGACTCTCCGTGTCGTGCAAGCCCGAACCGCTCGGGTGCGAAGCACCCCCCGCCGGGGCGCGGCTCGGCGGTCAAGGTTCGCGGAGCGACCGAGGAGCGAAATCGATGGAGCGTCGTTTGCTCTGTCGATTTCGCGGAGCGGCGGCCGAAGGCCGACCTTTACCGCCGAGCCGCGCCCCGGCACGCTGGGAATCACCGAGCGCTCCTCCGGTTGCCGGAGGTACGGACCTGCAGTCGCCGATCGGAGACCTGCATGAGCGGTCTCGGCGTCGGATCAGAGCGGGCACGGGCGCGGGCGCGGGCGCGGGCGCGGCGCTCGCGGAGATCGGCTCACGTCCCGTCGGCGTCGGCCCCGGTTCCCGGTCCGGTCTCGGTCGCGGTCGCGGTCCCGGTCCCGGTCCCGGTCCCGGTCCCGGTCCCGGTCTCGGTCTCGGTTCCGGGTCCGGTGCCGGCTCCGCTTCCGCGCGCGACGCGGCGCGACGCGCGCGGCGAGATGCGCCGCGCTCGGAGTCGGTCACTCCTCCATCGCGCGCCGGTGTCCGAACACCTGCACCCAGTGCCGATCCTCCGTCACGCCGACGCCGATCTCGTTCGAGCCCTCCGCGAGGATGTTCGCGCGGTGGCCGTCGCTGCCCATCCAGCCATCCATCACCGCGTCGGGCGTGCCGTAGCCCTGCGCGATGTTCTCGCCGCGCGGCGAGGCGTCGTAGCCCGCCGCGACGGTGCGGTCGCTGAACGAGCGTCCGTCGAGCGACGTATGCGAGAAGTAGTCGTTGGCCGACATGTCCTCGGCGTGCCGCTGCGCGGAGAGCGCGAGGTGATCGTTCCACGCATACGGCTCCAGCCCGGCGGCCGAGCGCTCGGCGTTCACGAGCATGAAGACCTGGCAGGCCTCCGACGCGTCGTCGCACGACGTCGCGCCTCCCTCGCCGCAGCCGGCGAGCACGAACACCGAGAGGAGGAATGCGAGCAACGGGCGGAGGGTCATGCGGCCCATCGTACCGGATGGAGCTCGCGTCAGTCTTCCGCCTCGGCGCCGATCGGCTCGATGGGCGGAGCGGACGGCCGCTTGCGGACGGCGTGGCGCTCCTCGAGCGACTCGCCCCAGATCCAGCGCACCCAGAGGTGGCGCAGGCTCGTGCTCACCCACTCCATCAACAGATAGAAGATGGGCACCACGAGCAGCGTGAGCACCGTCGAGCTGATGACGCCGCCGATGACGCCCATCGCCATGGGCGCGCGGAACTCGGATCCGGGTCCGTCGCCGAGGGCGGTGGGCAGCATGCCGAGCACCATCGCGGCGCTCGTCATCAGGATGGGACGCATGCGCGAGGGACCGGCGTCCAGGATCGCCTCGTGCGGCGTCCAGCCCTCCTCGCGCACCTTCGTCACCGCGTGATCCACCAAGAGGATGCCGTTCTTGGTCACCAGGCCCATCAAGAGGATGAGGCCGATGGTGGCGCCCATCGACATCGAGGAGCCCTGCAAGAAGAGCGCGATGAAGGCGCCGACGAAGGCCATCGGGATCGACATCATGATCGAGATCGGATGGAAGATGGACTCGAACTGCGACGCGAGGACGAGGTACACGAAGACCAAGCCGAGCAACATCGCGAGCAGCATGTTGTCGTTCGACTCGTTCATCTGCTCGACCTGACCGCGCATCAGGTAGTCCACCCCGATCGGGAGATCCTCCTGATCGATCGCGGCCTGCAGCTCGGCGACCACGTCGCCGACCGAGCGCCCCGAGGTGGCGCCGGTGACCATGATCACCCGCTGCCGATCGAAGCGCTGGATCTCGGCCGGGCCCTCGCCGCGATCGATGCTCGCGACGTCGGTGAGCGGGATGAAGCCGCCCGGCGTGGGGATGCGGAGGCCGCCGATGAGCCCCGCGCTCGCGCGATCCTCCTCGCGCAGGCGCACCCGGATGTCGATGTCGTCGTCGTCGTCGTGGTAGAGGCCCGCGACCTCACCTTCGACCGAGGCCCGCACCGTGCTCGCGATCACCGCCAAGGGGATGTTGAGCTGCGAGGCCCGATCGCGGTCGACGCGCACGTCCAGCTCGGGCGCGCCCGGCGAGTGCTGCACGTCCACGTCGCTGCTGCCCGGAATGCGCCGGAGGAGATCGGCGAAGCGGTTGGCCGTCACGGCGACCTCGTCGAGGTCGTCGCCCAGCACCGCGATCTGGATCGCGTAGTCGCGACCACCCTCGACGATGCCTGGATCGGAGATCGAGATCTCCGCCGAAGGGATGTGCCGCAGGATGAGCGCGCGGATCTGCACCTTCAGCTCTTCCTGGGTGACGTCGCGCTCGTGCTTGGGCACGGCCACGACGCGCCAGGTGATCATGTTGGGACGCCCGCCCGAGCCGATGCGGGTGTAGAGCGTCACCATGTTCGGGTCTGCGAGCAGCTCCTCCTCCGCCGGGAGCGAGAGGCGCGCCGACTCTTCGAGGCGGGTGCCCGCAGGAAGCTCGATGTCGATGTTGAACTGACCGCGATCCTCGGCCGAGACGAACTCGCTGCCCATGAGCGGCACCAGCGTGCAGGAACCGAACGCCACGCCGAACGCCAGCACCAGCGCGATGCCCATCGAGATGCGGCTCTTGAGGATGAACGCCAAGAACGCGTGGTAGAGGCTGTCGAGCGTCTCGTAGAATCGCGTCATCGGCTTGGTGATGAAGCCGAAGCGGCCGTGGGGATCCTCGCCGGGCACGTGCGCCTTGGCGAGGTAGGCCGAGAGCATCGGGTCGAGCGTGAAGGCGACGTACGCCGAGATGACCGTCGCGCCGGCGATGGTGAGGCCGAACTCGCGGAAGAACTGGCCGACGACGCCGCCGGTGAACGCGACCGGCACGAACACGGCGCAGAGCGTGGCGGTGGTCGCGAGCACGGCGAGGGTGATCTCGCGCGTCCCCTTGCTCGCCGCGGTCTTGGGATCGGCCCCGCGCTCGATGTGTTTCATGATGTTCTCGCGCACCACGATCGAGTCGTCGATCAACAGACCGATCGCGAGCGAGAGCCCGAGCAAGCTCATCATGTTGAGCGTGAAGCCGAGCAGCCACATCAAGAAGAACGAGCCGAGGATCGAGGTCGGCAGCGCGAGCGCGCTGATGAACGTGCTCCGCAGATCCAACAGGAAGAGCAGGATGACGAGGATCGCCATGCCGCCGCCGAAGAGGATGGCGATCTCGACCTCGTGGATGTTCTCGAGGACGAACTCCGACTGATCGATGATCAGGCTCGTCTCCATCCCCTCGGGCATCTCCATCCGTTCGAGGCGCTCGCGCACCGCGGCCGAGGCCGCGACCGAGTTGCCACCCGAGGTCTTGAAGATGTTGAAGACGATCGCGGGCTCGCCGTTCGCCCGCACCACCTCGGTCAGATCCGCGAAGTCGTCCTCGACCGTGCCCAGATCCCCGAGCCGGACGATCGAGCCGTCCGCGCCGTTGGCGATGGGCAGCTCACGCAGCTCGTCGACCGACTCGAACTCGCCGAGGGTGCGCACGCTGATGCTGCGGGTGCCCTCGTCGAAGTCGCCGCCGGGCACCGAGAGGTTCGCCGCGCGGATGCGCTCGACGACGCTCAGCGGCGTCAGCCCCAGCGCCTGGATGCGATCCAGATCCAGGAGCACGTTCACCTGCCGCTCCCGACCGCCGACGATCTCCACGCTCGCGACGCCCTCGAGCGTCTCGAGCGAGGGCTTGAGCGTGTCCTCCGCGAAGTCGCGCAGCTCGGCCTCGCTGTAGGTGCCCGAGAGCACGTACGTCGCGATGGGCGTCGCGTTCGCGTCGAAGCGCGCGACCGTGGGCTCCTCCGCGTCGCGTGGCATCAGATAGCGGACGCCCGCCACCCGCTCCCGCACCAGCGCGGCCGACTCGGCGGGATCCGCGTCGAGGTCGAACTCGATCAGGATGAACGACGTCGACTCGCGCGAGTAGCTGGTGATGTGCTTGACGCCAGCGACCGAGACGATCGCGTCCTCGATGTGCTGGGTGACCTGGCTCTCGATCTCCGCGGGGCTCGCGCCCGGGTAGATGGTCGTCACGGTGACGATCGGGAACTCGATGTCGGGGAACAGGTTCACCCCGAGCCGGAACAGGCCCATCACGCCGAGCACGACGATGGCGAGCGACACCATGATCGTGAAGACGGGCCGCTTGATGGAGACGTCGGAGAGCGTCACGGGCTACCTCGGTGGGGTCGCGAACGAGAAGATCAGGGGGCGGCGGAGGGCTCGGTGGCGGGGGCGGCCGCGGGCTCGCCCAGATCCGGCACCACGACGGTGCCCTCGCGGGCCTCGGCGGCGCGGCGCACGACGGTCTCGTCGGCGCTGAGGCCGCTGGTCACGAGCCAGCTACCGTCCATGTCCGCCATCGCCTCGACCATGCGCGCCTCGACGCGGCTGTCGGCGTTGACGAGCAGGATGGTGCCGTCGGGGCGGCGCGCGGTGGCGGGGATGCGGAGCGCGGGCATCGGCGCGCCGACGTTCACGCGAGCGCGCACCAGCGCATTGGCGACGAGCACGTCGTCGGTGTTCGGGAAGATCGCCTCGGCGGGCGCGCGGCGGGTCGTCGCGTCGAGCGAGCGCACCAAGTGCTCGATGGTGCCGCTCACCGCGGGCACGCCGTCGCGCTCCTCGAGCACCGCGATCGCGCCCGTGCGCAGCGCGGCCAGCTCGCTCTGGCTCACGGTGGAGTTGAGGCGGAGCGAGCTCAGGTCCTCGACGCGCACCAGCACGATGCCCGGGCCGACCACCGCGCCGACGCCGCTCGGCACCCGCGTGACCACGCCGTCGAAGGGCGCGCGCAGGATGTGGTTCACCGCGCTCACGCTCGCGCTGCGACGCGCCGCGCGCGCCTGCTCGAGCTGCGCGATGGCCACCGCGAGCTGCTGCTCGGCGGAGGTGAGCTCGCGCGACGGGCTCGCGCCCGAGGCGACCAAGCCACGGAGCAGCTCGACCCGATCTCGGATCATGTCGACGTTGGCCTCGGCGACCGCGATGGCCGAGTCGCTCTGCGCCGCCATCGCGCCGACCGACGCGCGGTCGAGCGTGACGAGCGTGTCGCCCGCCTCGACGTGCTGGCCGAGCTCGACCTCGACCCGCGCGATGCGACCCTGGACCTCGAAGCCGAGGTCCGCCGCCTGCACCGGCTCGAGCACGCCCGACATCACCACCATCGGCGCCATCTCCGCGGGCACCGGGTGCACCGCGGAGATGTCCGGCGCCTCGCTGGCCTCGGCCGCCGCCGCGTCGCGCGCCGCGGCCCGCTCGGCTTCGGTCGCGAACGCGCCGTTGAGGCGCATGACGAGCGCGACGCCGAGGCCGGCGACGAAGAGCAGCGCCGCGAGCAGCGCGAGGCGCTTCGCGAGCGGGGGCGGCGGGTGGATGACGACCTGTTCTTCCATGGCGTGGCTGCTGGCTCGGGGCGCCATCGGCGCGGGGGAGGACGCTCGCTCGGACGTGAGCGGGACCGCAGAGTGAGCGTGGGGGTGTGCCCCCTCGACAGGCGTGCTGAGCGACATCGCTGAAGCCTCGTGGGCACGGTGAGACGCCGTGCCGAAGTTGCGGTTCCGAGGTGCCCGATGCACCCCTACTCGCGGCGCGAACCTTGTTCCCGGTCGAGCGATAGGGCAAGCCGCGTCACGATTCTTCGGACGCGTCCTCCGCCAGACCGTCCGCTGGACCTTGCGCAGCGCAAGGACGCCCAGCACATCGGGGGGATGTCACGTCACCTCGCATCGCTGGTCTGGTCGCGCGACGGACGCCCGTTCACCTACGAGCAGTACGGCCGTGACCACCGCGTCACCTACGGCACCGGCACCGCACAGGACGTGTCGGCCGCGTCCGAGTACCGCGGCAACCCCGCGCTGCCCAACCCGGAGGAGCTCTTGGTCGCGGCGCTCTCGAGCTGCCACATGCTGACGTTCCTCGCGATCGCGGCGAAGAAGAAGCTCGTGGTCGAACGCTACGAGGACGAGGCGGTCGGCATCCTCGCGCGCCCCGAGGGCGGCCCGATGCAGGTGACCGAGGTGACGCTGCGCCCCCGCATCACCTTCGAGGGCGCCCCTCCCGATGCGGCGACGCTCGCGTCGATGCACGAGCAAGCGCACCGCGGCTGCTTCATCGCCAACTCGGTGAGGACCCAGGTGCACGTCGAGCATTGAGTCGCGCGGCCGCGCCAAGAGCCCGCGCCCGCGCCCTAGCCCGCGCCCGAGCCCCTCTCGCGCCCGACCCGAAGCGCACGAACGAAACGAGCTCCGAGGCCTCAGACCTCGGAGCTCGTCTCACGTCGGTTCGCTGGCGTCAGGAGCCCGCGCGCTCGCGGAGCACGCCGCCTTCCGGCGCAGCGGGCGGCGCGGCGGACGGAGCGCCGGGCGCGGCCTCGGCGGCCGAGTCGGGATCGGGCACCGCGTGCACCCCGGGTCCGGTCGTGCCGGGCGGCGTGGTCACGTCGCCGGTCGGCGGCACGATGGCCTCGCCGGGCGTGGGATCCGCGGGCATGCGCGCGTGCTCCGGCAGCTCGCCCGTGAGCGAGCCCAAGAACGCGACGAGCTGCGTGACCTGCTCGTCGGTGAGCTCGCGACCGAGCTGGTAGAGACCCATGACCCGCACCACGTCGGGCAGCGTCGCCTGGGTGCCGTCGTGCAAGTACGGCGCGGTGAGCGCGACGTTGCGCAGCGTCGGCACCTTGAAGAAGTGCCGGTCCGCCTCGTCGTGGGTCACGTTGAAGCGGCCGTTGTCCGCCTCGGTGAGCGGCGTGCCGCGCGCCGCGAAGTAGTCCCGCACCAAGCCCATCTTCTGGTACATCGTGCCGCCGATGTTGGGCCCGCGGTGGCACGAGGTGCAGCCGACGGTGGTGAACAGCTCGTAGCCCGCGCGCTCCTCGGCGGTGAGCGCGTCGGTCTCTCCGGCGATGAAGCGATCGAAGCGGCCGGGCGTGATGAGCGAGCGCTCGTACTCCGCGATCGCATCGACGATGTTCGCCTCCGTGATCCCGTCCGGATAGAGGCCCGCGAACTCGGTCACGTACGTCGGCTCCGCGGTGAGGTTCGCGAGCACGCGGTTGAAGTCCGAGCCCATCTCCAGCGGGTTCGCCACCGGACCGCGCGCCTGATCCTCGAGCGTCGCGGCGCGGCCGTCCCAGAACTGCACGAAGTTGAGCGAGCTGTTGAGCACGGTCGGCGAGTTGATCGGGCCCACCGCGGCGCCGATGCCGATCGAGGTCGCGCGCGGCTCCGCGCCGCCGTGATCGAGCGAGTGGCAGGTGGAGCACGAGACCGAGCCGTCGCCCGAGAGGCGTCCGTCGTGGAAGAGGCGCCGACCGAGGAGCACCTTGGTCATGTTCACCTCGGGCGTGGGCAGCGCCTCGAGCAGGACGGGCGCGGGCGGCGGCGCGGACGGCGGCGCGGCTTCCTCTTCGCTGGAGCCGCAAGCGACGAGACCGATCCCGACGCCGAGCAGGGCGAGCATGAACAGATGAGACGTTCGCATCAGACGATCCTCCTGAGCCGAGAGAGACGCTTCAGGCGCGGGCGACGAAGCCGTCGCAGACGCCGTTGGGGTTCACCGGGCCCAGGCCCAGCGTGCAGTCGCCGCAGGCATTCTCTCCCGCGGCCGTGAAGAAGTTGCAGGTCTCGCAGTTGCGGGTGCGATCGCCCGCGCGCTCCCGGTAGTGCTGCGCGGTGCGCTGGGTGCGGTGCGCGTCCGTCAGCCCCTCGGGCGACTCGCAGTTGGGTGCGCTGCCGCCGCAGCCGATGACGGTGAGCGCGATGACGCTCGTGGATCCAGCCAAGAACATTCGACGTTGCATCAGGGCCTCCTTGGGTGGGCTCGGTATCCGCCCGATCGGCCCGCCTGACCAGGACTGATTACGAACGCTGCTGATAGCGAGCGGCTATCGCGGCGCCGCGCCTCCGAAACGCGACGAGCGCGCCGACCAGAGGTCGACGCGCTCGTTGCAGTCTCGTCGCGACACCGCGACGTCGACGCGATCAGTCGGCCGTGGCCGTCGCGCAGTAGCTGCCCGCGGGGTAGTCGCTGCGCGACGGGCCGAGGCTGAGGATGGTGACGACGTTCGGCTCGACCGAGACCTGCTCACAGCCGATCACGCGACGATCCTCACCCTCCGCGAGGGTGCCGTAGATGACGACGTTGACGAGGCCGTCCGAGGGGATCGGCACGTTGCCCGCCGCGTAGCCGCCCGAGGGATCGGTGTTGCGGAGCGTGGGGTTCGGGAGCGCGCCGCCGACGCGGTACGCGAGGCCCATGTCGTTGGGCTCGGTGCCGGGCGCGATCTCGGTGCCGTTGTTGTCGAAGAAGCGCACGGTCACGCCCTCCATGCCCTCGCCGTCGCAGTCCGCCGCGTCACCGAGGAGGATGCCGTCCTCGACGTCGCGCGCGAGGCCCGGGCGGATGAGGGTGACGGCCGTGCCGAACACGCCCGCGTTGATCGTGGTGATCGTGTCGGTGCCACCGGCCGCGGCGGGCGGACGGTTGTAGCCGACGGTCGCGAAGGTGTTCTCCGCGGCGTTCGCGGCCGCGCGGTACGCGTACCAGCCACCACCGACGGTCGCCATCGCGTTCGCCGCGTCCGTCTCGTTGACGACCTCACAGTCGGTGCCCGCGGCCGCGCAGTCCGCACCGATCACGTTGGTGCGCCAGATCTCGAAGGGCCCGGTGATGTCTTCCGAGGAGGTACCGCGGCTGATGAGGTTGAACGAGATCTCGCGGTCATCGCCTGCGGGCGCGGTCTCGGTGCCGAGGCACGCCATGTTCGCCGGCGCCTCGTCGTCCCCCGTGGTCAGGCAGGGCAGG
>CAYZQM010000177.1:0-14297 GCA_964480175.1 uncultured Sandaracinaceae bacterium
GGTGGGCGACACCTCGATCGCCTGGCGTGAGGACATCACCGACGCGATCGCCGAGGCCCGCGCCGAGAACCAGCCGTACCTGATCGACTTCGGCGCCGACTGGTGCGGCGCCTGCGGCGAGCTCGAGCGGCACACGTTCACCGACGAGGCGGTGATCGCGGAGGGCGCGCGCTTCGTGACCATCCACGTCGACATGTCGCCGAGCAGGATCACCCAGGCCTCGCGCGATCTGCTGCAGAGCTACCACCACGGCGGGCTCCCGCTCGTGGTGATGCACGACGGCAGCGGCGCCGAGGTCCATCGGGTCACCGAGTTCGTCGAGGCCGAAGAGCTCTTGGCGCTGATGCGACAGGTGCCATGACGCTGCGCTGGGGGCCGCTCGCCGCGCTCGCCGTGCTCACGCTCGGCGCGTGCGCGTGCGATCCGGCGCCCGACCCCGACACGGGCACCGCGGACGGAGGTCTGCCCGCCGACGCTGCCGTGGCCGAGGGCACGCTCGAGCTCGGCGAGGGCGAGTCGAGCTTCCGCGCGATCGAAGACGGCGACACCCTCCTGATCGCCCGCGGCTGTCAGGGCAGCCAGCACGTGTGGATCACCCTGCGCTCGCAGGGCCTCGATCCCCGGGGGATGACGGTGCGCCTCGATCTCCTGCGTCCGGGGAGCGAGCAGCGGGTGTCGCTCGAGTTCTTCGTGCGGCTCTCGTTCGATCCGGACACGGGCGGCGACTACGCCGAGCTGCGCGCGCTGACGCTGCAGGTGCCGATGCCCGACGACGCGATCGGCGAGCCCTTGATCCTGCGCGCGGAGGTCAGCGATCGCGCGGGTCTTCGCGCGGCCGCCGAGCGCACGGTCGAGATCGCCTGGGGCACCGAGGTCTGCGGTGGCTGAGCGCGGGATGCGACGCCGCGTCGTCGTCGCGCTGACGCTGGCCATCGGCTCGATGATCGCCCCGCTCCGCCACGCCGACGCGTGCGCGGCCATGGGACGCGGCGGCGCCGTGCCCATCGCGGGCGAAGAAGCGCTGATCGTCTTCGACGAGCTGCGACACGTCGAGCACTTCGTGCGGCGCGCGCACTTCTCCGGCGTGAGCGAGGACTTCGGGTTCGTCGTGCCCACCCCGAGCCGGCCCACGCTCACCGAGGTGAGCGACGACGTGTTCGATCGCCTCTTTCGGATCTACCGGCGGCCGCCCGTCCGGGATCGCGATCCGAGCGAGCGGGGTCGGCGCTCGTCCGGCGCGCTCGACAGCGGCAGCGTCACCGTCGTCGAGGAGTCGGTCGTCGCGGGCCTGACCTCGACGATCTTGCTCGCCGACAGCGCGACCGCGCTCGACGGCTGGCTCGCCGAGCACGGCTACCAGGGCGGCCCCGAGCTCGTCGCGTACCTGACGCCGTACGTGCGCGACGGCTGGTACTTGACCGCGTTCCGCGTCGCCCCGCCGAGCGGCTCGGCGCGCGCGATGACGATGCGCGCGATCCGCATGACGTTCGCCACCGACGTGCCGATCTTTCCCTACGCCGAGCCCCAGGTCGCCGGCCGCGTCCCGCGCCCGTTCCGGGTGAGCGTCGTGGCGCGGCAGCGCATGGCGGGACGCTTGGGCGATGCACCGTGGGGCGCGACCGTGGGTTTCTCGCGGCGGGTTCCCACGCTCCTCACGGCGCTGCGCGACATCGTCCCGACCGAGGCGCGACGGGGTCGACTGTGGCTCACCACGTTCGACGAGCGCCGCTCGGAGCGCGGCACGGTCGACCTCACGTTCGTGCCCGCCGAGGATGCATCACCAGTCGCCTCGATCATCGACGCGCCCATCCGCGCCGCGCGGTCGAGCATCGATCCCTGGGAGTAGCCAGCGCCCTCCACCCATCGCCACCGATGGAGGGTGGGCTCAGTTCGCCCAGGGGTCGACGACCTCGCTGGTCCGACCGCTGCCGGTCCCCGTGCCTCGATCGCCTCCGGTCTCCGCGGGCGGCGTCGTCACGGTGGGTGTGGTGGTCGTGGTGGTGGTCGTCGTCGTGCCCTCGGGCGGGCGCCGGTGGCCGCTGCCGCTGCTCGTCCGAGCGAGCGTGATGTCCATGTGCTCGCTCGAGACCGCGCTCACCATCAGACGGCTCTCGTCGTAGCCGCGGAGGCGCAACACGACGGTGCGCTCGCCGGTGGCGGGGCGCGGAATGCGCAGCGGCGTGGTGCCGAGCACCGCGCCGTCGATCAACACCTCGGCGCCCGACGGCTCGGACGCGATCTCGACCGCAGCGACCGAGGGCGCGACCTCGGGCGTCGTGGTCGGCGCGACGGGCGTCTCCCCGCTCGGCGTCCCCGGGGCCTCGGCGGTCCCCGGCACGCTCGGCGGGGTCGCGACGGTCGGCGGCACCACGACCGGCACGCTCGGCACTGCCACAGGCGTGGGCGGCGTCGGCGGCGTCATCCCAGGCAGCGCCATCTCGCCGGAGAACGCGAACGCGGCGCCGCCCGCGACCACGCCGAGCACCAGGAGCAGCGCGAGCGCGCCGAGCACCAGCGGCACCTTGCTGGTGGGCGGCGCCATCGACGGCTCGGGCGTGGGCAGGGACTGCCCGATGCGCATCTCCGTCTTGCTCGGAGGCTCGAGCATGTCGGCGAGGTTGTTCGGCGGCAGCACCCCCGCGCCGCCGATCTGCACGACGCCGCCCGACGCCACCTTGTCGAGGTCCGAGATGAGCTCGGTCATCCCGGCGTAGCGCTGCTCGGGCTTCTTCTCGAGCGCGTGCAGGATGATGTCCTCGATCGCGCCGAGGCCCGTCGTGCCCGCGATCTCGCTCGGGGGCTTGGGCTGCTCGAACATGTGCTTGGACAAGATCCCCATGAACGTGTCGCCATCGAAGGGGACCCGTCCGGTGAACATCTCGTACATGATCACGCCGAGCGCGTAGATGTCGGTGCGCTGATCCACCGACTGCCCCGCGGCCTGCTCGGGCGACATGTAGTGCGGCGTGCCGAAGATCATCCCGGTCTTGGTGAGCTTGCTCGAGGCACCGCCCACCTTCGCGATGCCGAAGTCGAGCACCTTCACGAAGTTCTCGACGATCCCGCGCTGGTGCGCGCCATCGAGCGCGGAGGCGATCTGGCGCACGACGTGCACCGCGGTCGCCGTGGGGATCGAGCCGCCGCGGCTGATCATCTTGGAGAGCGACTGGCCGTCCAGGTACTCCATCACGAAGTACACGGAACCGTCGGGCAGCCGACCGAAGTCGGAGATGTCGATGATGTTCTGGTGGCCGATCGAGGTCGCCGACTGCGCCTCTTGCATGAAGCGCTGCACCACGTCGGAGTCGCGCGCCATGTCGCCACGCAAGACCTTGAGCGCCATGCGCTTGCCGAGGACGGCGTGGGTGATGAGGTAGACCACCCCCATCCCGCCTTCGCCGATCATCTTCTCGACCCGGTAGCGCCCGTCGATCACCCGGCCGAGCAGCGGGTCCACCACCGCCGCGATCTCTTCCTGCGCGGCCTCTTCGGTCGGGGAGCCGTCGTGCGGACAGAACGACACCGGCTCGGTGAACCGGGTCTGGCATTGCGGGCAGATTCGCATTCCGAGGCGGGTGGGAGTCTAACCCAACCCCGTGCCTTGGCCGCAACTGCCTGCGGTGACCACCGGTCAGCGCGCCGGAGCGTAGTCGAGGCGGTAGCGCACCGGGCCGGCGAGGCGCTCGTTCACCACCGTGTAGTCGAGGTGCATGTGGGAGCCGTCGGCCTCGGTGGAGAAGAGCTGGCGGAGCTCGGCGCCCTCACCTTCGTAGAACAGCTCCAGCCATCCGCCCGACAGACGCGGGGTCACCCGGGTCCCGTCGTCCACGCCCGAGGTGGTGGCCGCCGTGTTCAGCGCGCCGCTCACCACGACGTTGCGCGCTTCGCCCGTGAGGGTGACCCGGACCCGCGCACCGTCCAGCGCGACCACCACGTCGCGCGGCGGTCCCATGCTGCTGTGGATGCGATCGCGCGCGAAGCCCTGCAGGAGCTCGGGCAGCGCGGAGATGCTCGGCGCGAACGCCGCGTCGATCGTGCGCAGCGCACGCGCGCTGCCGCCCTCGAGGCGCCAGCTCGAGGCGAGCACGGCAGGCACGCTCGCGCTCTGCGCGGCGCCACCGCGTGGAGACATCGCGAGGAGGATCGAAGCGACGGCGATCCACGGGACGAGCGTGCGGGTGCGGCGAGTCGACAGCATCGAGACCTCCGTGTCGTTCATGCAGGTTCGGGGGAGACGGGACAGAGCGCCTGGGTGAGTCCGTCGACGGGCTCGCTCCACAGGGACTGGTAGCGGACGCTCAAGAGCTCGGGCGCCGAGCGGCCACGCCGGTACGCGGCGCGCAGCTTTCTGACGTATCCGCGCACCGATCGGAGGCCACCCAGGTGCGCCTGACGGGGCACCGAGAAGGCGAGGATGAGCGCGGCGTGCCGGATGCCGAGGTTGCCGAGCACGAAGGCCTGCAGCTCCATCTCACCGACCTCGTCGGTGCCGTAGCGGGTCACGAGGTGAAAGAGATCGTGGGTCTCGCGGTAGCGCTTGCAGAGGTAGTCGACGTCGTCTTCGATCGCGAACGAGGTGACGAAGGGGGCGATGCCGTTGACCCGGAAGTAGCGAGCGAACGCGTGCCCGAGCGTGCCCTCCGGCAGACGCGCGAGGGCGTCGAGATCGAGGTCGAGCCCCTGCAGCGTGGGCCGCGCGTCGAGCAGCGCCGCGCGGTCGTCGCCGCGCCAGCTGCGCGCGATCTCGGCGAAGCGCTCGCGATCCATCGTCGCGGTCAGCAGCGGGCCGTAGTAGGGGTTGGCCGGATCGTCCTTGAGGATCATCAAGCAGCGGAGGCCGAGCCAGACGCGCGCTGGAAGCGACGCGCTCACGGGCAGCGGGGGCAGCTTCGTCTCCGCAGGTGTGCCGACGCTTCCGTCCATCACCGAGCTCTTTCTGGCAGCACCGCCACCATTACGAGGCACATGGTCTCGTTATTCGGATGCTATACCGGCCGCGATGGCGACCGTCAACGGCGTGGTGCCCAAGCGGGGTCGACCGCGCAGTGATCGTGCGAAGGTCGCGATCCTCGAGGCCACCCGCGATCAGCTCGCGATGCACGGCTTCGAGCGCCTCTCCATCCAGCAGATCGCCGACACCGCGGGCGTGGGCAAGCAGACGATCTACCGGTGGTGGCCCACCAAGCGCGAGCTGGTCGCCGAGTGCGTGCTCGCGGGCTACGTGCTCCCCGAGGGCGGCGGCCCGCCGGACACCGGCGATCTGGGCGCAGACGTGCGCGCGTTCGTGGTCGCCTTCGGCACCGAGTACGGCCGGCCTCCCAAGAGCGCGCTGCTTCGCGCGCTGATCTCGGCCGCGGCCGAGAGCGACGAGGTGGCCGCCAAGCTCTTCGAGCGCTTCGGCGATCCCTATCGCGCCGCGGTGCTCGCGCGCCTGGGTGCGGCCGAGGCGGCGGGACAGCTCCGAGAGGGCGCGCCGATCGGCTGGGTCGCGGACGCGCTCGTCGGCGCTTTGGTGTTCCGCGTGCTCAGCCGCGAGCCCGTGAAGCGCGCCGAGCTCGAGGAGCTCGCCGACGCGCTCGTCCACGGCATCGCCGCGCCGCGCGAGCGCACCAAGCGGAAGTAGACCCGGATCCTGTATCGTCGCGGGATGCGCCCTCTCCGCATCGCCGCCGTCGCGCTCACGCTCGCCGCCTGTGCCGAGACGCCGCCCCGCACCCGCGGCGACGACGATGCGGGCGTGACGCGCGACGCCGCGTCGAGCGATTCACCCTCGCCGCGCGACGTACCGATCGAAGCAGAGGACGCGCCCGCCGCGATGCCCGACGCGGGTCCGCCGCCGCCAGCGTGCCCCCGTGTCCGCGTCGTCACGCCGGGCGAGGTGCTCAACATCCGACCCAGTCCCTCCACCGCGATGGCCGTGATCGGGACGCTGCCCGACGGCGCGATCGTGGAGGTGATCGCCATGGTCCGAGGGGAGTCGATCGGCGGCAACGACCTCTGGTACGAGATTCGGCACGCGGGCGGCACCGGCTTCGTGTTCTCGGGCTTCGCGACGTGCACCGAAGATCCGATCCCCACCGCCACCGGCTACTACGTGCCCTTCGCGTGCGGCGCGGCGATCCGGGTCACCCAATCACCGGGCGGCGGCGTGAGCCACACGGGCCGCGCGATGTACGCGTACGACTTCGGCGTCGCGCTGAACACCGAGATCCGCGCGATGGCGCCCGGCATGGTGACCTATGTCTCGACCGCGACGGGTCCGGGAGATCCCTGCTACTCGGGCGGCGGTCCCGACTGCGGACCCGCCGCGAACCTCGTGATCATCCAGCACGCCGACGGCACGACCGCCGCGTACAAGCACATCAACTCGGCGACCGTATCCGTGGGCGCCGCCGTCCAGCGCGGCGACGTGATCGCGCGCTCGGGATCGACGGGCTACTCGACCGGGCCTCACCTGCACGCCGAGCTCCGCGCCGGCTGCCCCACCACGGTCTACTGCGACACGATCCCCTTCACGTTCACCGACGTGGGCTCGCCCGCCGCTCCGGTCACGGTCACCAGCGGCAACTGCTTCTGATCGCGGCGATCACGCAGCGCGCAGGAGCTCGGTGCTCAGGCCGAACCAGAGCGCGCGGTAGACCTCTTCGGGATCGCGGCGTCCCCCTGCGGTGTGCACGGTGACGGTGCTCGAGAGCGTGTTCTTGCCGCGCACGCTGCTCACCACCTCCGACCACGCGGGGCGCACGCCGTAGACCGCGATCGGGAAGGGCGCGGTGGTGCCGGGCGAGAGCACCCGATCGCGCAGCGGTCGAAGCGCGCTCGTGACCACGCGGAAGTCCGCGCCCTCGGCGGCGGCGCGCAGCAGATCGGGCACGCCCTCGCGCATGGGGACGGTGTCCTCGCCAGCGCGCAGATCGGGCACGTAGCACCAGCCGCCGACGCGCCAGCGGAAGGCCTCGAGGTAGCGGGTGCGCACCTGGCTCGCGATCGCCGAGTAGAGCTGCGCCGGGCTCAAGATCCCCATGCGCACCAGCGCGTCGCCGAGGCGCCCGCCGAAGCGCGGCAGCATCGCGAGCGCCATGTCGACCTCCATCCGCACGCACGCGCCGGTGCGCACCAGGTGCTCGCCCAAGAGCTCGCTCGGATCGTTGCTGCTCACGAACTCGGGACGACCGTCGACGAAGTAGATCTTCTTCTTGCGCTGCTCGTCGCGCAGCGAGACCAAGCCCGTGCGGCGCTCCTTGGCGAGGCGGCAGGTGAGCGCGAGGAGCGATCCGTCCTCGAGCTTGCCGCTCGCGGTCGCGCGCTCGAGCTCGTCGGTGTCGAACGCGAGCGCGGGCGAGCGCAGGTAGCGCCGCAGCTCGGGCACGTCCGTGCCGGGCACCAAGGGGCCATCGTCCTTGCGGATCGACGCGTGCACCGAGATCTCGCCCATCAGGATCTTCTGCACCAGCGTGGGGAACGCGAGCGGGCCGAGGTGCCGATCGCCTTCCACCACCTCCCACGTCGAGTGCGGCTCGAGCGCGAGGCGCGCGAGCAGCTCGTCCGTGCCGGGGCGGCGATCGATCTCGGCGGTCGGCACCTGCTGGACCGATCCGGTGTCGACGAGCGCCGTCGGCCGCGCGCCCGGCTCGCGCGCGTCCGCGTCCGCGGGCTGCTGCGTGGTGAGCTCGAAGCGGAAGAGCGTGCGCGCGAGCTCGAGCTCGCCTTCGCCCAGCAGGCGCCGTCGCCGCGCGAGCTTGTCGAGCTGATCGGCGAACGCGCTCGCCTCCGGTCGATCGTCGGGGCGCTTGGAGAGCGCCTTGGTGAGGATGCGGAGCAGATCGCTCGGGATGCTGCGCTGGGGCTGCGTGAGCACCGAGATGTCGGCGTTGCGGATGCGCAGCAGCACCTCGAGCTCCGTGCCGGAGCCGAAGAGCGGCTCGCCCATCAGCATCTCGGCGAGCACCGTCGCGAGGGTGAAGACGTCCGTCTTGCCGTCGATCGCGGTGCCCGCGACCTGCTCGGGCGACATGTACCCGAGCTTGCCGCGCACGTGCCCTACGTCGGTGCGGTGCGCGGCCTCGGCGAAGCGCGCGATCCCGAAGTCCCCGAGCTTGGGCTGCCCGCGGCGGCTCACGAGGATGTTCGCGGGCGAGACGTCGCGGTGGATGACGTCGAGCCGCTCGCCGTCGTCGCCGCGCGCGTGGTGCGCGTACGCCAGCGCCCGCGCGGTCTCGATCCCGACGTGCACGACCGCGGCGATCGGGATCGTCTCGCTGCGCACGCTGGCGGCGCGGAGCAAGCGCGCGATCGAGGCGCCTTCGACGTACTCCATCGCCAAGTACAGCGTCTGATCGATCTCGCCGAAGTCGAACACGGAGACGATCCCCGGATGCTCGAGCCGCGCGGCCAGGCGGGCCTCGTCGACGAACATGCCGACGAACTCCGGGTCCTTGGCGAGCTGCGGCAAGATGCACTTGAGCGCGACGCGCTTGGACCACCGGTGCGGCCCGGTGCGGTGCGCCACGAACACCTCGGCCATGCCGCCCGTCGCCAGGCGGCGCTCGATCCGATAGGGGCCGAACGATCGTTCGCGCAATTCGTGGGCTCCGCGGCGAGGGGCAGGTCGGCGTGCACATCAGCCGACCAAGCGATCGTTCGAGCATGCCCGACTCCGAGGCGGAGATCCAGGCGCAGCGGAACGGGCGCGCGATTCGTCGCGGTCATTCGCGATGTTCCTGCCCAGTTGATCTGTGTACCATCCGCGCTCGCCCGCTCAGAACGGCGACCACGCCATGACCAAGACCGCCGCAGCTCAGAAGAAGGACGCCTACCTCGGCAAAGTCGTCGCCGGCCGCTATCGCCTCGAGGCGCAGCTCGGCGAGGGGGGAATGGGCGTCGTCTATCGCGCCCGCCACGTGCTCATCGATCGCGTGGTCGCGCTCAAATTGATCCGGCCCGATCTGCGCGCCGAGACCCACTTGCGCGCTTGGATGCTGCGCGAAGCGCGCGCTGCCAACCGCGTCGATCACGCGCACATCGTGGAGATCCACGACGTCGGCGAGACCGAGGATGGCGATCTCTATCTGGTGATGGAGTACCTGATGGGGACCTCGCTCTCTTCGGAGATCGCGAAGGGTCCGATGACGCTCGCGCGCGCGGTCGACATCCTCGAGCAGATGTGCGCAGCGCTCGCGCGCGCCCACGATCTCGGGGTCGTCCACCGCGATCTGAAGAGCGACAACATCATGATGACCTCGCGCGGAGGCCGAAAAGACTTCGTGAAGATCCTCGACTTCGGTCTCGCGGCGCTCGCGCGTGATCCGCGCCTCGCGCCGAAGGGCGCCGTCTTCGGGACGCCCGAGTACATGTCGCCCGAGCAGGCGCGAGGCGACGACGCGCTGCCGGGCTCGGATCTGTATGCGCTGGGGATCCTCTTCTACGAGATGGTCACCGGGCAGCTGCCGTTCCGCAGCGCCGACCGCGACACGCTGCTCGAGATGCAGAAGACCAAGGCGGCGCCGCATCCACGCGCGCTCGCCAAGGACATCCCCGAGGCGGCCGAGAAGATCATCCTGAAGCTCCTCGAGAAGGATCCGAAGAACCGCTTCCGCGACGGCCATCACCTGCAGGAAGAGCTCAAGGCGCTGCAGCGCACCCTGCCGCAGAGCTGGGAGGTGCAGCCGAGCGAGGGCGGCGCGCCCGCGCCCGCAGCGCCGCCACCGCCACCGCGCGCGTCCACGCCGGGCGTGGTCGATTGGAGCCGACGCGCCGCGTACTTCTCTCGGATGATCGCGCGCGCCTTCCCCAGCGGGCGGGTGCCGGACGAGGTGAACACCGCGATCGATCAGATGTGGAGCGTCTCGGCGCGCGCCGCGCGGCTCGAGGGCGAGGTCGCGAGCCACCAGCGCAAGCTCGACGTGATCGAGCGCCGCGGTCGCGCGCTGCGCGCGGAGATCGGCCGCAAGGTCGAGGAGCTCGCCGAAGAAGAGTCGCGCATCCTCCGCGACGCGGCGGCGGAGCGCGAGCGCATGGCGAAGGTGCAGAAGCGCCTCGAGCAGGAGCGCATCCTCTACGATCAGAGCCACCGCGAGGCGAGCGCGCTCGAGCGCGTGGGCGGCGACGCCCAGCGCTGGCGCACCGCGTTCGAAGCCGCGACCAAGGCGCTCGCGAGCCACACCGTGCTGCGCGACGTCCACAAGGACTACGAAGATCGATGCCTCGCGAAGGAGAAGACCGCGGCCGATCTGCGCAGACAGATCGAGGGCCTGCGGGCGCAGCTCCAGCGCTATGGCGAGGCGCTCGAGAACGAGCTCGCCGGTGGGCGTGAGACGGTCGCGCACCGGGTGCGCGAGGCGCTCTCGTTCGAGAAGGTCTTCACCGAGTCCTCGTCGCTCCTCATGGGACAGCTCCAGGGTCGGCCCGAGGTGAGCGAGCTCTTCGACGAGATGAAGCGCGACGAAGCGGCGCACTCGCTGCAGGTCGCGAGCAGCGGCTCGATCCGCGCCGATCAGACGGGTTCGTTCAAGGCGATCGGCTGACGCCGGCGCTCAAGGCGATCAGCGGTTGGTGATCGGGACCGCTGCGCACGACGTGTTGCTCGCGGGCGGATCGGCGCAGATCAACAGCTCGCGATCGATGCGCGGGCGGGCGTCCCGTCCCACCGCGACGAGGGTGTAGCGGTTGCCGGCGATCGGGCTGAAGCGGGCGACGCCCTGCACCCGCCCGTGGCACGCGCGCGCGTTGGCCGCGCGGAGCTGGATCGTCGTCTCGCCCGCCGCGGGCACCTCGGCGTAGCGCGCGCCCTCCTCGCCCGCGAAGGAGTTCGGAGCGAGGCCGCCGAAGATCAAGATCCCATCGGCGCGCGCGGACTCGCCCGCGATGCACACGTCGACCGAGCCCAACCCGTCGAGCGCGTGAAACACGCGGAGCGCGGCCGCGTTCTCGGCGGGCGCATCGACGACGTCCCCCGCGAACGAGAACGCGACGGGCATCACCTCGGCGCTCGAGAGCACGATCGTCGAGAAGCTCTCCTCGGCCATCTCGGGCGCCGACCACGCGAGGATCTCGCTGCCATCCGCGCCGATGAGCGACACCGCGTGCATGCCGGGCGCCAGCTCGACGTAGTCGCTGGCGCGCTGGTAGGCGAGCTCGGTGATCACGGGCGCCTCTCCATCGAAGCCGACCCCGACCGCGGCCGCGAGCGGATCGAAGGCGGCGTGGATGACGCGCACGTGGGCCGGAGGTGGAGGCGGAGGAGGAGGCGGCGGCTCCTCTGCACCCGACGTGTCCGGCTCGGCCGGCTCTTCTTCGGGCGGAGCGCCACCGCAGGCGACGATCAGGAGCGTGAGGGGCGCGAGGAGACGGAGGGACATCCCCGCCTTGTAACGTCGCCGTCGCACGCGCGGCAAGTCGCGCGTCGCGCCGTGCTTCGTCGCCCAAAAAACAAACGCGCCCCGGGCCGAAACCCGAGGCGCGTTCGCATCCGGTCGCCTAGGCGACCTGGATGTTCAGCTCATCCCTGCGTCGCCCGCGGGCGCCGGCGCCGCCTTCTTGGCGGCCTTGCGAGCTGGCTTCTTGGCCGCCTTCTTGGCGCCCTTCTTGGCCGCCTTCTTGGCGCCCTTCTTGGCCGCCTTCTTGGCGCCCTTCTTGGCCGCCTTCTTCGGCGCCTTCTTGGCCGCCTTCTTGGCCGCCTTCTTCGGCGCCTTCTTGGCCGCCTTCTTCGTGGTCTTCTTCTTTGCCTTCTTCTTCGCTGCCATGTTTGACCTCCCGGTGTGTTGGGTCACCGTGACGCGTACCGTATTGTCACGTCACGCACTCTGTCAAGACGAAAAGCACATCAATTATATCTAACTTTGCATTGAAAGAGAACGGAGTTCCTAACAAGTGACACATGCTGCGGATTTTGTTGGCTTTTTCACTTGACCGCGAAATCGTTGGAGGAACCGAGATCGGGCGATCCGTTGCCGTTGACACCCTCTGCAGGCGCCGACTAGGGTCCCTCCCCGTCCGGGCGGCCGGACAGGAGGAGATCCCGATGAACGCACCCCACCGACACCTCTCTCCTGCCCTTCGCGGCGCGCCCCTTCCCCTCGCGGGCCTCTTGGTGCTCGCGAGCGCAGGAGGCCTTTTTTCAGGCTGCTACGACGGCGCCAACGAGCGCGCGCGCATCGCCGAGCTCGAGGGCGATCTGAGCGAGTCGGAGCGGCAGCGCCGCGATCTGGAGACCCAGCTCACCGAGCTCCGCGGCGAGAACGACGCGCTCGCAGCGCGCCTCACCGAGCTCGGCGAGAACGTCGAGTCGCTGCGCAGTCGCGCGAGCACGCTCGAAGGCGATCTCACCGCCGCGGAGCGCGAGCGTGACGAGCTGCGCGAGCGCGAGCGCCAAGCGAACGAGCGGCTCGCGACGTTCCGCGCGATGCTCGAGCGCTTCCGCTCGATGATCGACTCCGGTCGCCTGCGCGTGTCGATCGTGCGCAACCGGATGGTGGTCGAACTGCCCGACAACGTGCTCTTCGACTCGGGCCAAGCAGAGCTCAAGCCCGAAGGTGCAGCGACCCTCGCGGAGGTCGCATCCGTGCTGAGCTCGATCGAAGGTCGCGTGTTCCAGATCGCGGGCCACACGGACAACGTGCCGATCCGGTCGCGCCGCTTCCCGTCGAACTGGGAGCTCTCGACGGCGCGCGCCGTCGTCGTCGCGCGCTACCTGATCGACACCGGCAACATGTCCGCCGACCGCATCTCCGCGGCGGGCTACGCGGACACCGTTCCGATCGAGTCGAACGACACCGAAGAGGGTCGCGCCCGCAACCGCCGCATCGAGATCGTGCTGATGCCGAACCTCGACGAGCTGCCCGACCTGAGCTCGCTGATGGGCAGCGGCGGCACGACCTGATCTCGGATCGACAGCCGCAGGTAGGCGAGAGGCTCCGTCGGGCGCGATGCTCGGCGGGGCCTTCCGCTTCTGCACGGCGGGTACGGGAGCGCACGTCGTGAAGGTGCTCGCGATCGACGTGGGCACCAACGCGGTGCTCGGGTGCGTGGGCGAGCTGTCCGAGGGACGCATCGCGCTCCGCTACGACGAGGAGCGCATCGTCGGCCTGGGCCGAGGGGTCGACGCGCGCGGGGTGCTCGCCGCCGATCGGATCGAAGCCGCGCTCGAGGCGGTGAGAGCGCACGTCGAGGCGGCGCGCGCGCTGGGCTGCGAGCGCATGCTCGCGGTCGGGACCAGCGCGTTGCGCGACGCCGCCAACCGCGACGCGTTCCTCGATCGGGCGCGGGCGCTCCTGCCCACCGAGGTGATCTCGGGCGCGCGTGAGGCCGCCCTGACGTTCGCTGGCGCTGGTCTGGGTCTCGAGCTGCGCGGCGAGAGCGTCGTGCTCGACATCGGTGGCGGGAGCACGGAGCTGGTGCTCGGCAGTCACGCTCCCGATCACGTCGATCAGGTGGTCAGCCTCGACATCGGATCGGTGCGGCTCTTCGAGCGCTGTCTGTCGACCGATCCGCCCACGGAGCGCGAGCTCGCCTCGATGCGGGACGCGATCGAGGCGGCGCTCGACACCGCGCCCAGCCCCTCTGGTCGCGCGCTGATCGCGGTGGCGGGGACGGCGTGCAGCGTGGCGATGCTCGCGCGAGGGCGCATCGAGCCGGTGCATGGCGTGCGTCTCGCGCGCAGCGCGATCGCGTCGGTCGCGCGCGAGCTCAGCGCCCTGGACGGAGAAGCGCGGCGCGCCATGCCCGGCATGATCGCGGCCCGCGCCGACGTGATCGTGGCGGGCGCCGCAATCCTCGAGGCGGTCGTTCGACGCTCGGGGGCCGAGACGATCACCGTGTCGGAAGGCGGGGTGCGGCACGGTGTCGTGCGCGCGCTGCTCGGCGTTTGACGGATCGCGCGTCGGTGGGTACATCCGCGCCCGCCATGGCGAAAGTCCGTTTCCTTCCTGCAGCCTATGAGTGCGAGGTCCCGGCCGGTGCCGCGCTGGTCGACGTGTGCGACGAGCACCCCGAGACCGAGGTCCCGTTCTCGTGCCGCTCCGCGAGCTGCGGCACGTGCCGCGTCCGAGTGCAGAAGGGCGCCGAGCTCTTGAGCAAGGCGAAGGACGACGAGCTCGACGTGCTCGAGGTCTTCGGCGACGGCAAGGACGTGCGCCTCTGCTGCCAGATCGTGATCGAGCGCGAGGGCGAGCTCGTCCTCGACGTCGTCGAGCCGGAGTAGTCGAGCCGGAGTCGGCGAGCCGGAGTCGGCGAGCCGGAGTCGGCGAGCCGGAGTCGGCGAGACCCTATCCATGCCCGGAAGGGTCGAGACCGACTCGAAC
>CAYZQM010000178.1:0-945 GCA_964480175.1 uncultured Sandaracinaceae bacterium
GATCACCGCATCCTCAACCTCCCCATCCGCAACCTGCTCGAGCGCCACCCTCAGTCGCGGGCTCACGGACGCCTCCGCTGCGACGCGCACCTTCGGTCGATTCGCGGGATCGCTCCCCAGCGCGATGGCTGCGGCGATGCGCTGCTCGGCGGGCGCGCTCGCGTCGTCCATCACGTCCGTCAGCTCCGCGGCGCCGATCGCGGCGCCGCGGAAGCCCGTCGCCGCGGTGAGGATCTTGGCGACGCTCGCTCGCCACGCGGGCAGATCCTGTCCGCCGCGCTCGAGCAGCGCGCTCGCGACCGTCCCCTTGCCGGCGCGGGCGCGCGCCAGCGCCCAGGCCTCGCGGATGCGCTCGCGCAGCGCGTGGGCCACGGCGGGATCGCTGGGGTCCGCCAAGACGCGGTGCACCACGCCGTCCTTGGTCTTCACCTCGAGCGAGCCGCCGATGTCGCGCACCTCGTCGATGTCGGCGAAGCGGAGGAGCTTCTTGCCGCGCCGGGACTTGGCCTCGATTCCGTCGAGGCCGACCGCGAGCTCGCGGCGCGCCGCCCAGCGCGACACCAGCTCCGCGACGACCCACGGCGCCGTGAGGAGGAAGCAGGAGTACGGCTGCATGTAGCTGGTGTGCTCGAGGAGCGAGGCTGGGATCGCGAGCGCGAACACGGTCGCGATGAGCGTGCCCACGAAAGCGAGCGCACGCGGCACGTTGCGCGACCAGCGAAAGACGAAGCGCCGCTTCTCGGGCTCGAGATCGAGCGCGTCGAGCAGCTCAGCGGCCCGGGCCTCCGTGGTGGCGATGGCGAAGCGTCGACCGCGCGCGTCGTCGACGACGAGCACGCCTCCGGGCTGCACGGCGCCTTGACGCAGCTCGCTCGTCTTCACCTCGGTGAGCTCGCCCGCGTGGGTGATGCTCAGCGCGCCGTTCTCCACCGACACGGAGGCCCG
>CAYZQM010000178.1:955-11285 GCA_964480175.1 uncultured Sandaracinaceae bacterium
CGCTTCGCGCCAAGGGCATTGACGCGAGCTTGCGCCCGCCCGAGGTTGCGGGCGCGGCCCGCGATGAGACCCGCGAGCGTGAGGAAGGGCGACGACGCCGCGAGCCCCATCGAGCCGAGCACCCAGAGCGCGAGCCCGATGGGCATCGGCTCGGTGTGCGTGTCGAGGAACGGCACGAGGCTGAACGCGAGGGTCCCTACCGCGTACGTCACCCACGCCGCGTTGGTCAGGCGCTCGGCCCAGCGCAGCGAGCGCACCTCGACCTGCGCGAGCTCGGCGCTGGGCGCGGAGATCGCCACTCGGCTCGCCACTCTCTCGCTCATCGTCATCGCGCTCGTCGCGGCATGGGCTCGGCGCGCATTCTCTCACGGACGCGGGACGTCGAGGGCCGCGAGCGCGGATCGGCACATCGCGGCGCCGAGCGGGCCGGGTCGATGGCCGGGCGACCAGCCCGAGAGAAAGCGCTCGAGATCCGCCCACGCGAGCGGCGTCAGGCGGCGCCACTCGTCCTCGATCGCGCGCGCCTCGGGGTGGCCCGCGAGCGCGTCACGAAGATGATCGAAGTAGCGCTCGATCGCGGGCTGCGCGCGCTCTTCCTCGATGCAGCTCACCAGATAGACGACGTCCTTCATGCCGCAGCCACCGCCCACGTACTGAAAGTCGACGGCGGCCACCCCCTGCGCGCCGAAGCAGAAGTTCGCGGGCTTGGCGTCGCCGTGCACCAGCGTGTGGTAGCGGGCATCGGAGAGCGCGCGGTCGATCGCGGGCGCGGCCGCGGCGAGGACCCGGTCGCTCATGGCGTCGAGCTCGTCGGGGCGCGTCTGAAGGTGCCAGTAGGTCCCAACGGGCCAGAGGTCCTCGGGCGCGCGCGCCATGAACGACGCGTGGAAGCCCGCGAGCCACCGAAGGCACGCGTCGAGCTCGCTCGCGTCGAGGTGCCGCCTCCTTCCCGAGAAACCCGCCTCGTCGAGATCCTCGAGCAGCAAGCAGAGCGTCCCTTCGCCTTCGTCGACCGCCCAAGAACGCGGCACCCGTGCCCCCGCCTCGCGCGCGTGCGCTCGGTAGAACGCGGCCTCGACCGCGTACGAGCGGAGCTTGCGCTCGTGAGAGCGGCGCGCCGCGGCGTCCATCGCGGCGCTCGAGGGCGGGCGCACCGCTTTCACGATGACGCTCGCGACGGGCCCTCCGTCGAGCGCCACGCGGAGGATCTCGCCGTAGCCGCCCCACAGCGACTGCACCCGCGGCAACGCGCGGGCCGCGCGAGCACCGGTGACGGAGCAGACCCAGTCGAGCATTCGGCGTGCTTACCGCATCGCGGACACTCGGACCGCGTCAGCGTCGCTCGGTGACGCTGACCACGCGCGAGAGAACGAGCTCCGAGGGCTCCGGGCGCGCGGCGGTCGCGGGGTCGAGGTAGGGGCGCACGATGATGCGGATGTCGTGATCGAGCGGGATCGACGGCCAGCCGGCCGAGGGCACCGAGAGGCAGGCCTCGCCGGGCTCGCATGCGCCGCGGGTCACGCGCACCACGAAGAGGCTGTCGTCTCCGCCGTGGCGCGACGCCGAGCCCACGAGCTCATCACCGCTCACGCTGCCCGTCCCCGCGAGGGTGACGCTGTCCATCACCGCGACCGACACGTACGTGGCCTTGCCGCTCCGCGCGTGGTCGACGCCGATCACGTAGAGGTCCGTTCCTTCCTCGAGCGGCGCGGTCGCGAGGCCGGTGACGTAGTGCGTGTCGCGGTTGTCACCGAGGCAGTTCGCTCCGAGCAGCGCGGTGCCTGCGAGGCAGTCGGGGCCATCGAGCGGCGCCGCGATCGACGACGCGACGCGCACGGCGTGCGTCGCCGTCGAGAAGCGCGCGCGGAGCGACGACTCGAGCGCGTCGAGCGCAGGTCGGAGACCCGCCTCGGTGCAGCGCGATCCCGTCGGCCGCAGCGCAGGCGCGACGAGCGGCGCGGTCGGCTGGACGATCTGGGGCCGGATGCGCAGCACCGTCGCGCCCGGATCGGAGAGCCAGGCCTGCCCCGCGTCGGTGTCCGAGAAGAGCGCGACGCGGAACAACACCATCAGCGTATCGCCGTCGTCGGAGAGGCCCGGCGCGTAGAGCCCACTCGCCGATGCATCCTCCGTCGGGAGCGGGACGACGTTGATCATCCCTTCGGGGACGCCCGCCGCGACCCACGCCTCACGCGCGAGCTCGAGCTGCGATGCGTCCGCGCCCAAGAGGAGGAGGGTCTCGGCGCCGAAGCGCGAGCCGCCCGCGCTCGCGGTGGCGATGACCAGCTGGTTCAGCGTGTCGCCGAGGCTCGCGAAGTAAGTCGTGTCGCCGCGCCCGAACACGTACGGCGTGAAGCCGAAGTAGGCGGCGTCCGGCGGCGTGCGGATCGCGAGCGCGATCACCTCGTCGGCGCGCAGTCGGAACACGGCGCGCGCATCGCCTCGGGTGAGCGCCGCGCTCGCCTCGCCGAGCTCGGCGAGCACCTCGCCGGGCGCGGGCGGCAGCATCAGCAGGCCGTACGGCGACGCGGGGTTGTTGCCGTAGCAGCTCGGCATGCCCTCGCAGTCGGCCACGTAGAAGAAGTCGAAGACGCCGCGGTCGACGTCGTGATCGGTCGCTCGCAGCGCGGCCTCGACGGCGCGGGTGATCGCGTCGCGGTCGTAGTCCGAAGGCAGCGCGACGACCGGCGCCGCAGCGAACGGCTCATCGAGGATGCAGACGCCCGCGTCCGGGTTCATCGCGCCGTCCTCGGGCATCCCCGCGTCGGGCATCCCCGCGTCGGGCATCGACGCCCCCGCATCGCACGCGACCGCCACCCACGCTGCGAGGACGAGCACTGCGGCGCGGACGTTCGACCTCGCGTGCATCGGGTCAGGGTACGGTGGCGGCGCTCGTACGCTCGTGGACGTTTCGTGTCGACCGCGCGAGGGCCGCAGCGATGGCGACACCTCGCGCTTGAACGTCTCGCGGGCGCGGCGCGACCCAAGCGGCCCGGGCCGTTCGATGAGCCGAGCTCGACTGCTTCAGCGACGAGGTGGCACCTCGACCTCAGGGCAGCTCGAGGAGGTGGCCCCTCGAACGCCTCGGGAACTGGACCGCCCTGCTATCGTCGCTCTCGCCTTGCGCTGCTCTCCTCGCTCGCCGGACGCTAGCCGTCCGCTCTCCTCGGGCCTGCCCATCGCCCGCCTGTCGTCGCACGGCGATGGGCGCGGCCGCGGAGCGCGCCGTTGACCGAGCCGAGTGAGACGCGCTCGCGGCGCAGGCGACCCGCCTCCGCGCTGCGCCGGGCGCTGCCCTACGTGCTCGGCGGCGCGTGCGTGCTCGCGGTGGCGCTCTTCGGGACGCTCACGGGGTGGTCGATCGGCGTCGCCTCGCTCGCCATCGGGCTGACCGCGCTCTTCGCCGCGTACCTCGCGCGCCGCGAGGGCAGCCCGATCGGCGAGGTCCACGTCGCGCTCCTCGCGATCACCGCGTGGACGGCGCTCTCGCTCGTGCCCCTGCCTGCGTCGCTCGTCGAGGGCCTGTCGCCCGAGTCGGTGATCGACGCCCGCGACACCGCGCGCGCGCTGGGCGATCCCACTCCGACGCTCGCCACCCTCAGCCGCTCGCCCACCGACACCCAGCGAGAGCTGCTCAAGGCGGCGGCCATCTGCGCGGCGTTCTTCGCGGGCTGCGTGGTGGTGCAGCTCGGGAGCCGTCGCGCCGCGATCCTCGCCGCCGCGAGCGGCGCGATCGCGGCGGGGGTGCTCACCGTCGCGCACGTCGTCGCCGACGCCGACTCGGTCTACGGCATCTACCACTACCCCTGGCCGCCCAGCTTGATGGGGCCCATCGGCAACCAGAACCACCTGTCGGGCTTCATGGCGATGGCGGTGCCCGCGTTGGTCGGCGTCGCGATCGACACGACCGATCGCACGCGCCGCGGGATGCTGCTGGGGGCCGCGGTGTTCTGCGGCTCGGTCGCGCTGGCCGCGGTCTCGCGCGGCGGCACCATCTCGCTCGTGCTGGGCCTCGCCGTGCTCGGCGCGCTGCTCGCGCTGCACGCGCGACGCAAGGGCGACGCGGCGACCCTGCGGCGGGCGCTGGTGTCGCTCGGCGGTCTGCTCGTCGTCGGCCTGCTGCTCGCGATGGCCGCGTACGTCTTCGGCGAGCGCCTCGCGGGCGACTTCGCCGCCTCGCCGACGCGCAAGCTCGAGCTCGCCGCGGAGGGGTTGGTGGCGGTCGGCGAGTCGCCCTGGCTCGGCGTCGGGCGCGGCGCGTTCCGCATCGCGTACACCCACCTCGACGGCACCGATCGCCTCTACTACCCGGAGAACCTGCTGGTGCAGTGGACCTCCGAGTGGGGCGTGCCGGCGACGCTGCTCTTGTTGGTGACGCTGGCGAGCGCGTTCGTCGTCGCCGCTCGGCGCGCCGAGAGCGCCAGCCAGATGGGCGCGCTCGCGGCGGTGCTGGGGATGTTCCTGCACGACCAGGTCGACTTCGCGCTCGAGCAGCTCGCGATCGCGCTGAGCGCCGCCGTGCTGCTCGCGGCCGCCGTGCACCGCAGCCGCGGCGAGCGTCGCAAGGCAGCCGCGCGACCGGGCCGCGCCGCGCGGATCACCGCCTGGTTGCCGGCGAGTCTCACCGTCCTGCTCGCGCTGCTCATGGGCTACGCGATCCACCACGGCGACGCGCGGCGCCTCGAGCAGGCGCTGCTCGCGCTGAACGACTCGGGCGAGTGGGCCGCGACCGAAGCGCTCGCCGAGGACGCGATGCGCCTTCACCCGAGCGAGCCGATCTTCCCGCTCGTGCTGGGCTGGGCGGCCGCGTCCCAGAACGCGCCCGACGCGCCGCGCTGGCTCAACCGCGCGATGGCGCTCGCGCCCGACTGGCCCTCGCCGCACTTGGTGACGGCGCGCTGGCTCGCGCGGCGGGGCCGCCTCGAGCAAGCGTGGCTGGAGGTGCGCGAGGCCGAGCGCTTCCGCCCCAACGTGTCGCACCAGGAGGTCTGCCTCTTCATCCGCGCGAGCGAGACGCCCGACGCGATGATGCGGGTGTTCGCGGGCGAGCCGCGGCGCGACGCGGTGCTGAACCAAGCGGCCTCCTGCGCCGACGTCGCGCCCGAGGTCGCCGAGGCGATCGATCGCGAGCTCATCGCCTCGGCGAGCGACGACATCGAGGCACCGGCGAGGGTGCGCGTCGCGTGGCGCTCGATCCGCGCGGGCGAGACCGACGCGGCGCTCGCGATGCTCGATGGCGCGGCCGAAGCGGCCGGCGACGACGAGGCGCTGCGCTGGAGCGTGCGCTTGGCGCGGGCCGACGCGCTCCTGCGAGGAAGGAGGCCTCGCGAGGCGGCGGAGGTGATCGACGAGCGCGCGCCGATCGCGATCGAGCCGCGCAGGCTGGATGCGCTGGCCCGCGCCCACGCGGCCGCGGGCGACACCGAGGGCATGCGGGCGGCGGTGAGCTCGCTGCGCGCGTTCGCGGCGGGCTCGGGGTCGCGCCTGGCAGCGAACGCGCTCTTGCTCGGCACGCTCGAAGAGCAGCTCGGCAACACCGGACATGCGTACGCGGCGTACGACGACGCGCAGCGGCTCGATCCGGACTCGGGCGCGCTCGCCCGCATCGCCCGACTCGCCGAGCGCGAGGGGGATCTGCGGCGGGCGTACCTCGCGCTCGCACAGCTGTGCCGCGCCCGCGGTGAAGGCAGCGCGGAGTGCCGCTCGGCGGACGCGATGCGCGAGCGCTCCGAGCGCCCGTGAAGCGCGCGCCGAATGGCGCGGAGGGAGGCGGCAACGATCGCCGGTGCCCTCGTCACTGAACGGACGTCCTCAGCCCGCCGCGCGCTTGACCCACGCGGGCCGTCCTTCAAAACACTGTGTTTCTCTCCGGGGTCCTCGGGCAGCGCGCCCGCACCCCCCAAGCCTCGCCCTCGCGGCCGCCTCCCTGTGAGCACCCTCCCTCCCCCTACCCAGCCCGCCGCTCCCCAGGAGCGCGAGTTCGACGTGCGCGAGTACCTCCGCGCGCTGCGGACGTACCTCTGGCTGATCGTGCTGGTGACGGTGATCGTGGGGGCCGCGGTCTTCGCGTACACCATCCGTCAGCCCCGCATCTTCGAGGCGACCGCGGTCATCGAGTACGACCCGAACCCCGCGCGGCCGCTCGGCACCGGCGTCGAGGACGTCGCCTCGCCGAACGCGGACTTCTGGGCGAGCCGCGAGTTCTTCGAGACCCAGAACCGGATCATCGCGAGCCGCCTCATCGCCGAGCGGGTGGTCGAGCGCTTGGAACTGCACCGCGCGCCGACCTTCCCGCACGAAGACCACGACATGCCCGCCGATTGGGAGGGCGACATCTCGGAGGTCGCGATGATCCTCCAAGGGCGTGTCACGGTCGAGGCGGTCTCGGGCACGCGTCTCGTGCAGATCCGCGTCCGCGACCGCGACCCCGAGCGTGCGGCGCTCATCGCGAACACGATCGTCGCGATCTTCATCGAGAAAACCATCGAGGATCGCCTGGGTTCGACCGTGACTTCGCTCGCGTGGCTGCATGAACAGCTCGATGGTCTGCGCGGCGAGCTCCATACGTCGGAGCGCGCGCTGCACGACTTCATGGACGATCACGACGTGCTGTCGGTGTCGATGGAGGACCGGCAGAACCTGGTCGCCAACGAGCTCGAGCACTTCACCGGCGCGCTGGCCGAGGCCCGCACCCGGCGCATCGAGCTGAACGCGCACCTCACCCGGCTGCGCTACCTCGCGAGCGCCGACGCCATCGAGGACGAGGGCAGCGCGCTCTCCGACATGCCGGCGATCCAGGCGCTGCAGACGAACATCCGCACGATGCTCGCCGAGCGCGAGGCGCTGAGCTCGCGCTACGGCCCTGCCCACCCGCGCATCCTCGAGCTCGATCGCGGCATCGAGTCCGTCCGAGGTCAGCTGCGCTCGGAGATCGACGGTCTCTTGCGGGCCGCCGAGGCGGACGTGCGCGAGGCGACCGCGGTCGAGAGCGGGCTGCGCGCAGCCGTCGCCGAGGCCAACCGCGCCGGCCTCGATCTGAACCTGCTCGAGATCGAGTACACCCAGCTCCACCGCGAGCGGGAGAACAACGAGAAGCTCTACGAGGTCGTGCTGCAGCGCACGACCGAGACCGACCTGACGCAGATGCTGCGCACCACGCACGTGCGCTCGGTGGACGCGGCGCTCGAGCCGACGGCGCCGGTGAGCCCGCGCCTCACCACGAACATCGCGGGCGGCATCGGCGCGGGCCTCGCGCTCGGCCTGGGTCTGGCGCTGCTCTTGAGCCGCCTCGATCGGCGCATCAAGACGGTGCGCGACGCGGAGGAGCTCGGGGTCACCATCCTCGGCGTGTTGCCCGACATCCCGGAGGCCGAGGTGCTCGCCGCCGCCAAGAACGGCAACGGCGCGCCGAAGGCGGAGTCCGCGCGCGCCAAGCGACGCAAGCGCCCTGCCGCCAAGGACGCACCCACCGGCTCGCCGCGCGACGTGATCGCGCACACCCAGCCGATGAGCAGCATCGCGGAGAGCTTCCGGACCCTGCGCACCAACTTGATGTTCATGTCGGGCGACGAGCCGCTGCGGACGCTCGCGGTCACCAGCGCCGGACCGCGCGAGGGCAAGACCACCGTCGCCGCGAACCTCGCGATCTCGATCGCGCAGAGCGGCAAGCACGTGCTGGTGATCGACACCGACATGCGGCGGCCGCGGATGCACCACGCGTTCGGGGTGCGCAACAGCGTGGGCCTCACGTCCGTGCTCGTCGGCGAGACCAGCCTCGCCCAGGCGACGCGGCCTTCCGGGATCCCGAACGTCACGGTGATGACGTGCGGTCCCATCCCGCCGAACCCGGCCGAGCTGCTCCACCGCGAGCGCTTCCAGACGCTGATCGACGAGGCCGAGAAGGCCTTCGACTTCGTGATCTTCGACAGCCCGCCGCTGGGCGCCGTGACCGACGCCGCCGTGCTCGGCCCGCAGGTCGACGGGATGATGCTGGTGCTCCGCGCGAACGGGACGACCCGCGACGCGCTCTCGTCGATCCTCCGGCAGGTGAACGACGTGGGCGCGAACCTGGTGGGCGCGGTGCTGAACGGCGTCGATCCGAACATGCGGCGCTACGAGGGCGGCGCGGGCGCCTACTACTACTACCGGTCCGAGGGCTACTACACGAGCTCGACCGAGAGCGACGACGACGACGACGGCGACGATGCGCCGCCGCCCGCCGAGACCAAGCACATCAACTGAGCCTCCATCTCGGAGGCTGAGGTGCGTTGCGCGCGCGGCGTGGGGTGTCGCGCTGCCTCACTGCGACGCGCGTGGGTGTGGTGCGAATGCCATGAAGCGCGCGCCGCGGCCGCGATCCGACTGCATTCACGAGGGATGCGACGTGGCACGCGACTCGCTCTAGGGGACGGGCCGGCCGAACACGGCGGCAACAACCCAGCACGGGAGAGATCACATGACCAACAAGGCAGTCTTCGGCATCGTCAAGAACCAGACCGAGGCAGAGAACATCCTCATCGCGCTCCAGGGCGCGGGCTTCACCCCGGCCGATGTGTCGGTCCTCTTCAACGATCCGCGCGCGGCGCGCGACTTCGCCACGGAGAAGGGCACGAAGGCGCCCGAGGGCGCGGTCGCGGGCGGCGGCGTCGGCGCGGCGCTCGGCGGCACGCTGGGCCTGCTCGCGGGCCTCGGCACCATCGCGATCCCCGGCCTCGGCATCCTCATCGCCGCGGGTCCGATCATGGCGGCGCTGAGCGGCGCGGCGGTCGGCGCGGCGGCGGGCGCGGTCACCGGGAGCTTGGTGGGCTTGGGCATCCCCGAGGTCCACGCGAAGCTCTACGAGGGCAAGATCAACGAGGGCAAGCTGCTGATCGCGGTGCACACCGAGGACGCCGATCAGGTCGATCGCGCCAAGGCGGTGCTGACCTCGCGCGGCGCGGAGGACGTCACCGTGACCCGCGAGGCGGCGGTGCCCGAGAAGAAGCCGACCGAGCAGCGCGCGAACTTCCGCTGAGCGAAGGGGAGAGCACGAACATGAAGAGCCCCATCCAGACCCTGATCGCCATCGCCGCCATCGGCCTCGCGTCCGCGTGCGCCCACGACGAGGATCGCTCCGCGCGCGCCGAGCGGCGGACCGAGACCGCCGGCGACGAGGCGCGTCGCGCCGAGGCCGACATCGAGCGGAGCACGACGGACGACGACAGCGAGGTGGTCGAGAGCGAGGACGTCACGGTCGCCGATCAAGGCAACAGCGACGAAGACATCGCGATCACCCAGGCCATCCGCAGCGCGGTGACCCGCGACGACTCGCTCTCGATGAGCGCGCGCAACGTCGCGATCATCACCCGCGAGAGCGTGGTGACCCTCCGCGGCAACGTGAACAGCGCCGATGAGCGCATGATCGTCGAGCGTCACGCTGCGAACGTCGAAGGGGTCGCCCGGATCGACAACCAGCTCGTCGTGAACGACTGAGCCACCCATCGCGAGCGAGGCCGCGCCGGACCATCGGCGCGGCCTCGACGCGTTTGGAGCCCGTGCCCGCGACAGCGACAGCGACAGCGACCACCGTGGTCGTGGTCGTGGTCGTGGTCGTTGGTCGTGAACGTGAACGACGGCGACGCGGTGGGGAGATCGAGCAGAGAGAGAAACGACCGTTCACGACCACGACCACGTTCAAGTTCACGTTCACGACTGTCGCGACCGACAGCGTGCCACTTGGCGAGCCGTGCGCGCGCGCGCCCGTGCCCGTGCCCGCGGCCATCGTGATCGTGTTCACGTTCACGTTGCGTTCGACAGCGCACCACTTGGCGAGCGGCGCGCGCCGAGCCCGCGCCCGGGGTACCCTTTGGCCCATGACGTCCTCGTCGTGCTGGCGCGTCCTGCTTGCTCACGCGCTGCTGATCGCCGCGTGCGGCACCGCGAGCGCGCCGCCTCCGACGTCGAGCGCGGCGCCCGAGGCCGAGCCCATCGCCGAAGAGGTTCCGCCCTCGGACGAGCCGATCGAGCCCGCGATCCCGCAGGTGACCGACGAGGCGCTCGACGGGATGGAGCGCGGAGAGCTCGAGATGCTCTGCGATCAGGGATCGAACGCCGCGTGCGACCGCTTGGGCCACTGATGCGCGCGCTGGGCGCCCTGCTCCTTCTCGTGGGAGGGCTCGGGGGTTGCGGCGCGAAGACGGCGCTCACCTTGGGGGGCGACGCCGGCCGCGTGCCCGCCGACGCCGTGGTGATCGACGCACCGCGCGATGCGGGTGTGCCAGACGCGCCCATCTGTCGGCCGACGGGTACCGAGCGCTGCAACGGCGTCGACGACGACTGCGACGAGCTCGTC
>CAYZQM010000178.1:11295-14277 GCA_964480175.1 uncultured Sandaracinaceae bacterium
GTCGACGAGTCGCTGGGCTTCGGCCCACTGGGGGAGACGATCGTGCTTCGGAGCACCGAGCTCGACACCGGCGACTGCACGAGCTGCAGCTGGGCGTGGGAGCCCGTGCTCGCGCCGCGTGACGACGGAGGCTTCGGCGCGCTCTTTCGCATCGGCATCTACGGAGGACGCGAGCAGCCCAACGTGATCACGCGGGTGCTCGATCGGCGCGGCGCGCCGCTGGGCCCGCTCGAGCGGGAGAGCGAGCTGGTGATCCTCTCGAGCCATCGGCTGCGCCACTCGCGGGGTCCCGGCGATCCCACGCTCGTGGCCGCGCAGATCCGTCGCGGCATCGGCGCGCTGGAGCAGGGTGGATGGCTCCGCGTCGATCGGTCGGGAAGCATCGAGAGCGTCCGCCCCCCGTACCGCGCGTCCCCGCCCGTCGCCGTGCTCGGGGATCGCATGGTGTCGGTCGACACCGAGTCGCGCCGGGCGGTGGTGATCCGGACGGCGAACGTCGATGGCAGCGACCCGACGACCAGCGAGATCCCGTTCGACGAGCTGCTCACCGTCTTCGCGGGCGCGAGCGACACCGAGCTCGGGCTCGTGACGCTCACGTTCGTCGACCGGGTGCATGCGCTGCACTTCGTCTCCGTGGATGGCCGGGGGCAGATCGTGAACGGCCCGATCGATCTCGCGTATCCCTACCTCAGCTATCCCCGCGTGGTCGGCACCAGCGAGGGCTTCCTCTACGTCCTGCCCGGCAACCGCGACCGGCTCCCTGCGCTCGCGGTGATGGGCCACGACGGCGCGCCGCTCGTTCCGCTTCGCGAGGTGCCGGAGCTGCACGGCCCGACGAGCGACTCCGGGCTCGCCGACGCGTTCGCGCATCACCCCCGCGCTCCCGAGCTGGTGCTCGTCGCGTCGAACCCCTACGAGATGGGCGACATGCACGTGGTGCGGATGAACGAGCGGGCGGAGGTCCTCGGTGCGTGGTCGGGGCCGGCGCCCGGAGGCTACGTCGTGTTCCCCGAGATCCTCTTCACCGACGACGGGCGCCTGCTCGTCGCGTGGCACGACGTGGATGCGGACGCGACCCCGAACCGGGTCTACGTCCGCGAGTTCGGCTGCACCGATGAGGAGCCATGAAGCCAGAGGCGTTGCTCGCGATGTCCCGATCGGAGC
Organism: uncultured Sandaracinaceae bacterium; assembly: GCA_964480175.1. Lineage (GTDB taxonomy): Bacteria > Myxococcota_A > Polyangia > Polyangiales > Sandaracinaceae > CAYZQM01. The sequence goes on from CAYZQM010000178.1 coordinate 12,460, forward strand.
TGCGGGCGCTGCTCGAAGCGGGTCATCCCATCGATCCGAACGCGCTCGACGACACTGAGTACGCCGGCGTCTCGCTGGGGCTGCCCGGCTGGATGGTGAAGCTCAGCTGGCTCACGTTCCGAAAGACGTTCCATCGCGATCCATCGAGCGGCGCGCTGCGCGGATGGAACGTGCGGATGCAGCAGACCGGCCTGCACGGTCCGCGGCAGGAGATGCGCGACGCATCCGGTGCGCCGCGCTGCTTCGGCTTCTACGAGGTGCTCGACGCAGCGCGCTACCGCATGCCGGTGCGCTGTGAGCGAGGGCTGATGATCGACTACGGACGCGGCGCGAAGAACGCGCGCTTCGATCCCGTGCGGCGCACCCGCGATCCGCTGGTGGCGCTGAAGGAAGGCAGCGTCGAGCACCTGCTCGGCTGGTCGTACCTCGATCTGGGCTTCTTTCGATTGGGCACCCCGAGCTACTTCCTGCTCACCCGAGAGGGACCGCTGCAGCACGTGCCGTGACGACGATCGCCGCGGTAGTCTCGCGGGCCATGCAGTACCGCGCCCTTCTCTTGCTCCCGCTCTCGTTGCTCGCAGCGTGCGAGTGCTCGCCGCCGCCCGAGCCGGCCGACGCGGGACGCGACGCGCCGCTGCCCCCCGGCGATCCGGGCCGCATCCTCGGGATCCCCGAGACGGGCGCGGTCACCATCGAGGATCTGGAAGGCGAGGTGCAGGTCGTCACCACCGAGCTCGGGGTGCCGCACATCTACGCGAGCAGCGAGCACGACCTGCGGGTGGTGCAGGGCTTCTTGATGGGCCGCGATCGCTACTTCCAGATCGATCTCATCCGGCGCTTCGGGCTCGGCGAGCTGGGCGAGCTCATCGGTACGCCGGGCTGGTCGCTCGACGTGCTCTCGCGCTCGCAAGGCATGGTGGAGGTCGCCGAGCACCTGCTCTCGCAGCTCACGCCCGAGCAGATGGAGATGCACCAGGCGTTCGCCGACGGAGTGAACGCGTACGTGCGCGCGTGCCGCGCGAACGAGGCCGCCGCGCCCTCGGAGTACGAGACGCTGCGGCCCGTGCTCGGAGCGCGCCGCGCGAGCGACATCCTCGAAGAGATCACGGTGCGCGATCTGATGGGCTTCGCCGCCGGCGTGATCTGGAACTTCGGCTTCACCACGACCGATCTGGACGTGACCCGCGCCTCGGCGGGCATCGCGGATCATTTCGCGGGCGATCCGTTCGCCACCGAGCGCACCGACGGCGTGCTGGTCGATCTGTTGCGTCGCCTCGATCCGACGGTCGACACCCTGTCGGTCGAGTGCAGCACTCCGCCGTGCTTTGGCCTCGACGGGATGGTCACCACCGCGATGGCGCCCGCGCACTTCGCGCCCTCGTTCGGTCCGGGCATCGAGCCTCAGCTCGCCACGCGCCTGACCGACAGCCTCTCGCACAGCGCGTTCTTGCGCGGCGGCACCGGCAACGACTTCGGCAGCAACGCGTGGGCGGTAGGCACCGGCGCGACCGCCGATGGCGCCGGCATCCTCGCGGGCGATGGTCATCTGCCGCTGAGCATCGCGCCGCTCTTCTACCAGATGGGAGTCGACACGATCGTGTTTGGCGACGGCACGCTCCCGCGCCGGCAGATGGGTCTCTTCTTCGCGGGCATCGTGCCGATGGCGGTGGGCACCAACGGCCACGTCGCCTGGAGCCAGACCTACCAGGAGGCCGACGCGGTCGACTGGTACCGCGAGGTGCTGGTGCTCGACGGCAGCGGCGCGCCGATGGCCAGCCTGTTCGGCGAGCCCGCGACCGCGCGTCCTCTGACCGCGTT
>CAYZQM010000179.1:0-694 GCA_964480175.1 uncultured Sandaracinaceae bacterium
CGTCTGCCCCGGTGGCGACATGGGTCACCGGGACTGCAACGGCGACAGCGATCCGACGAGCACGGTCTTCCTCGTGCCGCTCGCAGGCGGCGAGCCCATCGAGCTCGCCAACGCCGGCGCGCCCGGCGTGATGGACGAGGGCCGCACCGAGCTCAACGACACGTTCCCACGCTTCGCGCCCTTCGAGTTCGTGCTCGAGGAGAGCGACGAGTTCGGCGACGTGCGGCTGATGTGGTTCTCCTTCTCCACGACGCGCGCGTACGGCCTGCGCAACCCGCCGGGCGGCAACGACGAGAGCGGCGGGCGCGGCACGTACCTGTGGATGAGCGCGGTCCTACCCGAGCAGCTCGCGCGCGGGCTCGACGCGAGCGCGACCGCGTTCGCGCTCCCGTTCCAGGACCTCGACAGCTCGAACCACATCGCCGCCTGGACCACCGAGTCGGTCGGCGAAGTGCCGATCTTCTGACGCCTCCAGTCGACCGATGCGAAGGTTCGAGGCACGAGCACGTAGGGGCGCCCCTCGTGGGCGCCTTGTGCCCGTCGTGCCCATCCGCCCACCGCATGTAGGGGCGCCCCTCGTGGGCGCCCTATGCCCGTCGTGCCCTGTGCCCGTCGTGCCCTGTGCGCGTCGTGCCCTGTGCGCGTCGTGCCCTGTGCCCGTCGTGCCCCGTGCCCGTCGTGCCCTGTGCGCGTC
>CAYZQM010000179.1:794-12819 GCA_964480175.1 uncultured Sandaracinaceae bacterium
GTGCCCTGTGCGCGTCGTGCCCGTCCGCGGGCGACCACGAGGGTCGCCCCTACGACCGTACCGAGGTGCGGCGATGCGAACAGATGGTGATGGCGTCAGGCCTCCGCATGCAGGGGCGCCCCTCGTGGGCGCCCTGTGCGCGTCGTGCCCATCCGCCCACCGCATGTAGGGGCGCCCCTCGTGGGCGCCCTGTGCGCGTCGTGCCCTGTGCGCGTCGTGCCCGTCCGCGGGCGACCACGAGGGTCGCCCCTACGAGCGTACCGAGGTGCGGCGATGCGAAGGGATGGTGATGGCGTCCCTGTGCCCGTCGTGCCTATCCATCCGCCCACCGGATGTAGGCGACCGATCGTCACGGCCGACGCACCTTCGCGCGCGGTTGCGGAGGATGGGCGGAACTTCGTATCGTCCGCCGCCTATGCGCCCCATCGCCGAAGTCGCCCAAGAGCTCGGTCTCGATCCTGCCGACGTGCTCCCGTACGGGCGCGACAAGGCGAAGATCGATCTCGCCGCGCTGAGCCGCCCGGCCAAGGGCAAGGGCAAGTTGGTGCTCGTGTCCGCGATCACCCCGACGCCCGCGGGCGAAGGCAAGACCACCACGAGCATCGGCCTCGCGATGGGCATGAGGAAGCTCGGGATGAAGGCGGTGCCCGCGCTGCGCGAGCCCTCGCTCGGTCCCGTCTTCGGGGTGAAGGGCGGCGGCACCGGCGGCGGCAAGGCGCAGCTCGCGCCCGCCAACGAGATCAACCTCCACTTCACCGGGGATCTCCACGCGATCACCTCCGCGCACAACCTCCTCGCCGCCATCGTGGACAACGAGCTCCACTTCTCGGCGGGCGGAGACGACGGCAGCCGGCTCGATCCGCGCCGCGTCACCTGGCGCCGTGCGCTGGACATGAACGATCGCAGCTTGCGCAACGTGATGGTCGGCCTGGGCGGCCGCACCGGCGGCGTGCCCCGCGAGACCGGCTTCGACATCACCGCGGCGAGCGAGATCATGGCGATCCTGTGTCTGTCGACGTCGCTCGAGGATCTCGAGCAGCGCCTGGGACGCATCGTGGTGGGTCGCAGCTTCGACCTGAAGCCGGTCACCGCCAAGGACCTGGGGGCGCACGTCGCGATGACGGCGCTCTTGACGGACGCGCTCCTGCCCAACCTGGTGCAGACCGCCGAGGGCGGCCCCGCGATCGTGCACGGCGGCCCCTTCGCGAACATCGCGCACGGCTGCTCCTCGATCCTCTCGACGCGCATGGCGCTTCACCACGCCGACGTGGTGATCACCGAGGGCGGCTTCGGGTTCGATCTGGGAGGCGAGAAGTTCCTCGACATCAAGTGCCGCGTCGCGGGTCTGTGGCCCGACACGCTGGTGATGGTCGCGACGCTGCGCGCGCTGAAGTTCCACGGCGGGGTCGAGGCCAAGAGCGCGGGCGCGCCGAATGCCGAGGCGCTGGAGCGCGGCATCGCCAACCTCGAGCGGCACCTCGAGACCGCGGCGTTCTACGGCCTCCGCGCGGTCGTCGCGATCAACGCGTTCGACACCGATCCCGAGAGCGAGATCGCGATGGTGCGCGCGCGCTGTGAGAAGCTCGGCGTGCCCGTCGAGCTGTGCCGCGGCTTCGCGCAGGGCGGGGACGGCGCGACGGATCTCGCGAAGACGGTCGCGTCCGTGCTCGAGAGCAAGACCGAGAAGAAGCCGCGCTTCAGCTACGAGCTGGAGCAGAGCTACGCGGAGAAGTTCGACGCGATCGCGCGCAACGTGTACGGCGCCGAGGGCGCGGACGTCGAGCCCGCGGCGAAGGCGCAGCTCGAGCAGATCGAGAAGAGCGGATTTGGTGGCCTGCCGGTGTGCATGGCCAAGACGCAGCTCTCGGTGTCCGACGATCCCAAGAAGCAGGGCCGCCCGACGGGCTTCCGGGTCACCGTGCGCGAGGCGCGCCTCAGCGCGGGCGCGGGCTTCGTCGTCGCGCTGCTCGGCGACGTGATGACGATGCCGGGCCTGCCGAAGGTGCCCGCCGCGCGCAACGTGCGGATCGAAGCGGACGGGACCGTACGCGGCCTGATGCAGAACGAGTGAGCGCCGTCGTCGAGGTCGAGGTCGCATCGAGCGAGGCCCAGAGCACGCTCGCCGCGGTGGTGCGCCGCGCTTGCTCGATGGACGCACCCATCTCGTGGAACCGCGCGCGCGAGCTGGTGAGCACGGGGCGCGTGGAGGTCGACGGCGAGGTGGTCACGGACGGCGCGCTGCGGCTGAGCGCGGGCGCGAAGATCGCGGTGCACCCCGATCGACCCAAGAAGACCGGCGGGGTGCTCGCCGCCGAAGACATCGTGCACCTCGACGGCGACGTCGTCGTCGTGCGCAAGCGCGCCGGGGTCATCACGGTCCCGTTCACGGACGAGCGCGACACGCTCGTCGATCAAGTGCGCGCTCGCCTGATGCGCATCGAGAAGCAGCGCGGCACCAAGCGCGACACGGTCGTGGGCGCGGTGCAGCGCCTCGACAAGGACACGACGGGCATCCTCGTCTTCGCGCGCACGGTGAGCGCCAAGCGCCACCTCGAAGAGCAGCTGCGCGAGCACACCGTGTATCGGCGCTACCTGGGCCTCGCGCACGGCGCGGTGCGCGAGGCGCGCATCGAGAGCTTCATCGTGCAGGATCGGGGCGATGGCCTCCGCGGCTCGTGGGGGACGCGCCGAGGACAGGAGGGGCCCGCGCCCGAGGACGCCAAGCGCTCGATCACCCACGTGCGCCCCATCGAGGCGCTCGGCGTGGCGAGCCTCGTCGAGTGTCGCCTCGAGACCGGCAGGCAGCACCAGATCCGCATCCACCTCAGCGAGCGGGGTCACCCGCTGGTGGGCGAGGACGTGTACATCCGCGGCTTTGCCGGCAAGCGCGTCGATGCGCCGCGCCCGATGCTGCACGCCGCCGAGCTGGGCTTCGTGCACCCTCGCACCGGCGAGCAGGTCCGCTTCTCCGACCCGCCGCCCACCGACTTCCGCAAATGCTTGGATCGACTTCGCGCAGGCCCAGGGCGCCCGCCGAGAAAGGGACGCTGACGTGCGCGCGCATTGGATGATCGGGCTCCTCGCTCTCTCGATCGGGTGTGATCCGCCGCCCACCGAGGGCTGTCGCAGCGCCGCCGACTGCGAAGGTGCCCAGGTGTGCATCGACGGCACGTGCACCGCGGCGCCCGACGCACCGAGCGTCGATGCCCCGGCCGACACGACGTGCACCTGCGCGCCGGGCGCCAGCTGCGCGAGCGGGGTGTGCGCGATGGACTGCGGTGACCCGCTCGCGACCCCGTGCGCGAGCGGCGACGAGTGCGACTTCGCGACGGGCGCGTGCGTGGCGGAGGGCACGGCCGGTGCGCTCACCGGGGACGGAGTCACTTGCGGCAGCGCGCGCTGCATGCCCGGGAGCGAGTGCGGGCTCGGTGACGTCTGCATCGCAGCGCCTCCTTGCGCGTCGATGCGCTGCAACGCGGATCGCTCGGTGTGCTGGGGATCGGTGTGCACCTCCACGCGCCCCGTGGCGTCGTGCACGCCCGCCTCGATCGAGCGCATGAGCATGCCCGACTTCTTGCGCGGCGGAGACAACGGCCTCGTCGATCTCGAGCTCGACGACGCGTGCAACGTCTACGGCGTGACCACGATCTCGGGCACCGACTACCTGCGCGAGCTCGCGCCCGACGGAACGCTCACCGAGCATCCCGGGGTCACCAACCTGAACATGGGCGAGGTCGCGGTGTTGCGGCCGTTCAGCAGCGAGTTCGAGGAGTCGCCCGGCGAGGTCGCGCTCACGTACACCTGCTGTCTCACGTGCGGCTGTGTCGGGAGCGATCCCCAGGGCGTCGCGCGCCTCGATCGCGAGGGCAGCGTGCGCTTGCCGATGGTGCTCACGGCGGTCGCCAGCGACGCGACCGGTCCCTTCGGCGTGCAGGTCGAATGCCTTCAGCCGCACGATGTCAGGGCGGTCCCTTCGGCGTGCAGGTGCTGGACGGTGGTCCGTACGGCCTGACGTGGGGCCGCGATCGCACGCTGTACGTGGGCAACGTGATGGTCGATGGCGACCTGCACCGAGCGGATCTGACGACCGGCACGAGCGGTGAGATCGCCCGGCTGGGTGCGCGCATCCACGCGACGACGACGTTCGCGCCGGCCGCGCTGCTCGTGGCGACGGCGGGCGGCACGGTGCTGCGCGTCGCGACCGACGGAGAGGCGCAGGGCACGTTCGCGGAGCTGGGCCAAGACGTCACCTCGCTGGTCCGCGATCCCTTCTTGGGCGTCGTGTACCTGTCGCTGCGCGACGGCTCGGTGGTGCGGCGCACCGCGAGTGGTGAAGCAGACGGCGAGCTCGTCCCCGCGGGCGGCGCTCCCGGCCGCATCGCGTACGGACCGGACGGGGCGCTCTACTACCTGCGCACCGGGTATCCGTCGCTGCCCACGGTCGAGCGCATCGCGCTGCCTGCGACCCGGTGAGCGGCCCATCGCACCGATCACGCGCGTTCGATCGCGCTCGGAGGAACCGATGAAGCGAACACAACAGTGTCCCAAGTGCGGTGGTCGGCAGCTGTGGGTGGTGGAGCAAGTCCAACAGGTCGACGCAACGGGCGGGGGCGATCGCATCGTCGCGACGCCGCTGGGTCTCACTGCCGCGAAGCTCGGTGAGGGCGGCTCGCCATTCCGGCTGAGCACGGTGGGCCGCCTCGAGTCGTGGACCTGTCACGCCTGCGGGTACACGGAGTTCTACGCCTCGCACTTCGCGGACGTGCTCGCGCAGCTCGCGGGCGACCCGCGCAACGGGGTCCACGCCGTCGACGGAACGCGCGGCGGACCTTCAGCTGGGTAGGCTCTTCTTGGCGAACAGGCGGCCCCAGCCGCGTCGGTAGTCGTCGCTCGCCACCTTCGCTGGGCCGCTGCGCCGCTCGCTCGCGGTGGGGGTCGGCTCGGGGCGCGCGTCGTGAAGGACCTCGACGTCGAACACGTTGGGCTCCTCGCGCGCCTTCAGCGTGACGAGCTCGCCGTGCACCGGCTTGCCCTCCGCGGCCGCGCGCACGACGCCGGCCTCGAGGCGATCACCTCGCTTGCGCAGCACGTGATGACCGCCTCCTTCGGGGACGGGCGGTCCGACCCACACGACATCGCCATCGCGCTTGGCTGGCTTCGAGGAAGGCACCGGCGAGGTTGTGAGGCGCGGACCTCGGAGCGGCAATCCCGCCGCGCAGTCGGAGCGCTGTAGGCTTTACCGAGCGCACCGGCCACGATACAAGCGCGCGGTGCTTGCCTCGGTGCGGCGAATCGAGAGCCTCTCGCCCTCCCGCGCAGCGGCCTTCGGCGGCAAAGCGCGGAACCTCGCGGCGATGGCGCGCGCGGGTCTTCCGGTCCCGGCTGCCTATGCGGTCTCGTCGGAGCTCGCGGTCGAGGTCCAGCGTGCGGTGCTCGGGCCCAAGGACCTCCCCGAGGCCCTGTTGCGCGCGCCCTCGCGCGAGCTCACCGAGTCGCGGCTCGAGGATCTCGCGGGCCGGGTACGCCGTGCTCCGCTGCCGCCCGGGATCGAAGCGGCGCTGGGGCAGGCGTTCGACGATCTCATGCAGCGCGGCGCGGAGGGCATCGCCGTTCGCTCGTCGTCCGTGGACGAAGACGACGAGCAACGCTCGGCAGCGGGCATGCACCAGACCGTCCTCGGAGTCACCACGCTCGAGGGCCTCTCGTCCGCGATCCGCGAGGTGATCGCGTCGATGTTCACGCCCCGTGCGATCGCGTACCTGCGCGCCACGTGGCAGCCGACGCCGCGCGGAGCCGACGCGCCACCGATGGGCGTCGGCATCGTGCTGCAGGCGATGGTGCCGGCCGACGTCGCGGGCGTGCTCTTCACCGCGAACCCGATCTCCGGCGACGGCGGCGAGATGCTCCTGAATGCGTCGTACGGCCTCGGCACGGTCGTGGTCGACGGCACGGTGTCGCCCGACACCTGGCGCATCGACAAGGCGAGCGGCTGGATCCGCGATCACGTGCTCGGCGACAAGGACGTGGCGGCGCGCTTCGAACGAGGGAAGGGCGTCGTCGTTCAGCCGACCGCGCCCGACGATCAGCGCCGCGCGTGTCTGTCGGAGACCGCGCTCGAGCGCGTCATCGCGCTCGGCAAGCGGGTCGAGGTGCAGCTCGGCGGCGCGCGCGACATCGAGTGGGCGATGTCGGGCGGCACGCTCTATCTGCTGCAGGCCCGTCCCATCACCGTGCTGGGCAAACAACGCCACACGCTCACCACCAAGAGCCCGGTGAAGCGGGCACGCATGGTGTGGTCGAACTTGAACGTCGGTGAGGCGCTGCCCGGCGTCGCGACGCCGCTCACCTGGTCGGTGCTGAGCAAGTTCAGCGAGGTGGGCTTCCGTCGCGCGTTCGCGGCGCTCGGCTGCTCGGTGCCCAGCGACGCCGAGCTGGTCGGCAACTTCCGCGGCCGCATCTACCTCAACATGAGCGAGTTCACCGCGATCGCGGCGCAGGTCCCGGGCCTGTCCCCGCGCACCATCCTCTCGCTCGGCGGCGGCGGCGCGATCGACACGCTCGAGCTGGAAACCGAGCGAAGAGGACGCACCGCGTTCGTGGCGCGCCTGCCGCTCACCGCGGCGCGCTTCGTCCGAGAGAACTTCCGTCTCTCGGAGCGGGTGACCGAGTGGGAGAAGGGCTTTCTCCTCGAGAAGAAGCGCGCGCTGAGCATGGACCTGCGCCTGCTCAGCTCCTCGGCGCTGCACCACGTGCTCACCGACGTCGAGCGCCTGCTCGACGGTACCGGGCAGGTGATGCTCAACGTGTACGGCAACCTGCTCGGCACCGTGGTCGCGCTGCGCACCTTGCTCGCCACGCGCATGAGCGACGCGGGCGAGCTCGATCGCACGCTGCGCACGCTGCTCACCGGCTTGGCCGACGTCGACAGCGCCGAGCCGGGCCTCGAGCTCATGCGCATCGCAGAGCTCGCGCGCGGCGACGCGGCCGCGCGGCGCGCGTTGCTCGACCCCGCGCTCACCTCGATCGACGCGCTGCCGCCGGGCGAGGTGCGCGAGCGACTCGCGGCGTTCTTCCAGCGCTTCGGCGATCGGGGCGCGCGCGAGGCCGAGATCGCCGAGCCCCGCTGGAGCGAAGACCGCGGCATCGTGTTCTCGAGCCTGCGCCTGCATCTCGCGAGCGACGCGCCGCTCTTGGCGCACGAGGTGGAGCGAAGGCAGCGCACCATCCGCGCCGACGCGGAGCGGGATGTGCTGGCGCGGCTCCCGACGCTCGCGCGCCCGGCTGCGCGCACCCTGCTCGAGCTGAGCCAGCGCTTCGTCCGCATGCGCGAGCGGCTGCGGGCGCACGTGGTGACCGTGCTCGGTCTCTACCGGCGCGTCGCGCTCGATGCCTCGCGACGAATCCAGGCGATGGAGCCCGGCTGCGGCTCGGACGCGGCGTTCTTCCTCACCATCGACGAGCTGCACGCCGTGCTGGTGGGCGACGCGACCTCCGTCGCGCCGCTGGTGGCCACCCGCCGCCTGCAGTTCAGCCGCGACGCCGCGCTGCCTGCGCCGCCCGACACGTTCGTCGGTCAGCCGCCTCCGCCGCAGGCGCCCGAGGCGCTGGTGCTCTTGCGCGGGCTCGGCGCGAGCGCGGGCGTGGTGCGAGGACGCGCCCGCTTGCTGCGGCGCCCGGCGGACGCGCGCAGCGTGCTGCCGGGCGAGATCTTGGTCGCGCCCCAGGCGGACGTCGGGCTCTCGCCGCTCTTCTCTTCGGCCCGCGCGGTGCTCGCCGATCTGGGCGGCCCGCTCTCGCACGCGAGCATCGTGCTGCGCGAGCTCGGGATCCCCGCCGTGGTGAACCTGAAGAGCGCGACGCAGGTGATCGACGACGGAGACGAGCTCGAGGTCGACGGTGACGAGGGCGTGGTGCGCATCCTGTCGCGCGCCGATGTGGAGGTCGTGGCGACGGCACGGGATCACGGTTGAAGCTCGCCCCGCAGGTTCTGTTCCGCGACGCGGATCTCCTCGTGGTGAGCAAGCCAGCGGGGCTCGCCACCACCTCGCCCGACGGCAAGAGCTGCTTGGCGTGGGAGGTGAGCAAGAAGATCGATCGCGGCGCGCCGCACGCGCACCCGAGCTCGCGCTTGGATCGCGACGTCACCGGCGTGGTGATCTTCGCGCGCACCGATCGGGGCATCCAGCACCTGCTCGCGGCGCGCGCGGCGGGGCGCTACCGGCGCACGTACGCCGCGCTGGTGTCGCCCGCGCCGTCCGAGCCCGAGGGGCGTTGGTCGTGGGGCATCGCGATCGATCCGCGGGATCGGCGGCTCCGGGTCGCGCTCGATGAAGGTGCGCGCGGCGAGCGGATGCAGGACGCCTCGAGCCGCTACGAGGTGCTCGCGCGCGCGGGCGACGTCGCGCTCCTCGCGGTGCGCCCCGAGACCGGACGCACCCACCAGATCCGAGTGCACGCCGCGCGCAGCGGAAGCCCGATCGTCGGCGACACGAGCTACGGCGGGGCAGGGCGCGTGGTGCTGAGCGACGGACGCGTGGTGCACGCGCCGCGGGTGCTCTTGCACTGCTGGCAGGTGATCGTCCCCGAGATCGGAGGGGAGGGCGAGCACGTCTTCGCCGCCGAGGTGCCCGATGATCTGCAGCAGGTGTGGCGTCGCGTGGGCGGAGAGGCGGCTGCGCTCGCCCCACGCTGACTGTGTACCTGACGCGGCCGAGTGCGGACGTGAGCCCCGATCAAAGTCGCCTGGGAAGCCGCGGCGGATGCTCAGGAACGCGTGTGATCCACGCCCGGCTTGACCGCTGGGGCGCGGGCCGTAGGTTCCGCCGCCTCATGACCGACGACGCCAAGCAAGAGCAGCTCAGCGCTCACCTCGACCGCGCTTGGGATCTGATCTCGCGCGGTGATCTCGAAGGCGCGATGCGCTCCGCCACCAAGTCGCTCGAGCTCGATGGCGAGGCGCCCGAGGTGCACAACCTGCTCGGCTACGTCGCGGGGATGGAGGGCCGAGGCGAGGAAGCGCTCGAGCACTACGACCGCGCGATCGAGCTCGACGAGAGCTTCGTCGAGGCGATGCTGAACGCGGCCGAGACCTGCATCCAGCCGCTCGAAGAGTGGGACCGCGCGATCGAGTACATCGAGGACGCGCTCGAGTGGATCGTCGAGGACGAAGAGCTCGCGGACGCGCTCTTGCTCGAGGTCGAGGCGTACTTCGGCAAGAAGGATCTCGACGGCGCCAAGGGCGTGCTCGCGCGGGTACCGAAGGGGCCCTTCGAGAACCCCGGGCTCACGTTCGCGCTCGGCCGCGCGTTCTTCGATCTGGGGATGCCCGACGAGGCGCTGCCTCGCTTGGAGCGCGCGCTCAGCGCCGATCCGTCGCAGAGCGACGCCGCGTACTACCTGGGCCTCGTGCTCGAGGCGAAGGGCGATCGGCGCGGCGCGTCGGTGGCGTTCCTCCAGAGCCGCGACGCGGAGCTGCGGCGCACCCCCAAGCAGGATCGGGTGCCCGGCGCGGAGTTCGAGAAGAGGGTCCGCGCGGCGCTCGGCAAGATCTCGCCCGAGGCGCAGCGCGTGCTCGAGGGCGCGCTGGTGATCGCTGGCGACATGCCCGGCGCCGAGGTGGTCGCCGAGGGGATCGACCCGCGCATCCCGTTGCTCTTCGACGACATCGCGCGCGCGCCCGAGCTGAAGGTGGGCCGCCTCTTCGTCTACCAGCGCAACATCGAGCGCGCGGTGCCGCAGCCCTCGCTGATCGCCGTCGAAGACGCGATCGTCCGCTTCATCGGCGAGGAGCTCGAGCACATCAAGAACGAGCCGCCGCCGCGCTGACGCCGCGCGCGCTGCCTACAGCGCCGCCCGCACGCGCTCCGCGAGCGCTGCGCCGTCCTCGAGCTTGCCGGGCTTCCACTGCACGCCGAGGCCCGCGCCGTCGCGCTTGGGGATGATGTGGAAGTGCACGTGGAAGACGGCCTGGTGGGCTTCGGCGCCGTTGTTCTGCAGCACGTTGTAGGCGCTCGCGCCGGTGGCCTTCATCACTGCGCGCGCGATGCGCGGCAGCACTCGGCCGATCGCCGCGCTCTGCTCGTCGCTCAGCTCGTGGAGGAACGCCTTGCGCTCCTTGGGGATCACCAGCGTGTGTGCTTCGCTCAGCGGACCGACGTCCAAGAAGGCGAGCACGTGCTCGTCTTCGTAGACGCGGTGACACGGGATCTCCCCGTCGAGGATCTTGCCGAAGATGGTCTTGCTGTCGCTCACTTCGCACCTCCTGCTTCGCGGAACACGGCGCGGCCCACGAAGAAGGGGCCCATCTGCGCGATGAACTCGGCGGTCTGCCGGGTGTGCCGCATCGCCTGCACCACGTGCGAGAGCGGGTGCAGGTCCTTGCCGACGAGACCCACCACGAACTCGTTGTCGCCTGCATCGAGACCATGGCAGGCGAGGCGCACGTCGTGCGCCAGATCCTTGCGCCCGTACGACATCCCGATCGTCGCGTGCTCCTTGAGGATGATCCCCTGGTCGTGCTTCTCGAGCTGCTCGAACGCGCCGCTGCGGCGCAGCGGGTACCACACGGCCCAGTCCCAGCCGGAGTGGAGCACGTACTCGACCGGCCGCTGCAAGAGCGCGTGCTCGAGGTCCGGCTCGTGGCCGAGCGCGTACGTGCGCCCCAGCATCGTGAACTCGTTGCACTGCCGCCAGCCGCGCGCGATGAGCTCGTCACGCAGCACGGGCGCCAGGCGCGTGTGCAGCTCTTCGGGGCGCGCGGTCCACGCGAGCACGCCGATGCGCGCGGGCGCATTGACGTCGTCGTACACCACCGAGGCGACGCGATCCTTCTTGAGGCGCTGAAAGAGCGCGGTGCGCTCGTCGGCCTTCGCGGTCTCGCAGCTCCACACGGTGAGCTGCATGAAGAGGCGCTGGTCGAGCACCTGCCGCTCACCGTCCTTCTTGCCGCCCCACTCACGCACGTCGATGTCGATGAGACCGGGCCCGCCGCGCTCGCCCGGGGCCTGTGGCTTGTGTTCCTCGCTCATGTGCCCCTCTATACCCGTTCGCGCGCGTCTGCTCTACGGCCTCGCGTCGCGACGCGAGGCTTGAGAATTCTAAACTACTAGTTTAGATTTTCCGAATGGTGTACATCGCGCGGTTGCTCGCTCCCCGGCTCCTGAGCGCGAGCAAGCAGTTCCCTGCGGTCGTGCTCACGGGTCCGCGCCGCACCGGCAAGACCACGCTGCTGCGCCACCACTTCCCCAACGCGAGCTACCACCTGCTCGAGGATCCGGCGGTCGTCGCGCGGCTCCGCGCCGATCCTGCAGCCTTCCTCGATGGATTGAAGCTTCCGGCCGTGCTCGACGAGGTGCAGAACGTCCCCGAGATCTTCGGGCACGTACGTGCGCGCATCGACGCCGCGCCGCGGCGCACCGGACGCTGGATCCTCACGGGCTCCCAGGAGCCACCGCTGATGCGAGGCGTGGCCGAGTCGATGGCAGGTCGCGCGGCCGTGCTCTCGCTGTGGCCCTTCTCCATCGCCGAGAGCCCGAAGGTCTCGCTGTTGCGCGGCGCCTACCCCGAGGTGGTCGCTCGCCCTCGCGCGAGCAGGCTCTGGATGTCGTCGTACGTGCAGACCTATCTCGAGCGCGATGTGCGCTCGGTGATCGCCGTGCAGGACCTCTCGACGTTTCGTCGCTTCCTTTCGTTGGTAGCCAGTCGTCACGGGCAGATCCTCAACAAGACCGAGCTCGCCACGCCGCTGGGGATGAGCGTTCCTGGGATCACCAAGTGGCTCGACGTGCTCGAGGCCACGCAGCAGGTGCTCGTGGTCCCCCCGTACTTCGCGAACCTGGGCAAACGCTTGGTCAAGTCGCCCCGGCTCTACGTGGCGGACTGCGGACTGGCGTGTCACCTGCTCGGGATCGAGTCGGAGGCGGAGCTGTCGCGCTCACCGTTTCTCGGGGCGCTGTTCGAGGGCTTCGTCGCCAGCGAGATCGTCAAAGCCCAGGCGAACGCGGGCTGACGTCGTGAGCTCTACTTC
>CAYZQM010000179.1:12829-14225 GCA_964480175.1 uncultured Sandaracinaceae bacterium
GGCCTCGAGGTCGACTTCGTCGTCCCCCAGCGCGGCGGGCGAGTGGCGCTGGTGGAGGCGAAGGCCACACGGACGCCACGGCCAGAGATGGCGCGCCCGATGGACGTGCTGAGCCGAGCGCTGCCCGCAGAGCTGCGAGGCCAGCGCTTCGTCGTTCACCGCGGGGCCTCGGGGGAACTGGGCGCGCTCGCCCCGGGGGTGCGCGCAGTATCGGTGGCGGAGCTGATCGAACAGCTCTGAGGCCGTCACGGCTGGCGCAGGGAGGCGGCAGAACCCTTGCCTCGAGGAGTGATTGAGGCTTTGCTCGTCGGGTGCGCCTCGCTGTCGTCGGCATCGTCCTCTGCACCGGCTGCTTCGGTCTGGTGCCGCTGCCCGAGGAGCCGACGTCGGTGGGCACGACCTCGGATGGCTTCCTCGTCGAGGGCGCGTCCTTGCCGGATCGCGGTGAAGGCTACGTGCGCGGGAGGCGAGGCGAGCCGACCCGCTTCGGCACGCCCGAGATGATCGCGGCGCTCGAGCGCGCGGCGCGCGTCGTCGAAGAGGAGCACGGACGCGGCGCGGATCTGCGCATTGGTGACGTCGGCTCGCCGCGCGGCGGCGCGCACCTGCGCCATCGCAGCCATCGCGCGGGCCGCGACGTCGACATCCTCTTCTACCAGTCGGATGCGGAGGGCCTGCCGATCGACAGCCGCTGGCACCACTTCTCGCGCTTCGGCTTCGCGCCCGACGGAGGCGACACCGTCTACTTCGACGACGCCCGCAACTGGGCGCTGGTGCGCGCGCTGTTGAACGACGCGTCGATCGAAGTGCAATGGATCTTCTGCAGCCGCGGGATCAAGTGGCGCCTCTTGCGCTACGCGATGGCCCACGAGACCGACGAGACGCTCTTGGTTCGCGCGGCCTACGTGCTGCAGCAGCCCGCGAACGCGCTACCGCACGACGATCACTTCCACCTCCGCATCTTCTGCTCCGCCGAAGACCTCGCCGCGGGCTGCCGAGACGCAGGCCCGAGGTGGCCGTGGCTGAGGCCGGGCATCGAGGAGATCCCAGGCCGCGAAGGCGAGGGCCTGGACGACGCCACGCTCCTCGACCTGCTCGACGCGGACTGATCGCCGAGGCGTCGTCAGGACCGATCGGGAGTCGCTCGTCGCCGCGCGAGCCACCACTGGACGACGGAGCCGGTGGCGATCCCCAAGAGACCACCGAGGTACGAGAAGTTGTGCATGTGCCCAGCGCGCGCGAACGCGACCCGGTCCGATAGCCCGTCGGGGTACCAGAACGACGGCAGCGAGTCGGGCCCGATGGCGACGTAGCCGTGCGCGAGCGCGATCAGCCCCACGACGAGCGCCGTGACGACGACGGTCGCGAACGACAGGAGCGTGCCGCGGATCTGGCT
>CAYZQM010000180.1:0-14136 GCA_964480175.1 uncultured Sandaracinaceae bacterium
CTTGAGGCTCTTGATCGCGACGTCGCGGCCGAGCACGCGCTGCCGCGCGAGGTGCACCCGGCCCATGCCGCCTTCGCCGATCACCCGCAGCACCTCGAAGTCCGCGGGCGCGCCGCCCTCGGCCTCGGCGCGCTCTGCCGCGCGCACGGCCTCGCCCGAGAGCGCGATGCGCGGCAAGGGGCCGATGCTCGACGCGCCTGCGCTCGATGCGACGAGCGTGGCCTTGCCCGCGGCGTCGCTCGGGGCGGCGGCCTGGCTCACGCGCGCGAAGGTGCCCGGGGTGATCGTGCGGCCGAGCACGAACTCTGCGCTGCCTTCGACGCCCAGGGTTCGAAGGAGCGTCGCGACCGCGGCCGGGTTCTGCTTCTCGTCGGGCTCACTCATGGACGCGCGCTCACCGGCGGCGAGGGTAGCGCGGCGCGCCCGCTGCGCAGCGGACGTTTCGCGGTCGTGACGTCACAGATCGGGATCGCGGCTCGCCCACGAGGCCACGATCGTCGCGGCCTGCGCGGCCTGCCGGAGGGACTCGGGATCGACCTCGGTGAGCACGTCGTTCGCGGTGTGGTGCAGGTCGAAGTAGCGCGTTCCGTCCTGGCGCAGATCCATCAAGGGCACGCCCGAGTCCGCGAGGTCGCCGATGTCGGCGCCGCCGTGCGGCTCGCCGTCGTCGCGCGTCACGCTCAGCGGCTCCAGCGCGACCATCAGCCGGGCCCACGCCACCGACGTCGCGGGATCGACCGGGGTCCGGATCGCGTAGACCGCTCCGTCGCCGAAGTCGGCCTCCAGCGCGAGACGGTGCTGGTGCAGCTCGGAGCCGTGCGCGAGGCGGTACGCGCTCGCCCCCGCGCCGCCGTTCTCTTCGTTCGCGAAGAGCACGACGCGCACCGTCCGCGACGGCGGCGTCTCGGAGGCGGCGAGCTGGCGGGCGGCCTCGAGGACGATCGCGACACCGGCGCCATCGTCGACCGCGCCGCGTCCCAGATCCCAGCTGTCGAGGTGCGCGCCCAAGAGGATGATCTCGTCGGGGTGCTCGCTGCCCACGACCTCGCCGACCACGTTCGCGCTGCTCGCCGGGCCGGCCTCGCTGCAGTCCAAGCGCAGGTTCAAGCGCACGCTCTGGCCGGCGGCGATCCAGCGCGCGAGCACGTCCGCGTCGGCGTTGCTGATCGCAGCGGCCGGGATCCGCGGGCCCTCTTCCTCGTAGTGCATCACGCCGGTGTGGGGGAAGCGGCTCGCGTCGGTGCCGACCGATCGGATGATCACCGCGCTCGCGCCGAGCGCGCCCGCCGCAGACGCGGCGCCCCAGCGGACTCCGACGCCGTCGCCGTAGCCATGTCCGTCGCGCGCGCGCTCCATGATCTGATCGACGAACACGATGCGTCCTTCGACGGTGGCTCCATCCAGCGCGGCGAGCGCCTCGAGCGACGCGACCCGCAGGACGTCGGCCTCGATCCCCGCGGGCGGCGTGCCGACAGAGCCTCCGAGCGCTGCGACCGGCAGATCGTGAGGGACGGGCGCGAGCACCGAGAGGCGCGCGCCGCCGCGCACCCACGCCTGCACCGTAACCGGCTCTTCGTGCACGTTCGCTAGGCCCAGCGCGTTCATCCGCGCGATGGCCCACGCGACGGCGAGGGCATCGCCCAAAGATCCCGCCAGGCGCGGACCGGCCGCGTCCGTCAGGCCCTCGACGTGCTCGAACGCGCTCGAGTGCTCGCCCGCGCGCGCTCCGTCGGCGGCCACCGTCGCCATGAACGCCGGCTGCTCGATCTCCGGCTCCGTCGGCGCGGGCGGCGGGGTCGGCGTCGTCACCGGCGGGGTCGCCTCGTCCGCCTCGGGATCGCCGCAGGCGACGAGCGAGAGGATCGCGGACACGGCGAGCGGAGCGAGAGGGCGCAGCATGGCGCTGTGCTTACCGCCGCCGCCCGCTCACAGCACGCCCGCGATCGCGAGCACGGGCTTGAGGACGCCGCCGAGACCCTCGGCCACGATGCAGCCGACCGCGATGGTCGTGAGCGAGACCGCCGGGAGCTTGAGCGCGCGCTCGCCCACGACGAAGAGCAAGATGCCGCCGACGAAGAACGCGAGGTCGAAGCTGATCGGCAGCACCAAGCCGATGCCGAGCCCGATCGACGAAGGCAGCCAGCGCTCGATCTCGGGACGCTGCTCGAGCAGCACGTAGATCGCGCCCGCGGCGCCGCCGATCGCGAGGGCCTCCCAAGCGAAGGGCGGCATCTCCAGCGTGCCCTCGAAGATCTGCGCGGTCGCGGCCCACATCTTCGCGACCGGCGCGGGGAGCCCCTCGCCCTCGAGGGTCATCGGCTGCCGCTCTTGCAAGCTGGTGAACACCCACGCCGAGACCAGCGAGCAGGGGACGATCGTCGTGATCTGCGCCCACCACTGCCAGCGCGAAGGCACCCGCAGCCAGCGACCGTAGACGAGGTCGCCGGTGAGGTTGCCGGCCTGCGCTCCGCTGCCCGCGACGAAGCCCGCGCCCGCGAGGTTCGCGCCCGCGCTGCTGGCCCCCGACATCGCGGTGATGCCCTGGAGCAAGACGCCCATGACGCGCGCAGGGTTGAACGCGGTCTGCGCGGCTGCGCGGGTGGCGATCACGTTCTGGATGAGGCCGCCGATCACCACGAGCAGCACCACCGCGATCACCGAGAGGCCCATGAAGATCGAAGAGAACGCGGCGGTGACGACGATCGCGATCGCCGTGAAGATCAGGAACGCACGCGGCGAGAGGATCGGGTCGTCGTCCTTCTTCTGACCTTCGCCGCGCGCGAGCAGGCCCCGGAGCGAGTCGCGGATCACCTTCCAGTTCACCGCCATCGTCGTGAGGCCCGAGGCCAGCAGAAAGCCGATGCCAGGCCACACGTAGCGGTGCGGCGCTTCGGGCTGCGGCAGGTGCGGCGCCATGATCAGCAGCACGATCGCCCCGAAGAGGAAGCCCACGCAGGTGCGGAGGCCCATCAGGTACGCGCCGCCGATCGCGAACGGCGACCACGCGATGCCCGCGCCGAACGCGGCGAGCCCGAAGAGCGGCAGGGCCGTCTCCGACGGCAGGATGCCGAACCCACCGTCGTCGTTGAGCACCACGAACGCGATGCCGAGCACCACGGTCACCAAGAGGATGAGCGGCTGCTTGCGATCGCTCGAGCTCACCAGCGCCTTGATCACGCTCGCCGTCGCGCGGCTCCCGGGCCAGGGGAGGTTCTCGCGAAGGATCAGCATCTCGCGCAGCGGGATCGTGAACGCCATGCCCACGAGGCTGGTCACGATCGAGAACCCCGCCATCTGGAAGAACGTGTAGGGCTCGCCGGTCATCGCCTTCGCGGCGAAGAAGTTGGAGATGAAGCCGAGGCTGCCGCCCGCGGAGCCCATCGTCGCGACCATCACCATCTCGGCCGGGATGATCTTCGTCCGCGACAAGAAGAAGAACGCGAAGAAGAAGAGCGCGGCGATGGTCGGGCCCTCTTCGATCACGCCGAAGCTCAGCGTGAGGTACGAGTTGACGCCGCAGAGCACCATCGCGAGCACGAAGCCCACGACGAGGCTGCGCGGCGTCGGGCGCTCGGGCGGGGTAGGGGCGTCGGGCTCGGGCTCGATCGCGGCGCTGTGCGGTTCCGGTGCGGCGGACGGCTCGCTCATGGCGCGGGACGGTAGCCCGAGGCGCGCCGCTTCGGTGGCCCGATCTCGCGTCAGGCGCGCCGATGGGCGACGGCCGCCAGCAGCTCGATCATCACCGAGGCGTCCAGCGGCTTGCGGACGTGGGCGTCGAAGCCCGCGGCGTGGGATGCGTCGATCTCGTCCTCGCTGCTGCGGCCCGTCAGCGCGACGATGCGCAGGTGCGGGGCGCGCTCGCGGGCTTCCCCTGCGAACGCATGACCGCTGCCGTCCGGGAGCTCGAGGTCCGTCAGCAAGATGTCGAACGCCTCGCCGTCGATCAGCGCCCGCGCAGCGCGCAGGTCTCCTGCGTCGCGCACCTCCGCGCCGGCCCGCGCGCAGTGCTCGGCGAGCGACGCCCGCAGGTCCTCGTCGTCCTCGAGGATCAGCATCCGTAGGCCGCGCAGGGGATCGTTCCCCGAGCTCCAGGGCGTGGTGGGCATGGTCACGCTGCACCTCGGAAGAGCGCGACGATCCGCTGGCCGAGGGATCGCGCGCGCCGATCGAACGACTCGATCCGCTCGGGGTCGCCGATCTCGGCGAGCAGCGCCTCGAACGCCGACAGATCGTCCTCGTCGCGGTGCTCCGCGAAGCTGTGGGTGACCAGGCGCGCGTCGGGGCGCGCGGCGAGGCGCACCAGCACCGGCAGGATCTCGTCGTGCGCAGAGAAGAGCGCCGCTCCGTCGTCGTCCGCGAGACCGACGTGCTCCGAGAGGAGCTTGGTTCGCAGCGACGCGATGGCGTGCGACGCGTCGTCGTCCTCCGCCACCCACGCGAGGTTCATCTCGGAGTCCACGCCCATCGAGCGGTTCGTCAGGTTCGCCGAGCCGAGGCACAGAAAGTCGTCGTCGATGATCACGAGCTTGCTGTGCACGTAGGTGATCGGAGGCGCATCGGGGGCCTCGGTCGACGCGTTGGTGGGCATGACCGCTGGGCAGAAGGCGCCGACCGCGTGCCCCTCGCGCGCTGCGAGGCGGGTGAGATAGAGCAGCGCGGCCCGCTGCGGCCCCTGCACGGCGGCCTGCTCGAGCACGCCCTCGGTCCGTGCGGGCAGCAAGAAGATCACCTCGAGCCTCGGGCGATCGCGATCGACGAAGCGCGCGGCGAGCGCGTCGACCAGCACGCGTGACGTGAAGTACTGGGTCTCGACGTAGATGCGGCGCTCGGCCTGCTTCAGGGCCGCGACCAAGAGCGACTGGATCCCGCGCTCGGGCGTCTCGTCTCCCTCGGGCCCGCGCCCCCGGGTGCGCACGAGCGCGACCTTGGGCGTGGGGATCACGTGCTCGAGGGGAAAGCGCGGCCACGCGTGGGGCGCGGCGCTGGGCGACACGTCGCTCAGCTTCGATCCCGAAGCGAGCCGCCATCGCTCGGCGAAGCTCTTGCTGAGGTCGTCGACGATCGGCCCGCGCACCACCGCCATCACGTCGTGGTACGGCCCGCAGGGGTGGCCCTTCAGATCGCAGCGCCGGGGATCGACGAGCAGGTGGTGCCGATCGTCCCAGCGGTGATCGCAGAGGTCGATGCCGCCGACGAACGCGAGGTCGCCGTCGATGATGACCATCTTCTCGTGCTGGCTCGCGCTCGGCGCGTGGTGGTCGTCCCACACGCACTCGACGCGTCCGGGCGCGATCGCCTCGAAGCGCTCCGCGCTCGCCCACTCTCGATCGAGCAGGTACACGGGGTTGAAGTCCCAAGGGAGGATCTTCACCCGCAGCTGCGGCGAGCGGGCGCACGCGCGGGAGAGGATCGCCGCGAGGCTGTGCTCGTCCGCGGGCTCACCCGGCTCGCGTCGCAGCGGCACGCGGGTGTCGATCTGCCAGCCGGTGATGAGCACGAAGCGCTCTGCGTGATCGAGCGCGTCGGCGAGCGCGCGGTAGTAGGCGGCCGCGTCGATGAGCACGCCGCTCGCCGCGGGGGCGAGCGCGTGGGCGCGACGGAGCAAGGACGGATCGATGGACATCGTGGAGGGCCGCTGAGCACACCCCATGCCCGTGCGAACGCGGTCACGGCCCCGCGATCAGCGCTCGGAACGCGCGCGGTCGCCCTCGTCGCCCGAACAACCGTGCCTCGCCTGTGGCAGCTCGCAGCGGGCGCGAACGCTCACCACGACCGGCAGATGGTCCGATGCCACGCACACCCGCGGGCCCTCCTCGAGCTCGAGCGTCAGGCGCGGATCGACGAGCACGTGATCCAGCGCGAGGCGAGGGCGGCTGGAGGGGAACGTCGCGCGCGACTCGGCGCGCACCAGCCCGCGCTGGGTCAGGCGCGCGAGCGTCCCCCAGCCGGGCAGCTCGTTGAAGTCGCCGGCCACGATCGTGGGCACCTCGGGATCGATCGCGCCGAGCAGCACCGGCGCCTGCCGCCTTCGATCGGGCAGCCAGAGGCTGAGGTGACACGTCACCACCCGCACCGGCCCGAAGCCCGCTCGCACGGTCGCGGCGACGGCGGTGCGCGGCTCCGAGAAGCGCATGCCCGGTAGCGCGGTGACGATCGGATCGAGGAGCGGCAAGCGCGACAAGATCGCGTTGCCGTAGGACGCGTCCCCGTCGCGGATCGCCGCACCGAAGAGCGGCTCCATCCCCAGACGCACCGCGAGCGCCGAGGGCTGATCGACGCACCCGCTGCGGGGCCGGGCGACGTCCAGCTCCTGCAGGCACGCGATGTCCGGCTCGATGGCTGCGATCACGTCGGCGATTCGCTCGAGCGATCGGCGGCCGTCGGTCCCCACGGCCGCGTGCACGTTCCACGACAGGATGCGCAGGTGCTCGCGGGGACCGGTCGGCTGAAGCACCGACATCGGGGATCAGCGCGAAGGCGCGGCGGCCCGGAGCAGCGCGCGACGGGCCTGCGGGCCCACGCCCCACCAGCGGCGGCATGCCCGGCGGAACGACGCGAGATCGCTGTAGCCCAGGCGCTCCTGCGTCGCCGTCGGCGTCGCGCCGGAGAGCAAGAGGTGCTCGGCCGCGCGCCGGCGCGACACGTCGACCAGCTCGCGGAGGTTGGTCTCTTCGCGCGCGAGGCGCGCCTTGAGCGCGCGGGGCCTGAGGCCGAGCTTGCTCGCGAGGCCATCGACGACCGGCTCGCCCGCGAGCAGCACGTCGACGAGCGCGCGACGAACGCCGTACGACGTCTGCTGCTGCGCTCGGTTCTTGCGCTGGAACTCGATCACGCGAAGCGCCAGCGCGTGGATGCGGGCGTCGGCCGTGACCACGGGCAGCGCGAGGAGCTCGGCCGAGAGATCCAACCGATCGTGCACCGCGCCGACGTGCACCGGGCAGCGCATCCCCTCGGTGAGGGTGGAGAGGCGCGCGCGCGGGCGACCCGCGAGCCACGCCGCCATCGGCGCGGCGTGCTTGTCCCCGACGAGGCGGCGAATGAGCTCGACGGCCATCGCGAGCGCGACCTCGGCGGCGAGCGCGCCCGGCTCGCGGTTGCGGGTGTGCGGCGACTCGTAGATCAGCGCAGCGCTTCCGTCGTCCTTCGGCACGAGGTGAAAGACCTCGGCGCCGTGCAGCAGATCGCTGGTGTTCGAGAGCGTCTCGAGCGCCGCCCTCACGGTCGGCGCAGAGCCGACCGCGAGCTCGATGTCGCCCCAGGTGCCGGCCTCGATCTGCTCGACCGACGCCGAGAGATCCTTGAGCGAGTCCTCGCGCGCCGCGCGCTCCCAGAACTCCCACTCCGCCTCGGCGCCCAGCGCGGCGTCCGTCGCCGGGATCGGCTCGCTCGCCTCGAGCGCGTCGGTGAGCGGCCTCGTGACCGACCGAGGCGCGCCCCCCTTGTGCGCCAGCTCGACCAGTCCCTTCGCGAGTGTCCCGGAGATCAGTTCGACTTCTTGCGTGCTCATGGCCCCCGTCTCAGCAACCGCCGTACCGCGCTCTCGGGCCCGCTCCAGGGAGGAAAGCGTGACGCGAGCGCCTCAGCTGGGGCGCCGTGGGGTCGGGCACATCAGCCGTCGATGAGGTCGATGCCGAGCCCAGCGAGCGCGCCCAGCGGGCCGTGTGCATGGGTCGTGACCTCGAGCTGCGCGTCTCCGTCGACGAGGTGCAGCCGCACCTCGGCCTCGAGCCGCTCGCCCGCGAGGCGACCATCGACGTTGGTGACGAAGCGGTCGTCGACCGATCCGTCGAAGCGCCCCTCGGCGTTGCTCACGTGCGCGTCGACGGCGATCGGCTCGACGAGGTGCGCCTGTCCGCTCGCGTCCCAGAAGCGCACGAGCGCGGGGTGTCCCCCGGCGGCGCGCACGGAGACGTGGGCGCGGATGCCGTCGATGCGGGCGCGCGGTCCACCGTGGGGGCGGATGAACACGACGGTCTGCTCGGCCTCGATGTCCGGCAGCACCACGACGAAGCCGCCGCCTTCTTCTTCGTCTTCCGGTGCGGGTGGCGCCGTGTTGCGGAACGCGCGGTCCAGCCCGATCTCGCCGTCACCTCGCTCGACGATGTGGACCCGTCCCCGCTCCGCGCGGGCCGACGAGATCCGGACCTCGCCTTCCAGGAGCGCGAGGAGGTCGAGCTCGACGCTCGCGCGCTCGGCGCTGATCACCTCGTCGCCTCGATCGTCGCGCACCACGAAGTGCTCGGCGACGACGTGTCCGTTCAGCTCGAGCTCGCTCACGGTGCTGACGCTCATCGTCCCCTCGATGCCCTCCGAGAGCTTCTCGAGGATCGCGGTCACCACGCGCACCCGGCCTTCGGGCGTGCCCGTCGCCCAGTGCACGCCCCAGCCGATGGTGACGCCGATCGCGGTCACGCAGGCGAGGAGCACGAGCCACTTGTGCTGCTTCAGGCGCGCCACGTCAGATGCCGTACCGCGCGTGCACCACCAGCGCGTCCGTCGCGAAGGACGCAGCGCGGAAGCTCGGGGGGCCGAGCGGCTCGCGCACGTCGTTGGAGAACGCGTAGCCCTCGCTCGGCAAGCCGAGCAGATCGCGATCGAACTCTCCGTCGCCATCCTCGTCGTGCATCCCCGCGAACGCGACCGGGCCGGGCGGGACGTTCTGGAACACGCAGCGCGCTCGGCCGCCGCGGATGCTGGCGCGGCAGTCGGCGTCGGCGTGGTTCTCCTCGAGCCACACGCGCGGGTTGCTGTAGAGCCCGCCCATGACCCGGCCCGAGTCGTTCCGTAGGCGCGCGACCGTCACGACGATCGTCCGCCCCGTCGTCACCCGCGTGGCCTCCGCGTCCTGCGCGGCGCTGGGCGCGGCGACGGCGCTGAGCAGGGCGGCGAAGATCGAGAGGAACGAGAGCGCGTGGGCGGGACGAAACGACATCGGGCAATACCTCCGCCGCGCCTAGAGCGATGGGCATGCCAGCGCGCCGCACGTTCGCCGTCGCGTGTTTTCGACGGGCGAAGTGGGGCGCTTTTGTCGAGGCGAGCGCTCGCGACGCACCGCACCCGCGGCGCGGCTGTCCGAGCCCTGCGACGCGCGCGACGGAAAGCGGCTCAGGCTGGCATGCCGGCGCCGCGCGGGAGGCAGCCGGGACGTGCGAAGCAGACCACCGCGTCGTAGCCCCCGAACGCGAGCGCGTTGTTGAGCACGATGTCGACCGGCAGCTGCTGCTTCTCGTTCTTCACGATCTCGAGATCGCACTCGGGGTCGGGCGTCTCGTAGTTCGTGGTCGGTGGCACCCAGCCGGTCTGGATGGTCATCACGCACGCGACGGCTTCCATCGCGCTCGAGGCGCCCATGCAGTGCCCGATCATCCCCTTGATGCTGGTGACCGGGACCCGTCGGTCGGAAAAGACGGTGCGGATCACCAAGGCCTCGACGCTGTCGTTGTTCGGCGTGGCCGTGCCGTGCGCGTTCACGTGATCGACGTCGTCGGGGGTGAGGCCGCTCGAGCTGATCGCTTGGCGCATCGCCGCGATGCTGCCCGCGCCTTCGGGGTGGGGACGGGTGATGTGGTGCGCGTCACACGCGAGGCCGTAGCCGCCGACCTCGGCGAGCGGGGTCGCGCCACGACGCACGACGCTCTCCTCGCTCTCGAGCACCAGCATCGAGGCGCCCTCGCCCAGGATCAGGCCCTTGCGGTTCTTGTCGAAGGGCTGACACAGCTCCGGCGCCATCGCGCCGAGGCGCGCGAAGCCCGCGTACTCGAGCTTCTCGATGATCTCGACCGCGCCCGTGATCGCCACGTCCGCGCGGCCCGCGCGGATCTGATCGGCGGCAAAACCGATCGCGTAGTTCCCGGCGGCGCACGCGGCGGGCAGCGTCTGCACCATGCCGCGCGCTCCGAACGCCCGCGCCACGTGGATGGGCAAGAGCGTGGTGCCGTACTGGGGGATCTTGGCGGTGTCGACCGCGTCCGCGCCTTGATGGATCCACGCCTTCTGCAGCTCGCCGAGCACGTTGGCCTCGCCCATCGTGGTGCCGATCACCACGCTGGTGCGCTCGCCCGCGATGCGCGCGGCGCCGATGCCCGAGTCCTCGACCGCCATGCGCGCGGCCGCGACCGCGAACGCGGAGCAGCGACCGACCCGCCGGGCCTCGGCGGCGGTGAGGAAGTCGCGCGCCCGAAAGCCCTTCACCTCGCCGGCCATGCTCCGACCGATCTGTGCGGTATCGAAGAGGGTGACGGGCGAGATGCCGGAGCGACCTTCCAGCAACGCATCCCAATACGCGGCGCGACCGAAGCCGAGCGAGCTGACGACCCCCATACCAGTGACGAACACACGACTCATGAGGCGGCGGATGATGGGCTCGGAGCGTGGTGTGGAGCAACCCGACGCGCCGCTCGGCCCGGGTTGACGATGCGTTCGCTCGGCTGGTACATCGGAGCCTCGTTTGGCGATCGGATGACACAGAAACGCTGGAAGCTCTCCATCACCGAGCTGGGATCCTCGACGGTCGTCGCAGAGACCGTCGTCGAGGCCGGTGACTGGATGACCGCGCTCAGCCGCGCGCGGACCCAGCTCGGGGAGAAGGCGGGCGTGCCTCAGGGCTCGAGCGTCGCCGTCGCGCCCGATGGCGCGGTCACCATCCTCGATCCCGTCGGCCGTCGGCAGTACGCGCTCGCCCACACGATCGAGTCGGTGGCGCCCGCGGCATCTGCACCTGCTGCACCCGCGTCGTCCCCTGCGCCCGCGGGGCGCAAGGCCGACTTCAAGAAGACCATGGCGTACATGCCGAGCGCGGGCCTTCCGTCGCTGGGCACCAAGCCCGTCGGTGCGCCTGCATCCGTGCCGCCGCCCGCGGCGGCGCCGGTCGCCGTGCCCGCGTCGGTGGCTGCGCCCGCGTCGGTGGCTGCGCCCGCTGCCGTCGCGGCGCCTGTGGTTGCGCCCGCGGCCGTCGCTGCGCCTGCCATCGAGACGCCCGACGCGAAGAGAAAGAAGTCGCGCGCGACGATCGCCTACATGGCCTCGCCGCTCGCGCCGGCGACCAACGGCCACGGAGCCGCATCGGAGGCGCCGAAGCCGGTGTCGGTGCCGCCGCCCGCTGCGGTCGGCGCGAGCCAGCCTCCCAAGCCGATCTCCGTGCGTCCTGCGTCGGTGCCGTCTCCCGCGGCCGTCGTCGCGCCGACTGCGAGCGTCGACGCGAGCCCCGCCGCGCCCGTCGAGGCCGATCCCCATGAGCTGCCCGATCCCCATGAGCTGCTTTTTGCGCGCGACTCCGAGCCGAGCCCTGCGAGCCCGCTCGTCTACCGCGAGCGCAACTGGCTGGTGCCCGAGGGCATGGCGGTCGACGACGCCGAGCTCTTGCTGCGCACCCGCTTCTCGGCGCTCAAGGACGAGCTCGCCTCGCGCCCCAAGGGCAAGCTCGTGAAGCTCGCGCTCTTCGATCACCGATGGGAAGGTCAGCCCAAGCGCGCGCCGATCTTGGTGCTCACCTGGAAGGACTGGCGCGGTGAGCCCGAGGTGCTCGCGCCCAGCGCGACGGGTTCGTTGCCGCCGCCTGCGAGCCTCCCGCCCGCGTCGCCCTCGGCTCCGCCGGTGGCCGCGCAGCCCACGCCTTCGTCGCCGCCCGCGCCGTACGACGCCTCGCGTCCTTCGACGCCGCCCGTCGGCGTCGCGCCGCCTTCGATCATGGTCGACCCCGGGCTCCTGGAAGCGCCGACCATGAAGGATCTGCCGACGTCGGGCTCGATCCCCGCC
The DNA here is from genome assembly GCA_964480175.1 of uncultured Sandaracinaceae bacterium. Taxonomy (GTDB): domain Bacteria; phylum Myxococcota_A; class Polyangia; order Polyangiales; family Sandaracinaceae; genus CAYZQM01. The sequence goes on from CAYZQM010000180.1 coordinate 11,755, forward strand.
GGCACCCCGCGGCCCCACGCGTCGGTCGCGCCCGCCGCAGCGCCTGCGAGCGCGCCGCCCACCAGCGCGAGCTCGCGGCCCCGCACCAAGACCGACGATCGCCTCGCGAGCGCGTTCGAGGGGCTGCAGGATCTCTTCTTCCTCCCCACGCCCGCGGACGGCGCCGAGTTCTTGCTGCGACTGCTCGGTGAGCTCGTGCCGGCCGAAGCGTCGTCGGTCGCGCTCTACGACATCAACACCGACGAGCTCCGCTTCGTCGCGGCGACGGGCGCGGGCGCCGACGAGCGCAAGGGCGACGCCGTCCCCTCGCAGGTCGGCATCATGGGCAGCGCGCTGCGCAGCGTGGACGTGTGCATGATCGTCCCCGACGTGCCCTCGGACACGCGCTTCGATCCGGGCATCGACGGACGCGTCGGCCTCGAGGCGACGAACCTCGCGGTCATGCCCGTCACCGCGCACGGTCGCCTGCTCGGCGCGGTGCAGCTGGTCAACCGCATCGGCGATCTCGAGTTCTCGCGCGCGGACGCCAACTTGCTCGTCTACATCGGCCAGCGCTTCGGCGAGTTCTTGCACCAGCACAAGGTCGCGGCCGCACCCCGCCGCAGCCAGCCCGCGCGCTGACGTCGCGCGGCGGCTCTCCGTCCGGGTCGGCTTGCGGGCCTCTGCGTTGGCGGCCAAAGCCTCCGCGGCGGACGAGCCGCCCAAGAGCCAGCGAGACATCGATGACGATCCAGATCGGCGAGCGCGTCCCCGACGCGACCCTGTACGAGTCCACCGAGTTCGGTGAGTTCTGCCCCTTGGCCCCGGCGAAGGTCTCCGTCGCCGAGGCGACGAAGGGCAAGCGCATCGTGGTCTTCGGGCTCCCCGGCGCGTTCACCCCGACCTGCTCCGCCAAGCACGTGCCCGGCTACGTCGCGAACGAGAGCGCGCTGAAGGCCAAGGGCGTCGACGAGATCTGGTGCATCTCGGTGAACGACGGCTTCGTGATGGCCGCGTGGGGACAGAGCGAGAAGGCGATCGGCAAGGTGCGCTTCTTGGGCGACGGAAGCGCGGAGCTCACCAAGAAGCTCGGCCTCGAGCTCGACATCACCGGCGGCGGCATGGGCCTGCGCATGCAGCGCTTCTCGATGCTGATCGACGACGGAGTGGTGAAGCAGCTCAACATCGAGGCGCCCGGCAAGTTCGAGGTCTCGAACGCGGAGACGATGCTGGGTCAGCTCTGATGGCCCAGCGCTGATCGCCGGGGGCGCACACAATCGCGATCAGGCGCGCGGACCTTCCTTGACAGGTAGGTCCGTCTCAGTAAGGTACGCGCCCCCACGCGGAAGTGGCGGAATGGCAGACGCACCAGACTAAGGATCTGGCGGGTAACCCCCGTGGAGGTTCAAGTCCTCTCTTCCGCATGAATGGCTCTCCGGAGCGGGCTCCCTTCGAGGCAACTCGAAGGGACGCCCGAGCCGAGAGGGTGCCGTGGGTTCGTCGGGCAGTGAGCCCGAAAGCCGCACTGGGAGGCGCGTCGGACGACGGGGATGCTAGGGTTGCGGGCATGCGCTCGGGCCTACGGCGACTCGCTCTGATCGCGCTCCTCGCGGCGAGCGCGCTCTGTGCCGGGTGCCCGCCCGATCTACAGCCGCCCACGCCCGACGGGGGACGCGCCTGCACCAGCGACGCGGACTGCAACCCTGCGGGCAGCAGCTGCGGCGAGCGCTTCCTGTGCGTGCAGCAGCTCTGCGAGGCGACGCCCTCGGTCGTCGTCCCGTGCCCCGGCACCGGCATGCGTCCTTAGTCGCGTCAGCCGCGGCAGCGACCCGTCGCGATCGCGAGCGCGCGCACCGCGCGAAGCCGACCGCGCGCGATCGGATCGCGCAGCATGTCCGCGCTCGAGTGCGGGGTGCGCCACGACCAATTCTCCGGGCCCATCGTGTTCGGCGTGTTCACCCGGGCGCGGAGCGAGAGCACGTCCTGCAGCGGGAGCAACGCCGTGCGGCTCCTGCTATGGAGCACGGTCTCGAGCACCGCGCGCCACACCGCCTCGGTCCACCGCGTCTCTTCGCCGAGCCCGCGCGCCGCGGCGAGACCCGCGAACGAGCGGCGCTCCCACTCGCCGAGCGCCTCCCACCACGCCTCGCTCGTCTCGGTGTCGTGGCTCCCCGACGTCGCGACGGACAGCTCGGGATAGCCCGCGGGATCGCGGAAGCGCCCCGCCTCTTGCTCCCACCGCAGCACCTTCAAGCCCGGGATCTCGAGCTTGGTCAGCGAGCGCCGGACGAAGTCCGGGATGACGCCGAGGTCCTCCGCGATGAGCTCGAGGCCTTGCTTCTGCCATGTGCGAAGCACCGCCTCGCCCTGCGTCTGCTGTTCGGTCTCGGTGCGCGGCAAGAA
>CAYZQM010000181.1:0-14126 GCA_964480175.1 uncultured Sandaracinaceae bacterium
CGAACCCGTGCATGAACGGCGGGACGTGCACCGACGGCGTGGCGTCGTTCACCTGCGCGTGCGCGGGCGGCTACAGCGGCACCACCTGCTCGGTCCCTCCCCCGCGCACCAGCTGCTTGCAGATCCTCTTGGCCGGTGAGTCGACGGGCAACGGCGACTACACCATCGACGTCGACGGCTCCGGCCCGCAGCCGCCCATCACGGTCTACTGCGACATGACCACCGACGGCGGCGGCTACACGTTCTACGCGATCACCGGGACCGGCATCAGCACGAACCGCTTCGATCAGGCCAACAGCTGCACCGCGCTGGGCATGAACCTCGTGATCCCGCGGACCTCGAACCACTACAACGCGATGATCACGCGCTACAACGACCCGGCGTACTTCCGCACGGTCCCGGGCATCTACGGGACCGCGGCGGGCAACTACACCGGGTGCGCGATGAACTCGGGCTCCTCCTCGGCCTGCTCGGCAAACTGGCGCGCGCTCGACGGCGGGACCTGGTGGCTGCGTGACGCGGCGTACTCCGAGCCCAACGGCGACTACACCCCTGGCTGCTGGCTCGGGACCGACAACCAGTTCCCCCACCAGCGCTTCAACGACCTCAACTGCGGCTACGCGACGGGGCCGTCGTACATCTGCTCCACCAACGACAAGGGAGCAGGTGTCCGCATCGCGACCTTGACCACCAACGCGTGCACCGTGCTCGAGCACGCCAGCGTCACCGGCGACGACCGCGGCGGCATCGCCGTCGGTCCGAACTACGTCTACTACCGCGGCGACAGCGCGGTGGGCCGCTTCGACGCGACCGACGTCGCCGGCGGCACGGGAATCGGCGCGTTCGACGCGATGATCAGTGACCTGACCACGGGTCGCCTCTACGCGCTCTCGAACGCGGCGACGCCCACGGCGTTCTCGTCGGGCATCGTCTTCGACCGCCTCCTCGAGCTCGACCCGGTGAGCGGTGCGGTGGTCGGAACCCGCATGCTGTCGACGCCCGTGGACGGCACCGGCGGCGGCTCCTGGAGTGCGGCGGACACCCGCGGCATGTACGCCGGCTCCGGCTACATGATCCTGGTCTCGGCCCGGGTGTACCGGATCGACTTCACCACGGGTGGCGTCCTCGATCTGGGCGCGCGACCGACGGGCGGATACCGTCCGGCGACCTGCGAGAACTGGGCGCACTGGGGTGTCGCCGAGTTCGACGGCACCAACTACTACGCCGTGTACGCCGAGGACTGGAGCACCAGCCCCGGCGGCTATCCCAGCGAGAGCATCCTTCGCACGCGCCTGTCCGATGGCGTGACGACCACGGTCGCCACGTTCGCCGGCTCGGGCCTGTCGGACATGTGCTCGATCACGGTGAGCCCCTCGCGCAACCGCTGGTACTTCCACTTCGAGGGCACTTCGCTCTTCCGGAGCGGTGACGAGTCCATCGGGTTCTGCGACGCGACCTTCGCTCCCTGACGGAGCGAGTCTCCCGGCGACGCCCGGCGCTGCTTCGGCGGCGCCGGGCGTCGCCTTTTCGAGGCGCTCGACACGCGAGCGCGTGCCTTGGTCCATACTCGCGCCCCTTGCCGATCACCGACCCGTCGACCGAGCGCAGCGCCGCCAACGAGATCCTCGCAGTAGCGCAGCGAACACCGCATCACCGCGTGGGGATCGCCGAGCTGACGGCGGTTGGGACGAGCGCTGCGCGAGGCGAGGCCCTCGACCGCGCGCTCGAAGGCAGCGACGAGCGGGCCTCGCTCGCGCTCGCGCTCAGCCTCGCGAGCGAGCGCGCGCTGCCCGCGTCCGCGCTGCTTCTGCTCTTGCCCGATGTGGAGGATCCCCGCTTCACCGCGTTCTTCCTCGGGGGCGCGAGCGGCGATCGGCTGGCCGTCATCGGCGCGCTGCTCGACGACGAAGTGCTCACCGAAGACGCCGAGGCGATGCTGGTGTGGCTCGCGACCGAGCGCCTCTCGCTGGCCTCGCCGCTCGATGCCGCGTGGCGGCTGCGGGCGCGACGCCTCGCGCGCCGCCTACCCGAGGCGAGCGACAGCGCCGCGTTCTTGGGCACCGCGATCGCGCGCTTCACGGAGCCGGTGATCGTCTCGCTCGCGGAGCCGCTGCGTGAGAAGTCGAGCAGCGCCGAGCTCCTGAAAGTGCAGAAGGCCCAGGCCGCCGAGGTGCTCGCGATCTTCGATGGAACGATCGACGACGTGCTCGAGGACGAAGAGGCGCCGCGCCTGCTCGCGACGGTCACCGTCAAGAGCGCGGGGCCCAAGGTCGGCCGCAACGATCCCTGCCCCTGCGGCAGCGGCAAGAAGTACAAGAAGTGCCACGAGGGCAAGGACGAGGGCGCGCGCGCGCCGAACGCGGCGATCGATCCCGCGGGCCTGAGCGCCAAGGACCTGCCGTTCTTGCGCGTCGCCGAGATCGCCGCGCTGGATGTACGTCGCCTCAAGAAGGCGACGCTGTCGGCCGCGTTCGATCGGGCCACGACGTTCCGACGCTGGTCGCTCGCCGAGCGCTGCGCGGACGCGCTCGCGGAGCTGCACGACGATGGGCGCGCGCACCTCGATCTCGCGCTGCGCGCGGTCGACGCCGGGCGCAGCGACGTCGTCGATCGACTGATGACCCGCTGGAGCGACGAGACGCTGCCGCCCGAGCTCTCGATCTACCGCGCGGTGCAGCGGGCCGCGCCAGCGCTCGAGCCGCTGAGCGCGTTGGGCGCCGAGCTCTTGGCCGATCCCAAGTCCCCGCTCTTCGAGCTCGCGCTCGGCCTCTTGCAGCGGGCGCCGGGCCTGGGGATCCCGGTGGCGCGCGGCCTGGCGGTCGAGCTGCCGCCCGAGGACGGCGACGCGCTCTTGGGTGAGATCGAACGGGCGCGCGACGTCCTCGATCTTCCGCCGGGCGATCCCGCCCTCGATCTGATCGATGCGCTCGATCGCGACGTCGAGCGGCGCGCCGACCTCGCGCTGGCGAGCAAGGAGCTCGCCGACGAGCGCGACGCGCTGCGGGCCTCGCTGGCGCGCGCGAACGAGGCGCTCTCGGCCCGGAGCGCGGAGGTCATCACGCTCGCGATGCGGCTCGAGGAGGCCGAAGAAGAGGTCGCCAAGAAGAGCGCCGAGGTGACGCCGCTCGCCGCAGCTGCGCCGAGGGCGCCAGACGCAGAGCGCAAGAAGCTCGGCGCGCGGATCGACGAGCTGAAGGCGCTGGTGCAGGAGGGCAACCGCGAGCGGGCCGAGCTGCGGCGCCAGATCACCGATCTGAGCGAGGAGCTCGCCGCCCGCAGCGAGGCCTCGGTCACACCGACGGACGCGAGCGACGAGCCCGATGGGGGCATGGACGAGCCGGCCTCACCCCGGGTGCCGATCGTCCCCGTCTTCTCCCGCGCCGCCCGCGAGTCGCTGCCGTCGTTTCCCCTGCGCATCCGCAAGCAAGCGATCGAGCTCTCGGCCGCGCTCGCCAGCGGCGAGCCCTCGGCGTGGCGCAACGTCAAGCAGATGGAAGTCGTCGCCAAGGTCATCAGCGCGCGCCTGGGGATCCACGTACGCCTCTTGTTCCGCATCCACGACGATCACCTCGAGGTCCTCGACGTGGTCACCCGCGAGGATCTCCTCAAGGTCCTCGAGCGCTGGCGCTGAGCGCGCGCAGACACCGCGCAGCTAGTTGGTGAACGCGGGTCGTTTGCGCCGCGCCACCGCGCCAGCGAGACTACCGGCCGATGTGGAGAGTGCTCGCGTCGTTGCTGATGGTCGCTGGTGTCGCGGGCTGCGCGTGTGCGCCACCCAGCGCGCCGCCGGACGCGTCCATGCTCGACGCGACCGAGTCGCTCGAGCCGTGCGCCGAGGGGATTCGTCGGAGCGTCGTCGACCTGCTGCCGCTCGAGGTTCCAACGACACTCGCGACGGTGCAGGGACGCCCGGGCGGATTGCTGGTCGCGCAGATCGCGGGGCCAGAGGACGCGCCCATCGCTCGGCTCACCGAGTCGACGCTGGATGGCGAGCGAGAACGTATTCACGAGGTGTCGCTCGGGCGATTCACGGACGCGGTCCCGACCGCGATCGCGGGGTCCGGGCCCTTCGACGTCTTGTTCACGACGTCGTCGGGGGTGCTTCTCGTCGTCCGCTTCGAGGATGGGGCCGGTGCGATGTTCGAGCTCGACCTACCCGTCGCGATCGTCGGGCTCTTTGGCGTCGCGCCAGCAGCCCGTGGAGGATTCATCGCTGCCGCGAAGCTGGGCTTCATGCGCTCGGCGTTGCTGGCGATCGACGTCGAGGGAGTCTCCGTGCAGGAGGTCGACGTCGAGCCCGCCAGTGTCCTCGCTCCGGGCGGCCGCGGCGCGAGCGCGGGCTGGGACCTCAGCGCGCTCGACGGGTCCGGCCACGTGTACGGCGCGTACGTAGACGCAGAGAGCGCCGCGATCATCGCGATGCGAGTCGATACGCGCTCCGTCCCGTTCGTCGTCGAGCGAGCAGCGATCGGCCCGACGACCGGGGTCCCTGCGGAGGAGGCGACCGTCCAGGTCTCGCTCGCTCCCGGCGGCGCGGTGATCGGAGTGAGCCGCGGGGATCCGATCGGGGTCCGCGCGTTCTGGATGGAAGACACACTCGAGGTGCGAGCCGCCGCGGACGTCGCCACCGGGGGTCGCGCCGCGAGGTCCGTCGGAGTCGCGGGCGAAGGCCCCGACCACTTGGCGACGCTCGTCTACTCCGACACGGGCAACGCGGAGCTACGAGTCGCCGTCGCCGAGGCGCCTGGCATGGTGGTCGGAGGGGCGCGCCCGCTCGTGACCTTCGATGGCAGCGACGGATCCCCGATCGCGTGGACGGGGCTGCCAGGTTCGATCTCATTGGCCTACCAGCGCGGCGCGCTCGAGGTGATGACCCTATGCGCTGCACCCTGATCCTCTGCGTGCTGTCGCTCGCGTCGGGATGTTATCTGTCGCACGAGCGTCCGGACGCTGGCGCCGACGCACCTACGGACGCGCCGCTGCCGAGCTGCTCGGTGAGCTGCGGACCCGTCGAGCACATCGCCTCGTTCGATCCGTTGCTCGCGGATGCCTCCACCTTGCGGGCCGTGGTGAGCGAGGACGGCCACATCGCGATCCTGCTCCGCAACACGGGTGACCCCACCTTCGTGATGGCCCTGCTCGATCCGGAGAGCGGTGAGGTGACGGTGACGCCGCTCGGTGAGCGACCCGGCCCCATCACGACGCACGGGTTGACCGTCGCGAACGTCGAGGCGACCGCCGAGGGCTTCGTCGCCACCGCGCTCACCACGACGGAACTGACGTCCCGTGTTGCCACCCACCCTCACTTCGCCGCGCTCACGTTCGGACCCGACGTCGCGTTCGTGTCCGGGCCCGAGATGCTGGGCGAGCTGACCTACGAGTACGCGCCGTGCGCATGCGCGATCCGCAGCTCGATCTTCGGGCGCCGACGCGCGGAAGCGATCGCGACCGTCGAGGGGGACACGCTGTGGGTGACGCGCCTCGCGCGCGACACCCGTCGGATCGGGACATCGGTGGCATGGTCGAGCTTCGAGGGTGCGCCCCCGCGATCCGGCGCGGTCGAGGGATCCATGTTCCCCGACGGTCGCATCGCGGTGGCCGGGGGCGGCGCGGCGACGGGTTTGGAGCCGCGCGAGGCGTTCTTGGCGATCGAGGGCGCCGACCGGGAGGTTCGTGTCGTGTCCCTCCCGGGCGAGCGCTTCGACGCGCCACCGACGATCGTCGCGACCGCAGAGGGTGTATCGGTGTTCCGCTTCGTCTCCGATCCACGGGACCTGGGCGCCAGCGTGCTGCGAGCCGAGACGCGGAATGACCGCGGTGCGGTGCTCGACGGCATCGCGCTGCGCACGCAGTACGGTCTGGCGCCGGTCGAGTACGGATCGTTCCGGGGTCGGGTCGGCGCAGGGCTGGTCTGGGTCGAGAACGACGCGACGCTGCGCGTTCTGCCCGACGTGGGCAGCGGCACCGCACCCAGCTGGGCAGCGTGCGAGGGCGTCGAGATCGAACCGCTCACTACCCTCCCCCATCCACTCGCCGTCGATCCCAGCCGGCATGAGGGCGCGCCGACGATGGTGGTCCTGGGTGAGGGCGACGGAGCGAGCGAGCTGCACGTCGTGCTGTTGGGCCGACTGGACGCGCGAGGCGCCACGGCAGTGGATGTCTTCCGCATCCCAGGCTGCCACCTCGACACGCGTTGAAGCGGATCGTGCCGTGTCTGGGATTCTCTCCTGGACAGTCCGTCGGACTGCTCGTATCCTCACGCCCTCCGAGAACTCCTCATGTCGACGTTCACCCATCGATTCACCTGCTCGCAGCGCCACGGACATTCGGTGTCGTCCGTCGCGTCGTATCCGGCGTATCGGCTGGCGATCGGAGCTCAGGCCCCCAGGTGAACTAGACGCATCATCCTCGATGAAGCGCGGCCACCCAGGGCAACCTCGGGTGGCCGCAGTCGTTTCGAGGGCCGATTTCACGGATTCGACGCGGCACGGGTAGCCGCACTCGGCTGTTGGGTGCGCGCGAGATCGACGACTGCATTCGGCCGTGCAGGAGCCCCGGATTCGTCGTTGCTCGTCGGTCGCTTGCCACCAGCAAACTCCCTCCTCGCGCCTAGACTGCGGGGCTCCTGCACGCCCTCGGTGCGGACGCCGTCGCTCTCGCGCGCCCCCCCTCGAACCCTCCGGAGTGCTGTGGGTTCGAGTCCCACCGAATCCAGTCACGGCATTTTAGGAATCGCAGCCATGCATCGACACTCCTACTGACTCCATCGATGGATTCACGAACTGCGGGCCTCGCTCGCAGACGGCCGAGCTGCACGCACGCGGAGTGGGTGTCGTGCGGCGCGACTCGGTCCTTCGACACCCATGTCTTTCGACACCCATGGTGACCGTAGCTCAACGGTAAGCGCCCGAATGTGGCTCGGGCGACGCGGGTTCGACTCCCGTCGGTCACCCTCTCGCCGCGCGCTCAGTAGCGCAGGGTGAAGTACACGATGATCGCCGGGACGAAGAGGCTCGCGAGGCCGTACACGAACCGGCCGACGCTCTCGAGCTTCGAGTCCGGGACGAAGAACAAGAGGCCGCGGGTCCGCCGATCGGGTCCGAGGAAGCGCTCGAGCGCTGGCGGCGCTGGTACGAACGCGAAGACCATGTTCGCGAGGCCATAGAGGGTGAGCAGCACCGCGAAGAGGATCCCGACCATGCGGGCGACACTACCAGCGCGCGCCGCCCCGCTACAACGGGGGCACGAAGGGGCCGCGGGCGAGCGACGCTTCGATCGTGATCAGCGCGTCGCGGCGGGCGCGCGCGGGCGTGGTGTCGGGGATGGGTCCGCAGGTCCGGCCCACCTCGGCGAGGTTGGCTTCGATCGCGGCGCGGTCGGCCGCGACCTGGGCGCGCACCCGATCGAGGTCGATCGGCTGGCGTGCTGCGATCGCAGCCGCCAGCTCCGCCCGCGCCACCACGAGCACTGCTTGGGCCGCCTCCAGCGGGGCGCCGCCGCGAGGGCGCGCGACCTCGCGGTCGACGTAGGCCTCGATCACGCGAAGCTGGAGGGCGGTCGCGTCGCGCTGCGCAGCGCCCTGCGCGACGAGTACGTGTGCGACGAGTACGTGTGCGACGAGCAGGTGCGCGACGAGCGCGAGCGAGCCGGCCGTGGCCCGCGCCCGCATCACAGCCCGAAGAACTCGGCGATGGTGTCGACGACGCGCTCGACCTGCTCGATCTGGAGCTCGGCGTAGATCGGCAGCGCGAGCACCTCGCGCGCGGCGCGCTCGGTCTCGGGCAAGGACCCGGTCCCCAGGTTCGCGAAGCAGTGCTGCTGGTGCAGCGGGATCGGGTAGTAGACGTCGGTGCCGATCTTCCGCGAGGTCAGGAACGCCCTGAGCTCGTCGCGGCCCTTGCCCGGCACCGCGGGCACCCGGATCACGTACTGGTGGTAGGTGTGCCCAGCGGCCACGCGCTTGGGCGTGGTGAGGTGCGCGGGCGACAGACCGCTCTCGAGGAAGAGCAGATCGTAGAGCGAGGCGTGCTCGCGCCGCGCCTCGATCCAGCCGGCCAGGTGCGGGAGCTTCACCCGCAGCACCGCCGCCTGCAGCGCGTCGATCCGGAAGTTGCCGCCCACCAGCTCGTGCACGTAGCGCTGCCGCGAGCCGTGCACCCGCAGCATGCGGAGGCGCAGCGCGAGATCCGCGTCGTCGGTGGTGCAGAGGCCCGCGTCGCCGAAGCCGCCGAGGTTCTTGGTGGGATAGAAGGAGAAGCACCCGATGTGGCCCAGCGTGCCCGCTTGGCCGTGATCGGTGACGGCGCCGATCGCCTGCGCGGCGTCCTCGATGATCGGGATCGAGAACGCGCCGGCGAGCTCGCGCAGGATGCTCATGTCGGCGGGCTGCCCGTAGAGGTGCACCGGCATGATCGCGCGGGTGCGCTCGGTGACCGCCGCGGGGACCTGACCCAGATCGAGGTTGTAGGTGACCGGATCGATGTCGACGAAGACGGGCTTGGCGCCGAGCCGCGCGATCGCGCCGCCGGTCGCGAAGAAGGTGAACGACGTGGTCACCACCTCGTCGCCCGGTCCGACCCCGAACGCCATGAGCGCGGCGATGAGCGCGTCGGTCCCGCTCGAGACGCCGATCGCATGGGCGCAGCCGATCGAGGCGGCGATCTCTTGCTCGAAGGCCTCGACCTCGCTGCCGAGCACGAACGCGTTCTTGGCGAAGAGCCGATCGAAGGCCTCGCGCACGGCCGGCAGGAGCGGCGCGTTCTGCGCGGTGAGATCGAGGAGCGGGATGGGATCGAGCGCGCCCGGCTCGTCGCTCACGCTCGGGGTAGGCAGGGTTCCGGTCACGTCGCGGAGCGATCAGTCGTCGTGACGGGCGGCGGCCGTGGTGATGGCGCTGCCCAGCCGATCGGGATCGAAGCCCACGAGCACGTCGCCATCGACGTCGAACGTCGGCAGGGTGCGGCGCGGGTTCAGCGCGACGAGCTGCGCGCGGGCGCCGGGGCGGCGGTCGACGTCGATCTCCTCATAGCGGACGTTGTTCGCGTCGAGCCAGCGGTGGGCCGTCGCGCACGCGCTGCACCAGCTGGCGCTGTAGAGCTCGATCGGCACGCGCTGGCTGGCCTCGGCGAGGCTGCCCGCGGGCGCGCGCGGGGGCGCTTCGATCGCGGCGAGCTCGGCGGCGCCTTCGACGTTGGGCGCCTCTTCGTACCCAGGCTCGCCGTCGCGACGCGTCGAGGGGCGCTCGAGCAGCGGGCCGCCCGTCGTGCTGCGCACGACCGCGTCGCGATCCGCGCGGGTGTACGCCAGGCCCAGCATGCCGACCGAGGTCCCCACCACGACCAGGATGGCGATCCACACGCCGCTGGTGGTGGGGCGGGGAGGAGGCTCGGGCGCGGCGACGCGGACTTTCACGCCGGCCATCGTGACACGAGATCCGAAGCGCGGAAAGCCAGCGAAACGTTGCCGTCCCGTGGTTGACCGGATCGACACCCACACCGTACTGTCGGGGCCCAACGCGCTGCGCCGATCGCGGCCCTGGAGCACCGAATGCGTCGTCTGTCCGCTCTTCTCCTCTCGACCGCCCTCCTGATGGGGGCCTCGTCGCTCCTCGTCGTCGCGCATCCCGAGACCGCGTCGGCCCAGACGGATGCCGAGCGCACCCGCGCGCGGGCCGCGTACACCGAAGGCCAGCGGCGCTTCGACGCGGGGGACTTCGCCGGCGCGCTGACGAAGTTCGAAGAGGCGTACTCGATCGTGAGCAACCCGGTGGTCTTGCTCGGGGTCGCCTCCGCCCAGGAGCGCCTCGGCCGGACCGACGACGCGCGCGCGACGCTCGAGCGCTACCTGCGCGAGCGCCCCGACGCGCCCGATCGGGCGGACGTCGAGGCCCGCATCACCGCGATGGGCGGCACCGTCGCCGCGGCGCCGGCCGAGGGCACGCTGGTCATCACCTCCGAGCCCGCGGGCGCGGCCGTGGTGGTCGATGGTGAGTCGTCCGGCGCGGTCACCCCGACCGAGGTCACCGTCGCGCCTGGCGATCACGAGGTGGCGCTCGCGCTGTCGGGCTACGAGCTCTCCACCGAGACCGTCACCGTCGCGGCCGGCGCGCGCGCCGAGGTGAGCAGCACGTTGACCGCGATGCCGGAGCCCGAGCCCACGAGCGAGGACGAGGCCTTCGAGGACGACGAGGACGAGGCCGCGCCCGAAGAGGAGCCCGCGCCGCAGAGCGGTCCGTCGGCCGCGACCTGGGTCACCACCGCGATCGCGGGCGTCGCGCTGATCACCGGCACCGTGTTCGGCTTCATCGCGCTCTCGCGTCAGAGCGACTTCGACGTGACCCCGACCACGAGCCTCGCCGACGAGGGGCAAGGCTTCGCGCTCGCGGCCGACCTCGCCTTCGGTGTCGCGGTCGCCGCCGGCATCACCGCGATCGTGCTGTACGCGACCGACCGTCCGAGCGCGCCCGCCGAGAGCAGCGACGAAGAGAGCGCCTCGCTCGAGCCGAGCGTGATGTTCGCGCCGATCGTCTCGCCGACCGGCGGCGGCGCGGCCGCCGTCGTGACGTTCTGAAGCTGCGCTCGAGAGGGTCGCGACGACCGGGGTCGCGCGCGATTCTCCCCTCGGTGGCGCGGACGCTCGGCTGGTAGCATCCGCGGATGCTGTACCGTCGCCTCTGCCTGCTCCTCTCGATCTTCGTGATCACCGCTTGTGAACCCGGCGCGATGGGGAACGACGCTGGGCTCGACGGTGGCGTCGCCCCCGACGCGCCCTCCGTCGACGCGCCGCGCGACACCGGGCCCGACGCGCCGCTCGGCGACGTGCCGCTGCGCATGCCCGACGCGAACTTCCCGATCGACATGCCGCCCGAGCTGGTCTTCGAGGAGCCGCCCGTCGACGGCCTGCCCGATGGCGTGCGCTTCGACGGCGCCGTCCCCTACGGGCCCGATCCCCTGCAGGTGATCGACGTGTTCCTCCCCGCGTCGGCGACCCCGACCGCGGCCATCCTCTTCATCCACGGGGGCGGCTTCACCGGCGGCAGCCGCACCAGCGCGTACTCCGGCGGCGCGAGCAACCTGCGCGAGGTGCTCGAGGCGGGCGTCGCGTGGATCGGCGTCGACTACCGCTTGCTCGAGGAGGCGGGTGTCGAAGACGAGGGCGTCATCATGAGCCTGCGCGACTGCCAGCGTGCGCTGCAGTTCGTGCGACGCCACGCAGGCGTGTTCGACGTCGATCCCGAGCGCATCGGGCTCACGGGCGGCTCGGCGGGCGCGGGCACCAGCCTCTGGCTCGCGACCCACCCCGAGATGGCGATCCCCGGCAGCGACGATCCGGTGGCGCGAGAGAGCACGCGACCGACGGCGGTCGGCGTCACCGCGACGCAGTCGACCTACGACGTGGTGCGCTGGGCGCCCGACGTCTTCCACGATCACTACGCGTACGTGACCAACGATCTGTTGCTCTCGCAGCGGCCGCTGAGGGCGCTGCTCGTCCAGTTCTATGGGCTCGACGGCGCGCTGATCGACGACGCCGACGGACTCTTCGCCGAGCTCGAGACGCCGCAGATGCTCGCGTACCGATCGGAGGTCGATCTCCTCGTGCTCCTGACCCCCGACGACCCGCCCGCGTACGTGCGCAACAACGCCCAGGACGTCGGGCCGCTCGAGGACGGCTTCGATCTCCTGCACCACCCGCTGCACGCGCTCGCGCTGCACGAGCGCGCGATGGAGGTCGGCGCGGATCTCGAGGCCGACATCCCCGCGCTCGACATCACCTCCGACAGCGAGGCGATCGAGTTTCTGCTGGCGCACCTCGCCGACTGAGCGCCGCTCGGCACGCGTCGTATCTCCGGCGGGCCTTGTCAGTCGGGGCGCGCTGCCGTAACCAGCGCGCGTGCCCGACGCGCCGCGCCTGCTCGCGATCCCCCTGTCGCCTTGGTCGATCCGCGCGCGCTGGGCGCTGCACCACCACCAGCGCCCCCATCGGCTCGAGGTCTACACGCCGATGATCGGTGAGCCGCTGCTGCGCGCGCGGCTCGGCTTCCCCGAGGGCAGGGTGTCGGTGCCCGTGCTCTTCTACGGCGCGCTTCGCAGCGGGCCCTTCGGGGAGCGTCGGGCGATCGCGGGCTCGATGCCGATCGCGCGCCACGCGGAGGAGGGCTCGAGCGCGCCGCCGCTCTTTCCGAGCGGGCACGACGAGGCGATCCAGCGCTGGGACGCGATCGCCGAGGCGATCGCGAGCGCGGGCCGCCACCTGAGCATCGGGCGCATGTTGAGCGACGAGCGCGCGATCGCCGAGAGCGTGCCCCCGGCGCTGCGCGTCGTGCCGCTCTCGAGCGCGCTCGCGGCGCGCGTCTTGAACTACGTGGGCGACAAGTACGGCGCGGACACGGCGCGGGCCCACGACGATCAGCGCGCGCTCCGGCACGGGCTCGATCGGATCCGCGAGCGAATCGTCGAGCACCGCTACCTCGTCGGCGACGCGCTGAGCTGGGCCGAGCTCGCGATCGTGACCGCGCTCCAGTTCGTGCGACCCGCGGGCGCGCTGGTGCGCCTCGGCCCGGGGACCGAGGCCGCGTGGACCGAGGCGGCGCTGGCGCACGAGTTCGAGGACGTGCTCGCCTGGCGGGATCGGATCGTCGCGGCGCACCCCTGGCGAGCAACACGTACGCCGTGAGCCCGCGGGTGATCGTGATCGGCCTGGACTGCGCGCCGCCCGCGCTGGTCTTCGACCGCCTCGCGCATCGACTGCCCTTCCTTCGCGCGATGGGACGGCGCGGCGTGAGCGGCGCGCTGCGATCGATCGTGCCGCCGATCACGGTGCCCGCGTGGGCCGCGATGGTGAGCGGCAAGGACGCGGGACAGCTCGGCATCTACGGCTTTCGCGATCGGATCGCAGGCCAGCGCGGGCTCCGCACCGTCACCAGCGACGACGTGCGCGTCGCGCGGGTGTGGGATCGCCTGGCGGAGCGCGGGCTGAGCTCGACGGTGCTCTTCGCGCCGCCGCTCTTTCCGATCCCGTCGTCTTCGATGACGCAGAGCGACGTCCGCGTCGCGTGCATGCTCGCGCCTTCGGACGCTTCGTCGATCGCGCATCCGCCGGATCTGCCGGCGTGGGTGCAGGCCCGCGGGCTCGATCCGCGCTGTCTTCGCGCCGACGTCGAGACCGAGGACGAGCGCTCGCCCGAGACGTTGCTCGGCGCGCTCGAGGCCCAGGTGATGCGTCACTTCGATCTCGCGGAGAGGCTCCTCACCGAACGGCCCACCGACTTCTTCATGATGGTCGAGATGGCGACCGACCGGCTGCACCACGGTCTGTGGCCTGCGCTCGATCCGAGCGATCCGCGCCACGGTCGCTTTCGACCGTACGCGCGGCGGGCGGAGGATCTCTACGTGCTGCTGGACCAGCGCATCGCGCGCATCGCCGAGCTCGCGCCCGACGCGACGCTCGTGGTCGTATCGGATCACGGCGCGCGATCGATCGAGGGGGGCATCTACGTGAACGAGGTCCTGCGGCGCGCTGGGCTCTTGGTGCTGCACGACGCGCCGCCCGCCGGCACGCCGCTGTCGCGCGCGAACGTGGACTGGGAGCGCACCCGCGCCTGGGGCGAGGGCGGCTACTACGCGCGGATCTTCGTGAACGACGCGCGCGCGGGTGGACCGGTGCGCGATCGCGCGTCGGTGATCGGT
Organism: uncultured Sandaracinaceae bacterium; assembly: GCA_964480175.1. GTDB lineage: Bacteria > Myxococcota_A > Polyangia > Polyangiales > Sandaracinaceae > CAYZQM01. Next base: position 13,686 of record CAYZQM010000181.1, read on the forward strand.
GAGCTCGAGCGCGTGCTCAGCGATGTGCGCGCCGAAGACGGATCCGCGCTGGCGAGCCGGATCGTGCGCCCCGATCGCGCGTTCGCGGCGACCGAAGGTCAGCCGCCCGATCTGCTCTCGTTCTTCGGAGACCTCAGCCACCGATCGCTGGGCACCGTCGGCAGCGAGTCGATCCACGCGAGCCCCGACGAGGTCGACGGCGGCGGAGGCCGCGGCGGCTGCAACCACCACTGGGACGGCATCGTGCTCGCGCGCAGCCCGTCCATCGAGCCGCGCGCGCTCGAGGGCGCCTCGCTGCTCGACATCGGCCCGACGCTGCTGAGCGCGATGGGGCTGGACGTGCCCAGCGACTGGCAGGGCCAGCGGCTCTTCTGAGCGCCACCGCGTGAGCACGGTCGTGCGTGGTCGTGGTCGTGGTCGTGGTCGTGGTCGTGGTCGTGG
>CAYZQM010000182.1:0-14098 GCA_964480175.1 uncultured Sandaracinaceae bacterium
CGACCGGGCGCGGCGGGTCGGCGAGCGGTCGACCGCGGGGTGAATGATCTGCTGTCCGATGCGCTGCCGCAGCTGAGCGCCAGCGACAGTGGCCGCTCGCCCGTGCACACGAGCGCCGAGGAGGCGGCGGCCGAAGAAGCCGAGGAAGAAGCCGAGGCCGAGCGCGAGCCCGACGACGCGCCGGCCGCCCCGCCGACCGCGCGCGGAAATTATGGCGCGAACCCGCTGCTCTTCGTGGTGCGGCTGGGCGTGACGATCCGAACCCGCGACGCCGAGGCGGTGCTCACCAGCGGCATGCCCCGGAGCTGGCGATCGAACCCCGTCTACGCGGAGCTGCACGCGGGCCTCGAGCTCAGGCCGCTCGCGCAGCAGAACGATCTGTCGCGCGGCATCTTCGTCCGCGGCGAGTTCGCGAACGCCGTGGGCCTCGGGACGCTCTCGCCCTCGGGACAAGCGGTCGAGACCCACTTCTGGCGCGTCGCAGGCGACCTCGGCTACCTCTTCCCGATCGAGAGCGCCGCCGAGGTGGGTCTCTCGTTCGGCGCCGGGTACGACGCCTACGATCTCGGCGCGAACACCGAGTTCCCCAGCGTCGATCTGATCTATCTGCGTCCCGCGCTGCGGGGACGCCTGCGTCTCGTCGACGAGGTGGTGGTGGTGGGCCTCGACTCGGGGCTGCGCATCGCCGTGGATCGAGGACCGATCACGGCGGCGTTCGGCGGCGGCGACACCATCGGCTTCGACGTCGGCGGTAGCGTGTCCGGCGCGCTCGACTTCGGGCTCGCGTACGCGGTCGACTTCACCTGGGTCGGCTACTGGCACTCGTTCGCCGGGGGCGGGACGCTCGCGACCGGACAGGAGGGCACGGAGCACGGCTTCCGCGTCCTGCTCTCCGCCGGCTACGCGTTCCGCTGAGGCCCATGTCGTTCGCGAACGTCGCCTCGCACCTGACGCGGATGGCCCGCGATCAGCCGGATGTCCTCGCGATCGTGCTGCACGACCGGTACGGCAGCCGGCAGCGCCTGACCTACCGGCAGCTCGACGAGGAGAGCACCACGCTCGCGCTCGGCCTGCTCGCGATGGGGATCGAGCGCGGTCAGCGCGCGGTCCTCATGGTGCCGCCGTCGCTCGATCTGTTCCGGCTCGTGTTCGCCTTCTTCAAGGCGGGCATCGCCCCGGTGATGGTGGATCCCGGGATGGGGATCGCTTCGCTCAAGACGTGCCTTCAGCGCGCCGAGCCGCACGCGTTCGTGGGCATCGCCAAGGCCCATGCGGCGCGCATCGCGCTCGGGTGGGGAAAGCCGAGCGTGAAGATCAACGTGATGGTGTCCGAGCGCTACGGCCTCAGCGCGGTGCTCGGCGCGTATCCCCTCGCCGAAGTGCGATGGCGCGGCGTCGGCAAGCTCGATCCCGAGCAGGTCAGCGCGTCCGACGTCGCCGCGATCCTCTTCACGAGCGGCTCGACCGGCGTGCCCAAGGGCGCCGTCTATCGCCACCAGAACTTCTTGGCGCAGATCGACGCCATCCGCGATCTCTACGGCATCGCGCCTGGGGAGATCGACCTGCCTACGTTCCCGCTCTTCGCGCTCTTCGATCCCGCGCTCGGCATGACGACGATCATCCCCGAGATGGACGCGACGCGCCCCGCGTCGGTGGATCCCACGCGCATCGCGGCGGCGGTCTCCGACTTCGGGTGCACGAACCTCTTCGGCTCGCCCGCGCTGCTCGACACGGTCTCGCGCTGGGCCGCGCCGCGGGGGCACGTGTTCTCGACCTTGCGCCGCGTCATCTCGGCGGGCGCCCCGGTCGCGCCTCGCATCCTCGAGCGCATGGCGCGCTGCCTGCCCGACGACGCGCGGATTCACACGCCCTACGGCGCGACGGAGTCGCTGCCCATCGCGAGCATCGATCACCGCACCATCCTCGGTGAGACCGGTGCGCAGATGGCCGCAGGGAAGGGCATCTGCGTCGGCGAGCCGGTGCCGAGCGTGACGCTGGAGATCCTCCGCATCCGCGACGCGCCGATCGACACCTTCGACCCGTCGCTGCGCGCCGAGCCCGGGGCGATCGGAGAGATCACCGTCAGCGGCCCACAAGTGACGGACGGCTACTTCGGCCAGGACGACGAGACCCGCAAGCACAAGCTCGACATCGACGGCGCGCTCTTCCATCGGACCGGCGACGTGGGCTGGCTCGATGCGCGCGGGCGGCTCTGGTACTGCGGGCGCAAGTCGCAGCGCGTGCGGCGACCGAGCGGGGATCTGTTCACCGAGGTGCTCGAGGGCCCGTTCAACGCGCACCCCGACGTGCACCGCTCCGCGCTGGTGGACGCGCGCGGCAAGGTGGTCGTGTGCATCGAGCCCGAGGACGCGACGCTCTCGCGCGCGGAGCGGCGCGCGCTCGGCGATCGGCTGCTCGACTTCGCGAAGAGCCGCTCGATGCCCGTCGACGTGGTGCTCGTGGCGCGGGAGCCGTTCCCCGTCGACATCCGCCACAACGCCAAGATCGGGCGAGAGAAGCTCGCCGTGTGGGCCGCCTCGGAGCTCTCGCGATGAGGCTCCTGGTGACGGGCGCGTCGGGCTTCATCGGCCTGGCGCTGACGAAGGCGCTGATCGCGCGCGGCCACCACGTCGTCGCGCTCAACCGGAGCGCGCCCGACGCGCTGAACGAGCTCGCGCAGCGAGATCAGGTGACGCTGGTGCGCGGTGACGTCGCGGATCGAGACGCCGTCGCGCGCGCGACCGAGGACGTCGCCGGCGTCTTCCACGTGGCCGCGAAGGCCGGCGTGATCGGTCCCTACCGCGACTACTACGCGTCGAACGTGCGCGGCACGGAGCACGTGATCGAGGCCATGAAGGCCAGAGGGATCGACAAGCTCGTCTTCACCTCGAGCCCGAGCGTGGTGCACGGCGGCGCGGACGTGAAAGGGCTCGACGAGTCGGCGCCCTATCCCGAGCATCACTCCGCGCCGTACCCGGAGACCAAAGCCATCGCAGAGCGCGCCGTGCTGGCCGCAGACGGTACGGTGCTCGCGAACGGCAAGACGCTGCGCACGGTCGCGCTCAGGCCGCACTTGGTGTGGGGACCGGGGGATCCCAACCTCGCGCCGCGCATCTTGGACCGCGCTCGCAAGGGCCGGCTGGTGCTGGTCGGAGGTGGGCACGCGATGATCGACGCCACGCACATCGACTCCGCCGTGCACGCTCATCTCTGCGCGTGGGACGTGCTGTCGGGGGCGGCGGCGTGCGCAGGCAAGGCCTACTTCATCGCGCAGGGCGAGCCGCTGAAGGTGCGCGAGATCATCTTCGGGATGCTGCGCGCCGCGGGGCTGCCCGAGCGCGCTCGCGAGGTGCCGCTCCCCGTCGCGCTCGCGATGGGCTCGATCGTCGAGCGGGTGTTTCGCTGGACGAGGCCCGACGTGGAGCCGCCGCTGACGCGCTTCGTCGCCGAGCAGCTGGGCACCTCGCACTACTTCGACCTCGGCGCGGCGCGCCGCGACCTCCAATACCAGGCGCCCATCAGCACCGAAGAAGGGCTGCGCCGCCTCGCCGCGTTCTGGCAGGCGAACGGCGCACCGTAGCCACGTCGTCGGATGGAGGGGCACCCCTCGTGGGTGCCCTCCGCGCGCAGCGAGGGCGGCCACGCCGGCCGCCCCTACGACCCATCACTCGAGGATGGTCTCGCAGCCGAGCTGGATGCGCATCATGCCGGCCGCGTCGTCGTCGACGGTGGTGCACGCCTCGGTGCACAGGAGGATCGCGGTCGGGGTGATGGGATCGTCGTAGACCCAGGTGAACCCATCGCCGAGACAGTCGCCGGTCGCCGCGCGGGGGATGGTCACCGGCACGCCCGTCGAGCTCGGGGTGTAGACCAGGTTCACCAGGTTCGGATCGACGTTGCCGTCCTCGGGCACCGGGATGTCGAACGAGCAGGGGATGCGCGTGGGCACCGCGACCGAGGCGAGCAACTGGTTGAAGAGCACACCCCACTCCTCGGTGCAGATCGACAGCTGCAGCCCGCCGGTCGAGAGCGCGAGCTCCCAGTACTCGTCGCCGTTGTCGGCTGCCTCGCCGCTCGGACCCGCGCAGCCCGGCATGGTGAACGGGCCGAACACGTGGCTGGAGCCCGGGGGCGACACGATGGCGTGCGCAGTGAACGGATGCCCGAGCGCCGTCCGCATCGAGTCGCGGAACGTCGTGTACGGCATCGCGCTCTCGTCGTCGGTGACGAACACGAAGTGGGTCGTCGCGTCGCGCCGCAAGAAGTCGGTGATCATCGGGATGCGGTTCAGCGCCCACATGAACGAGTCGGACGACTGCACGTTGGTGTCCACGAAGAGGTAGCGCTCGGTGTCGGATCGCAGCGGCTCGGGCACGTCCACGAAGCCGAGCGTCGTGATCATGGCGACGTGGTAGTCGTCGATGCCGGCCGCCTCGATCGCGGTCACGAAGTTGTTGAGGCGCATCTGAATCTGGCCGGCCTCCTCGCTCATCGAGCCCGAGTTGTCGATCACCCAGACGATGTCGATCGGCGCGTTGCGGGTCTCGGCGTTGTAGTCGACGCCGCTGCACTCATCGAAGCCGGTGTCGCGCCGCGGGCCTGCGTCGAAGTTGCACCGCGCCTCCGGACCGCAGTCGGGATCGTCGCAGTCGAAGAGACCGTCACCGTCGTTGTCGATCCCGTCGCCGCACTCACCGGCCGTCTCGGTCGTGTCGCCTCCTCCTCCGCCGTCGGGGCGGGTGCGCCGGTCCTCACACGAGGGAAGGACGGCCAAGGCGAGGAGGGAAGCGAAGAAGACGACGTATCGCATGGGGACCTCGCAGACGAGAGTGCCCGACTCGGCGCGCGATGGGCACCCCAGGGCGCGCGGGGCTGCGCGCATTCTCACGGCTGGCGCCGAGCGGGACGGGGCCGCATAGCGAGCTTCGATGGTCCCCAAGCACCCCGTTCGACTCCCGGCGCTCGCCGATCGTCCCGAGCCGAGCGGACCTCCGAGCCTCGAGCAAGCGCGCGCCGCGCTCGGCGGACCCGGACGCGCTGGACCGCGCGTGGGCTTCGGGGTGGTGGTCGAGGATCCGCGGCACGGCCCGACGCCCGGCGTCGTGGTGCACGACGGCGGCGGTGAGCTGGACGTCTGGATCGGCGAGAGCGTGATCGCGCGCGTGCGGCTCGAGCACGTCGTGGGCTCGCTCAAGCCGACGCCGCCCGCGCGCTTCGGCGACCTCGCGCAGGACGTGCTGCGCTTCGCGCAGCTCCGCGAAGGACAGGCGGTCTCGGTGCTCGGTCCCGGCCCGACGTTCGACGCGATCCTGCGCGAGCGGTGTCGTTACGGCGCGCTGGTCGAGCGAGAGGGCAGCGAGCGCACCCCGCTGCTCGCGGTCGGCTTCCGGCGTCTCGTGGCGCGAAAGACCTGACGCGCGGTCCGAGGCCGCCGGGCAACTGCTGGGGGCAACTGCTAGGGTCCGCGCGACATGTCCGAGAGCCCGCCGAGCGAGCCTGGAGTGCAGCGCACCGACTGGTGGGGCTGGGCCAAGCGCATCGGACGCCCGCTGCTCCTCGTGCTCGGGCTCGGCGCCATCGTCCTCTTGATCCGCGACGCGGGCCCGCAGGCCGTGCTCGACACGCTGATCGGCGCGGGCGTGTGGCTGCCGGTCGTGCTCGCCCTCGAGATCGCGTGGCTCGCGATGGACGTGGTCGCCCTGCGGGTCCTCTTCGGCGCGCCCGCGAAGAAGGTCCCCCTCGCGGTGTGGGTGCGCTCCGCGATGATGGCGTACGGGATCATGATCCTGCTGCCGGGCGGTCGCGCGGGTGGCGAGGTCGCCCGCGCTGCGTCGCTCGCGCCGTACGTCGGCGGGGCGCGATCCGCCGCGGTGGGCACCCGCCTGCAGGCGGTCACGCTGCTCGCCAACACGCTGATCTCGGTGCCCTGCTTCGTCGCCGTCTGGTGGGGCAGCCCCGGCTCCGCCCTCGCGTGGATGGTGCTCGTGAACGCCGCGGTCACCGGCGTGATCGGGAGCGCGATCATCTTCGCGACCCGCAAGGCGAGCATCGGAGGGTGGCTCGGCAAGCGGATCCGCGCGCTCGCGGCGCACGGTCAGAACTTCGACGAGGCCCTCCGCGACGCGACGCCGTGGAGCCCCGCGATCGCCGCGACCACGTTCGGCCGCATGCTGCAGGCGCTGCAGTACGGCGTGCTCTTGGTCTCCGTGGGCGGCTCGCTCACCGTGGTGTCCGCGCTGGTGTCGCAGGCGATCCACTTGGTCGGCGCGGGCCTCGGTGACTTCGTGCCCAACCAAGTGGGCGTGACCGAGGGCGCGTACCGCATCTTCGCGCCGGCGCTCGGTCTCGCGGATGATCCTGCGCGCGCGATCGGGATCGCGCTGGTCGCTCGCGCCTGCCAGTTCTTGATCGCGGGCATCTGCCTCGGCGTGTCCTCGCTCTGGCGGGGGAGCGCGCCCGCGCCCGAAGAGCGGCCCGCGGCGCTGTGAGCGACGTCTTCTCTCTGGTGCTGTCGTTCTTCGTCCACCCCGAGGAGCGGCGGCTGCGTGCCCCGTTCCGACTCGCCGTCCTGGGCGTCGTCATCGTGATCTTCGCGGTCCCGGCGATCCTCGTCGCGCTCCTCGCGCGCCTGAACAGCATCGGTGCGTCGCTCACCCTCAACTTCGTCGTGCTGGTTCCGTCGATCCTGCTCACCGCGTGGCTCGTCGACAGGCGGCGTCCGCTGCTGGAGCTCGGCATCCCCACGACGCCGCGCGCCGCGCTCGGGTCGCTCTGGGGCGCGCTCCTCGGGGCGGCGCTCATCGGGGGCATCGCGCTGCTCGAGTCGCTCTGCGGCTGGGCGGAGTACACCTGGCTCGGACCGAGCCCCGGATCGCTCGCGCTCTCGATCGTGCTCTTCGGGATGGTCGCCATCCACGAAGAGCTCCTCTTCCGCGGCTACCTGCTCACGAACCTCGCCGAGGGCATCGGCGGCGCGCCTGCGACGCGGGTGCGAGGCCTCGTGGGCGCGACGCTGATCACGTCCTTCGGCTTCGCGCTCGCTCACTTGCTCAACCCGAACCCCTCGCTGCTGGCGATGACGAACATCGGGCTCGCGGGGGTGTTCTTGGCGGTGCCGTTCGTGATCCGTGGGGAGCTCGGCGCGTCGATGGGCCTGCACTTCGGGTGGAACCTCATGCAGTGCTGGCTGGGGATGGCCGTGAGCGGCAACGAGGTCGAGGGCGCGTGGGTGACCCGCACCATCGCGCCCGGACACGATCTGTTCACGGGAGGACCGTTCGGCGCGGAGGGCGGCGTGCTCGGGCTCGGCGCGGTGGTCCTCGGAACGCTCGCGGCGATCCCGCTCTCGCTCGCGCTCCGCGAGCCGCGGCGCGCCCAGGCGATCGGCCTGCCGCCCGAGCGCGCCGTGCCGAAAGCTGGATCTGCGGCGCCGCCTGAGGCACGTCCTCTGGGTGGCTGATCCCGTCCTCGTCCCCCAGCAGCCCGATCGCTACCTGCGCAGCCCGCGACTCGCGGTGAGCGACGCGGGGATCGCGCTGCACGCGATCGCTTGGCTCGGCGGGAGCGACGCGGGCGAGGCGCACTTGATGTTCCCACTCGAGCTCGAGCCCGGCGTGCAGGTCCGCGAGCCCGCGGCGATCGCGAGCGGCGCGGCGCTGCTCGATCTGGCGCACGGGGACGTCCCCTGGATCACGGATGATCCGTCCGACGAAGACCGCGCGTTCGCGGGCGACGAGCACGTCGTGATCGAGCGCGACGCCGGGGGATCACGGGTGATCCTCGCGCGAGGCGCGCGTCGCATCGAGGTGTGGCGACATCGAGGGACCGCGGCCGCGCCCGCGCTCGCGATCACCGACGGGGGCACCTGGGTCGCGTTCCATCACAACGTCCGCGAGGACACCCACGTCCCCGATCTCACCAAGTGGATCGCCGTCTACTTCGTCGATGCGGACGGGGCGGTGCACGCGCCGAGCGCGCCAATGACGGACAGAGATCGAGACCGCGAGGGCGAGGAACAAGGCTTCGAGTTTCCTTCGCTGCTCGTCGGCCCCGACGGCGCGCTCGCGATCTTCGGTCGCGGCTCGCATTGCTTCTGGCGCCAAGACCTGACCGCGCTGGGCTTCGGGCCACGCGCGCCGCTCGGCGGCGGCGACTGGGGCTGCCGCGGCCGACGCGTCAGCGCGATCGCGGCGGGCGAGCGTCTGCTGACCGCGCGACGCGAGCGACAGGGGATCGTGATCGAGACGATGGACGCCCCAGAGGGAGGTCGCGCCACGCTTACCCCGACGGTGGTCGCGCGCGCGAGCGAAGCGCCCGTTCGTCTCCGCCCTCGCGCCGCCGATCCGGCCACGCGCTGGAAGCGGCACACCCTCTTCGGCGACATCCACCAGCACTCGGCGCACTCGGATGGGTGCGGGACCGCGCACGAGCCCTACCTGCGCGCGCGCCACGAGTACGGCGACGACTTCTGCGCGCTCTCGGATCACGAGTCGTTCCTCGGCAAGCGCATCGGTCCGGGCGAGTGGCGCTACCTCGAAGCGGTGGCGGAGCAGCACCACGCGCCCGGCGCGCCCGGGCTGGGATCGTTCTCGACGCTCTTCGCCTACGAGTGGACCGGACGGGCGTACCCGGGCCCGGGGCACAAGGTCGTCTACAGCGATCGGCGGGGCACCGACATCGTCTCGCGCGATCGCGAGCCCACGGGCGAGGGGCTCATCGCGCGCCTGCGCGAGACCGGATCGATCGCGGTACCGCACCACGTCGGCTGGACCGGGGCCGACGAGGCAGCGCACGACCCCAGCGTGCAGCCCATCTGGGAGATCTGCTCCTGCCACGGCTGCTACCTCAGCGCGGATCATCCGCTGGGCGGCCGCGGCGACTTGCGGGATCAGATGGTCGATGCGGTGCTGCGTCGCGGCGCGCGCTTCGGGTTCATCGCGTGCTCCGACGGGCACGGCTTGCTGTTCCACCACGGCGTGGGCCGCAAACGTGATCCCTTCCGCACCGGGCTCACCGCGGTGCAGGTCGAGCACAACGATCGATCCCACATCCTCGAGGCGCTGCGCGCGCGGCGCTCGTACGCGACGAGCGGCGTGCCGATCTACCTCGACGTCGACGCGGAGGGCTCGCCCATGGGCAGCGAGGTGAAGCGCGGCGCGCGGGTGATCGTGCGGGCCGCCGGCTGCGCGCCCTTACGCTCCGTCGCGCTCGTCGGGCCGGACGGGATCATCGCCGAGACGACCGCGCAGGGGATCGAGGCGACGCTCGAGGCCGAGCTGTCGAGCCCGTGGGCCTACGCCAAGGTCGAGCAAGTCGACGGCGAGATGGCGTGGTCGAGCCCGCTCTGGACCGAGGCGGCCGAGCGCTGACACGCTGACACGGCCCCGTGTGCGGCTGTCGACAACGTGGCATCCGCCCGCGGCGGAGCGAGCGCAACTGTCCGTGATTCCATGGGGAAAAAGGCGAACGTCCGGTGCTGGCCTGGCCATTGCTCAAGGGCCCAGCCCATGGACGCGATGATCGACGACACCGGCACCCACCACGCGCGGCTCGATGAGAGCGGGGAGTTCCTCATCGAGGAGCGCGCCTGCCATGGCCCCGAGCAGCGACAGCTATTCGCCCGCGAGGTCCTGGCGCATCGCAGCGAGCTGGTGGCGGCGGGGGCGCGCCTCTCCGGCTCCCGCGCCGAGGCCGAAGACCTGGTGCAGGAAGCGATCATGCGCGCCTGGGTCTTCTTCGATCGCTTCCAGCCCGGCACCAACGGCCGCGCCTGGATGCACCGCATCCTCTTCAACACCTTCGTGAACGGCTACCGCCGCCGCCGCCGCGAGCGTGAGATCCTCGGGCAGGTCTACGCCGCCGAGCAGCACCACGCGGCGCAGCGCGCCCTGGAGCCGCTGCCGACCGAGGCGCTCTCCGACGAGGTGAAGGCCGCGCTGCAGAAGCTGCATCCCGACTTCCGGCGGGTCATCGAGCTCGTGGATCTCGACGAGCGCTCCTACCGCGACGCCGCGCTGATCTTGGGCTGTCCGATCGGGACCGTGATGTCTCGCTTGCACCGCGCGCGTCGCGCGATGAAGCGCGAGCTCAAGGGCTACGCCGAGGCCGAGGGCTGGCAGGGCGAGGACGCCGAGGTGCTCGAGGCCGCGTGATCCCGCTCAGGGCGCCGCGGGGATCGTCGGCGTCTCGCCTTCGTGGAGCGACGCGAAGAAGCCCGAGATCTGCGCCATCGCCGCGTCGTTGTTGAAGACGGCGAAGTGGCCGTCGTCGGGGAACTGCAGGAGCCCCGCGGTCGCCAGGCCGCCCCCCGCGTTCAGGCTCACGCTCGTGCCCATCACGGGGATGCCGAGCAGCTCGTACGCCGGCACGGGTCGCGAGACCGGCGCCATCAGCGGCACCCGCATCGAGATCGCGAGCGCCTCGATCGATCCCGGCGAGACGTACGCGTCGCGCAGGCCCTCCGTCGAGAGGATGTGTTTGGGCGCGAAGCCCTCGCGCGGCGCGTCGAGCGCGAAGCGCCCGTAGTTCGCCGGGTCGCTCGGCTCGATCCAGCCCTGGAGCAGCGTGATGACCGGGTGATCGAAGTCGAAACCCTCGATGGCGAACGCGTCGCTCCCGCCGGGGAGGCGCAGCAGCGTCGTCACGATGAGGGGGATCGAGACGGGCTCGATCTTCTCGAGGATCGCGTAGCCGATCAGCGCGCCGCCCGCCGAGATCACGCCGCCGCGGACCGAGTCGTCGGTGCCCAAGAAGAGCGGTCCGACGAGGCCGCCTTGGGAGTGTCCGAAGAAGTAGAAGCGCTCGGGATCGAAGCGCACCGGGCCGCCTTCGATCGGGACGAAGGAGGGGACCTCCATCCGCGCCGCGGCGCGCGCCTGCTGGACGATGTCGATCGCGCTCTCCAGCGTGTTGAAGCGGACCGCGTCGGGATTGAAGAGGTTGATGAAGAGGACCTCGGGCGACTGGTCGGTCGGGTTGCGCGCGGCGTGGTGGATCTGATCGATCCCCATCGTCGCGTAGCCCTGCTCGGCCAAGAGGTGCGCGGTGTCGTCGCTGAGGTAGCTGCGGAAGTCGCCGCCCGTGCCGTGCGAGTAGAGCACCAGGGGGAAGCCGTTCGGAGGCACCGGCACGCCCGCGGGGATGGTGACGGAGAAGCGCGCCTCGTAGGTGCCGTGCAGCGTGGGCGCGCCGTCGGCGTCCAGATCGATCGCGCCCCCCTCGTCCGAATACGGGATCTCGCCCTCTTGAAAGACCGGCGCCACGTAGCGGCCGACGAACTCGACCACACCGCTGCCGCCGCTCCCGGGCGACCAGCTGTCCTCGACGACATCGGGCGGAACGCGCACCTCTTCGCTCTCGTCGCGCAGCCAGTCGCGCAGGGCGAACGCGATCGCGGTGGGATCCTGCGTGGTGAACACCGCGAGGGAGAGCAGGCTCTCGAGCGGCACGCCGAGCTCGACGAGCGCATCCAGCGCCGGCTGGTACGTCGCGCGGGCCTCGACGATCACCGGGTCGGACGCGTCGTCGCCGAGGAGCGCGGCGAAGTCGTCGTCGAGGGCGAACGTCCCGCCCGCCTCCGGCAGCACGTCCCGGGTGACCACCGCGGCGTACGTTCGATCGCCCGCGAGCGCGATGCCGGGCACGGGGCGGATGGTCACGGTCTCTCCGCGCCAGAACGCCGTGTCTCGATCCTCGTAGTCGACCAAGCACGGGTGGCGGGTGCCCCGCTCGGGGCTGTCGGGATCGACGTCGATCAAGAACACGGACGCGCCCGCGACCATCGTCGCTGCGGCGTCGGCGGGCAGCGTCGCGACGTCGACCGAGCGAGAGAAGCGGAAGTACACCGCGCCGTTCGTCGCGTAGCCCACCTGCCTGCGCTCGATCGCGTCGACGTAGTCGTCCAGCAGCGCGACGCGGAAGGGGTTGGGGAAGCCCGTCAGATCGGGGGTGCCCTCGGGCAAGAGGCGGAGATCCGAAGGCCACGGGGAGGCGAAGAAGTCGGGCGTGTCGCCCGTGCGCGCGAGCGCGAAGATGGCGCGCACCGGTCCGGTGTCGGGCGGACGCCCCGCGTCGAAGCCCGCGTCGCGAACGCCGCCGTCCCCCGCGTCGGGCGCATCGAGCGGCGGATCACACGCGAGGCTGAAGGGGATCGCAGCGCTCGCCGCGATCAGAGGGAGACCGCATCGAAGCGCACGGGCAAGCGAGACCATCGCGCGATGCTACTCGGGATCGAGGGATGACGTCGTGGGGCGAGACAAACCCGCATTCTTCGATGGGGAATTTCGCGATGGTGCATGAGGTGTCCGCCAACACGTTGACAGAGCACGGCTTTGTTCCAGAACAGCGCCTCGACATTTCCCCCTTCGAAGGCGGCTCTCATGGCGCAGACCTACTCCGACATGCTCCAGAACGTGAAGGGCGAGATCGCCCAGGTGCCGCTCGAGGAGGTGCTGAGGCGGCTGGAGGCGAAGGAGCCGTACCTGCTCGTCGACGTGCGGGAGAAGGACGAGTGGCGCAGCGGGTTCATCCCCGGCGCGGTGCACCTGCCGCGGGGCTTCCTCGAGATGCAGGCCGAGTCGAAGCTGCCCGACAAGAAGGCGCGCATCGTCGTGTACTGCGCTGGTGGCATCCGCTCCGCGTTCGCCGCGCGCACCCTGAGCCTGCTCGGCTACGAGCACGTCGAGAGCGCGAACCCCGGCTTCGTGCGCTGGAAGGACGCGGGCTATCCGGTGGACAAGCCGGTCGAGATGAGCGCGGCCCAGCTCGATCGCTACTCGCGCCACCTGCTCTTGCCCGAGGTGGGCGAGAAAGGGCAGAAGCGCCTCCTCGAGTCGCGCGTGCTCTTGCTCGGCGCGGGCGGGCTCGGATCGCCGGCGGCGCTCTACCTCGCGGCGGCTGGCGTCGGCACGCTCGGCTTGGTCGACAACGACACCGTCGATGCGAGCAACCTCCAGCGGCAGGTGATGCACGGCACCGACCGGCTCGGCGCGCCCAAGGTCGACAGCGCGGAGACGACGCTCACGAACCTCAATCCCGACGTGAAGATCCTGAAGTTCCAGGAGCGGCTCAACAGCGGCAACGTCGATCGGATCTTCGATCAGAAGTGGGACGTGATCGTCGATGGCCTCGACAACTTCCCCACCCGCTACCTCGTGAACGACGCGAGCGTCTGGAAGGACATCCCCGTGGTGCACGGGAGCATCTTCCGCTTCGACGGGCAGGTCACGACGTTCTGGCCGAAGAAGGGGCCGTGCTACCGCTGCCTCTATCCCGAGCCGCCGCCCGCGCACCTCGCGCCGAGCTGCGCCGAGGCGGGCGTGCTGGGCATCCTGCCGGGCGTCGTCGGCACCATCCAAGCCACCGAAGCGATCAAGATCCTGCTCGGGCAGGGCGAGCCGCTCGTCGGTCGCTTGCTCACGTACGACTCGCTCAAGATGCAGTTCCGCACGCTCAAGCTGCGACGCGATCCGGGCTGCCCGGTCTGCGGCGACCACCCCGAGATCACCTCGTACATCGACTACGAGCACTTCTGCTCGCGCTGACTCCTGCGCGAGGAAGCGCGCTCAGATGCAGAAGCCGTTGCCTGCGGTCGTGTCGGTGCAGCGCAGGCCCATCGGGCACGCGCCCGACCCCGCCGTCGCACCGAGGTCGCACGCGTGGAAGCACTCGGCCTCATCCGTGCCGACCGCGCCGACGCACATCGCGCCGCGCACGCAGTCCAGGTGGCTCGAGCAGTTGCTTCCCACGGGCGTCCGCCCTCCCGTGTAGCAAGCGCCGTTGTCAGCGCCGGTCGGGATGCACAGCGAGCCGTCGATGCAGACGGTGAGGTCGCGCGACGGAGTGCACTCGGCCATGCAGTAGTTCGTCCCCGTGGAGTCCGGCAGGCACAGGAAGTCGACGTCGCACGGCTCCTCGTCGGAGCAAGGCACCAGCGGCCGGCAGCCCGCGGCGGTGAGGGCGAGGAGCGAGAGACCGGTGGCGAGCAGCGTCCGCATCGCCGGCTCATACGCTGGGCCGACCCCTCGCGCCAACGAGCGAGTCGGCTAGGGCCTGCGTAAGAACAACTGCTGCATTCGGCCGCGCGGGAGCCCCGCATTCG